>CAIOKP010000255.1 GCA_903858875.1 uncultured Sphingomonadales bacterium
CGCCCGCGCCGCCGATGCGGCCGAGGCCCGCTTTGGCAAGATCCACATGTTGATCGGCAATGCCGGTATCGGCGTGATGGGTCCGGTGATCGACGCGCGCTATGACGATTGGGATTGGGGCATGGGCGTCAATCTGGGCGGGGTGATCAATGGCCTCGTCACCATCCTGCCGCGCATCAAGGCGCATGGGCAGGGGGGGCAGATCGTGACCACCTCGTCGCAATCGGCGCTGATCCCGATCCCCTATTCGGCGATCTATACCGCCGCCAAGGCCGCCGTCATGGGCATTTCCGAGGCGATCCGCGGTGAATTGGCCGCGGATAATATCGGCGTTTCAGCCTTTATGCCGGGGCCGGTGCAGTCGAACATCGCACAGTCGGGCGAATTGCGCCCCGACGAATTCCGCAAGGACAGCGGCTATAAACAGCGCGAGGACGACCTCGAAAAGCGCCC
Organism: uncultured Sphingomonadales bacterium; assembly: GCA_903858875.1. GTDB lineage: Bacteria > Pseudomonadota > Alphaproteobacteria > Sphingomonadales > Sphingomonadaceae > Novosphingobium. The sequence goes on from CAIOKP010000255.1 coordinate 454, forward strand.
CAATTCGCCGCTGTGGATGACCGCCGACGAAGTGGGCGAACGGGTGTTGTCCGGCATTCGCGCCAACGATCTGTATATCCTGACCCATCCAGAATTCGGACCGGGCATGAAAACCCGCTTCGACGCCATTATGGCCAGTGTGCCGGACGAGCCGATCAATACTGAGCGCGCGGCGGCAATCGGCTTCCTGTTGGGCAATCCTGTGTTTGATGAACAATTGGCCGCCCACACCAAGCAGGCCGAAACCGCCTAAGGCCACGCTAAGGGCAGCTTAACGCGGTCTTATTCCTTGCCCCGTCGCCCTTTGCCGGGCGGCGGGGTTTTTCATGCCGGTGGTTGGTCCTGCGCCGCGAAATGGCGGGCAATGACCGCACAGGCCATCAACTGGATCTGATGAAACAGCATCAGCGGCAGGATCACCACCCCCACCTGCGCCGCTGGAAACAGCACGCCGGCGATCGGCACACCGCTGGCCAAACTCTTCTTTGACCCGCAAAATAGCAGCACAATCCGGTCCGCCCGCGCAAAGCCGAGCCACCCGCCCAGCCCCCAGGTCGCCGCCAGCACCACCGCCAACAGCACGACATTGAGCGCCAGAATCAGCCCCAATTCCCATAGCGGCAAGCTGTGCCACAGCCCTTCCACCACTGCCGCGCTGAACGCGGCATAGACCACCAGAAGGATCGAACCACGATCAACATAGCCGACCATTGCCTTGTGATAATTGATAAATCCTCCGATCACCGGCCGCAACAGATGCCCCGCAACAAAGGGCAGTAACAATTGCCACACGATCTTTTCGATCGACCCCAGCGACATCTGCGCGCCCGATCCGCCCATCACCAATCCGGCCAGCACCGGCGTCACCACCATCCCCGCCAGATTGGAAAACGACGCCGAACAGACCGCCGCCGCAACATTGCCCCGCGCGATCGAGGTGAACGCAATCGAACTCTGCACCGTCGAGGGCAGCAGCGTCAGGAACAACATCCCGCTAGCGACCATCACCGGCAGGCCCGGTATCGCCGCGATCCCCAGCCCCAGCAGCGGAAATACGGCAAATGTCATAGCCAGCACCGCCAGATGCAGCCGCCAATGCCCGGCCCCTGCCAAAATCGCCTCCCGCGACAATTTTGCGCCATGCAGAAAGAACAACAGCACAATCGCCGCACCCGCCAGCCCATCGAACACGACCGCCCCACCACCCTGCGCGGGCAGAACAGAGGCCAGCAGCACCGTCGCCAGCAAGGACAGGATATAGGGATCGAGCGAGGATTTCAGACGTTTCAGCATCCACCGCACCTACAGGCGACCCACCCCCAAGGGCAATGCCCCAATCGCCGCCCCGCCCATTACCATTCGCGCTTGCACCATTGGCGCCGTGGCCATATCGTTATGGCATATAACCAAAAGACGCGGATGATTCCTGCCACCGGTGGACCTCGCCCGCGTTATGGCGATAAGAGATCATGGGATATCGCCCGGCGCAAAAATGGCGACGGGTAACATTGGGATGGGAGAGAAGGTCTTGGCGATTGCATCAGCCGAATGGGGCAGCGATCCGCGCCGCATTCTGGCGCAAACACCGATGAGCAAGCAACAGGTTGTGGCGCTGGCGCTATGCGGTGCGCTCAATGCGCTCGACGGCTTTGACGTGCTGTCGATCAGCTTTGCCTCGCCTGGCATCGCGGCCGAATGGCATGTGAAACCGGCGGCGCTCGGCCTTGTGCTGTCGATGGAAGTGTTCGGCATGGCGGCAGGTTCCGTCCTGCTGGGCCAATTGGCCGACCGCATCGGACGTCTGTCCACCACGATCCTGTGTCTGGTGATCATGGCGATCGGCATGTTGGCCACGCCGCAATCGACCGGCGTCGGTTTTCTGACCCTTACCCGCCTGTTCACCGGGCTTGGCATCGGCGGGATGTTGGCAGCAACCAATGCGCTGGCGGCCGAATATACCAATGCCCGTTGGCGCAGCGCCGGGATTGCCATCATGGCCGCCGGCTATCCGCTGGGCGCGGTGATCGGCGGGACCATCGCCAGTCGGATGCTGGTGCATGGGGATTGGCGCAATGTGTTCTATCTCGGCGCTGGCCTGGCGCTGGTCTTGCTGCCGCTGGTGCCGCTGTTGATGCGTGAACCGGTGGGGGCGCTGTTGCAACGCCGCCCGGCCAATGCGTTGAGCCTGATCAACCGCACGATGCGCGCCTTTGGTCATGACGAGATCGACCATCTGCCCGATGTTGACCCTGCCGCGCCAAAGATTGGCCTGCGCGATCTGTTCGGGCCAAAGCTGGGGGCGACGACCGGCTTGCTGGCGATGGCCTATTTCACCCATATCATCACGTTCTATTTCGTGGTGAAATGGATCCCGAAAATCGTCGTCAACATGGGCTTTGCGCCCTCCGCGGCGGGCGGCGTGCTGGTGTGGGCCAATGTTGGCGGCTTGATCGGGGCGCTTTTGTTCAGCCTCGCCTCGTTGCGCTTGCCGCTGCGTGGTTCGTTGGTCGCGATGATGCTGGCTTCGGCTGTGATGGTGGCGGTCTTTGGCCATGCGCCGGCGGATCTGACGGTGCTGTCGCTGGCGGCGGCGGGCGCGGCATTTTGCACCAATAGCGTGATCGTCGGCTTCTACGCCTTGATCGCCCAGTCGTTTCCGACCCCCGTGCGCGGCGGCGGCACGGGCTTTGTCATCGGCGTCGGGCGGTTTGGCTCGGCGGCAGGGCCAATTACCGCCGGCGCCTTGTTTCAGGCCGGATTGGGCCTGCCTGCGGTGGCGGCGCTGATGGCGGTTGGCTCGCTGATCGCGGCCGGGATGCTGCTGGTGTTGCCACGTGGGGAAACGCAGGACCACTAAGGTTCCGATCGGCCGAGCGGTGTGATAGGGGCGGTCGCATGATCGCCTCTATTGACCCGTTCCGCGCCATGACCATTGGCCAGATGGCCCACCGCCTCTCTGCCGAGGGGCGCAGCGTGATCCATATGGAATATGGCCAGCCATCGACCGGCGCCCCGGCGGCGGCCATCACCGCGGCCCATCACGTGCTGGATACCGAAGCGCAGGGCTATTGGGAAAGCGCCCCGTTAAAGGCCCGCATCGCCCGCCATTACGCCGAAACACAAGGTGTCATCATCGCGCCTGAGCAGGTCATCCTGACCTGCGGCGCCTCCCCCGCGTTGGTGCTGGCCTTGACCAGCGCCTTTGCACCCGGCGCGCGGGTCGCCATCGCCCGGCCCGGCTATGTCGCCTATCGCAATACGCTCAAGGCGCTGTACATCGAACCGCTGGAGATCGCCTGCGGTCCAGAGGATCGCTATCAAATCACCGCCGCCGCCCTCGCCGCGATCGAACCTGCGCCCGATGGCGTGATCATTGCCAGCCCCGCCAACCCCACCGGCACGATCATCGCGGCCGACGAACTGGCCGCCATCGCCAAGGTCTGTGCCCAGCGCGGCATCCGGATCGTGTCGGATGAGATCTATCACGGCCTGTCCTATACCGGCCCCACGGTCAGCCTGCTGGTGCATGATCCACGCGCGCTGATCGTCAACAGCTTCTCCAAATACTTCAGCATGCCGGGCTGGCGACTGGGCTGGCTGGTCGCCCCGCTCGATCTGATCGATGCCGCCTATGCGCGGATGAGCAACCTGTTCCTGACGCCGCCCGTGCTCAGCCAACATGCCGGGATGATCGCCTTTGACTGCGACACCGAATTGCAGGGCCATATCGCCACCTATGCGAAAAACCGCGAGGCCATGTTGGCGGCGCTGCCCGCGCTGGGCCTTGCCAAGATCGCGCCGCCCGATGGCGCCTTCTATATCTGGGCGGATATCGGGCATTTGACCGACGACAGCATGGGTTTTTGCACCCAGTTGTTGAACGACACTGGCGTGGCCACCGCGCCGGGCGTGGATTTCGACCCCATCGAGGGCCACCGTTTCATGCGTTTCAGCTTTGCCGTATCGACGCCGCTGGTCGAGGAAGCCATCGCCCGCATGATCCCGTGGTTCGCCGCGCGAACCGCAAAAGCACCCCATGCCGCTGATGCCTGAGCCACAATAAGGCGGCAACGCGCTTAACGATTTGCCGAGAGGCGGCTTGGAACATATAGTGAACAAATGTTCCAAGCCGATTCGATCATTGCCCTGCCCCAGCGCCCACTGGATGCCGCCTCCATCGCGCCAATGACAGAGGGCCCGGTGACGCTGGGCGTGGCCGAGATGGATGCAGGATTGGACGGCGGACTAAAACCCGACGGGTTGCATGAAACCTATGCAGCAACGGCCAATGATGCGGCGGCAGGATTGACCTTCCTGCTTCTGCTGGCCGAACGCAAGCGGCGGCAGAGTGCCTCTGGCCATCTGCTCTGGGCACGTGAGGCGGGCGCGCCCGGCTTGCCCTATGGGCCCGGGCTGGTCGAAATGGGGATTGATCCCGCCGCCATCACCCTCCTCGCGCTGCCCGATGCGCTGTCTGTGCTGCGCGCTGGGCTGGACGGGCTGCGCCATGGCGGGGCGACTGTGCTGATCGAACTGCATGGGCGGCAACGGCTGTATGACCTCACGGCTTCTCGTCGCTTGGCGCTGGCCGCTGGGACAAGTGGCGCGATGGCGCTGGTATTGCGCTCTGGCGCGCCGCCCACGCCCAGTGTCGCCCATACCCGCTGGCGGATTACCCCCGCCCCGTCTGCCGCGCTGGAGGCCAACGCCCCCGGCGCCCCCGCCTTTGCCCTCACGCTGTTGCGCCAACGCGGCGGGCGCGAAGGCCTGTCCATCACCCTGGAGTGGGACCGTGATCAAGCCATCTTCCGCCGACCAGATTTCCCCTCCATTGCCGGCGTCGCCGACCTCGCTATTCCGCTGCGCTCGCCGCTATTTGGCGCTGTCTTTGCCTTGGCTGCCGGCAGAGCGCGCGGTGGTGGCAGGCCTCGCTCCGGCTGAGGCACCATTTGCCCTGATTCAGCAGGCACGGTCGGCCATGCGGTTGGCGGCGCTGTCGCCATCAGCAGCACGGGCCGGGCTGGACGTGGGCATTCCGCTGGCCGAGGCGCGAGCCAGTATGCCCGACTTGATCGCGGTGCCGCATGACCCGGCGGCGGACGCGGCGGCGGTCAAGCAGCTTGGCGACTTGGCGCTGGATTACAGCCCGCTGGTCGAAGGCCGCCCGCCCGTTGCATCCACGCCCGCCACGCTGGTGATCGACATCACCGGCTGCGACCACCTGTTCGGGGGCGAAGCGGCGATGGCCCGACAGGTCTGCGCCCGCTTGCGCGCCGCTGGCTTTACCGCTTGCGCAGCGATCGCCGACACGCCCGATGCCGCACGCGCATTGGCCCGCTATCCTGCGCCCAATGTTGCCGCCCTGCCGCTGACAGCGCTCGATGTCGGGGATGCGACGTTGATCGCATTGCGCCGCGCCGGCATGCGGCGCGTGGGCGATATCATTGCCTTGCCCCGCGCGGCGCTGGCGGCGCGGTTTGGGACCGATTTACTGCGCCATCTCGCAAGATTGCTGGGCGAGGAGGACAGCCCCTTTGCCACCATCGCGGCCGACGCCCCGATCCAGACGGAGCGCCGCTTTGCCGAACCGATCGCGCGCGTGGACGATGTGCTGGCGGCGGCAGTGACAATGATAACGCAAGTCGGTGCAGAGATGACCCAACGCGGCGTCGGCGGGCGATGCTTTACGCTGGCGCTGTATCGCAGCGATGGCCACATCGCCCGCCTGTCGATTGAAACCGCGGCCCCCACTCGCGATCCGGCCTTGGTCCTGCGTCTGCTGCGGGAACGGATCGACAGCCTGTCCGACCCGCTAGACCCTGGTTTCGGCTATGATGTGATCGCACTGGCCGTGCCATCGACCGATCCGTTGGGCGCGGTGCAAAACGCGCTGGACGATGGGCCGGAACAGGCAAAGCCGATGGCCGCCTTGCTTGATCGCCTGGCCGTTCGACATGGGTCGGAACAGGTGCTGCGCTTCTCCGCTGGCAATAGCCATGTGCCGGAACGGGCGGCACAGATGGTGCCATGGGGCGGGCAAACCGCCACGGATACCGGCTGGATTGCGCCTGCGCCCGGTGAACCGCCCGCCCGGCCAGTGCTTCTGTTCGACCCACCGCAGCGATTGGAAGTCTTGGCCTCCGTTCCCGATGGCCCGCCGCGCCGATTCCGTTGGCGTGGGCAGGATTACCGCGTGGCACGGGCCGAGGGGCCAGAACGCATCGCCCCTGAATGGTGGCGCCGCGCGCAAGGCCATGCCGAAAGGGCCTTGCCCGCCCGCGACTATTACCGGGTGGAGGAGGAGGCAGGCGGTCGTTTCTGGGTATTTCGCGCTGGACTGGCAGGGCAAGATGGAACGCCGCCGCGCTGGTATATGCATGGGCTGTTTGCGTGACGCCCCCCCATGCCGAACTGACTTATGCAGAACTGGCAGCGGCGACCAGCTTCTCGTTCCTCCATGGCGCATCCGCCCCGGCGGCAATGGTGCGAACCGCAGCGGCGCTGGGCATGGGCGGCATTGGTATTGCCGACCGCAATACGGTGGCCGGCGTCGTGCGCGCGCATGTCGCCCTGCGGGAAATCACCGCCAGCCATGCCGCGGCGCCGGGGTTTCGGCTGTTGGTGGGGGCGCGACTGGTGTTTGCCGATGGCACGCCTGATATCCTCGCCTACCCGTGTGACCGGCATGGCTGGGGACGGCTGACCAGCCTGCTGACGCGTGGCAATCTGCGTGCGGTCAAGGGGGATTGCATCCTGACTCTGGCCGATCTGATCGCGCATCTGGACGCGATCCACTTGATTGTCCTGCCGCCTGAGCGTTTCCCCACGGCTCTGCCGACCAGCCCGCCACCGGGCACACACAGTGCACAAGCGCATCCAAGGCCGATCGATTACACCCCCGCCCAGCCGCTGCCACCGCTCAGCCTCGCACCCGGCGGACGGCTGGAGGATTTGCTGGCACATCTGGCCGCCCGGGCACCGGGCCACATCTGGCTGGGCGCGACGATGCATCGGCGCGGCGATGATGCCCGGCGGCTTGCCCGGTTGCAGGAGATTGCCCGCATCGCCAAAGTGCCCGTCATCGCCGTGAACGATGCGATGTTCGCAGGCGCGCAGGACAAGCCGTTGCAAGATGTGTTATGTGCGATCCGGCTCGGCACAACCGTAATGGCGGCAGGTCGCGACTTGGCCGCCCATGCCGAGCGGCACCTGAAATCTCCCACCGAAATGGTCCGCTTGTTTGGCCAAGCCCCCGAGGCCATCGCCGAGACGCAACGGTTCCTGTCGGGCATCACCTTCACGCTCGACGAGTTGAAATACCAATATCCGCATGAGCCCGTACCGCATGGCTGGGCAGCCCAGGAATGGCTCGAACATCTGGTGATGACTGCGGCACAGGATCGTTATCCCGATGGCGTGCCCGACAAGATGCTACGCATGATCGAGGAGGAAATGACGCTGATCCGGGCCGAAGCCTATGCGCCCTATTTCCTGACCGTGCATGATATCGTCCGCTATGCGCGGGGACAGAATATTTTGTGCCAAGGGCGTGGCAGCGCGGCCAATTCGGTGGTGTGTTTTCTCTTGGGCGTGACCTCTGTCAATCCGATGCAGCATGATTTGCTGTTTTCCCGCTTTATGTCGACCGAACGCCGCGAGCCACCCGATATCGACGTCGATTTCGAACACGAACGGCGCGAGGAAGTGATGCAATATATCTATCGCCGGTATGGTCGCCACCGCGCCGCGATTGCCGCCACAGTCATTCATTACCGCCCGCGCAGCGCCGTGCGCGAGGTGGGCCGCGCGCTGGGTCTGACCGAGGATGTGACACAGCGACTGTCCGGCACGGTATGGGGCAGTTGGGGCAACAGCTATAGTGCCGAGCGCGTGATCGAGGCCGGGTTCGACCCCGACAATCCGGAAATCCGGCGACTGCACGATCTGGTCGAACAGATCATGGGATTACCCCGCCATCTATCCCAGCATGTTGGCGGCTTTGTGCTGACTCAGGACCGGCTGGATGAAACCGTGCCGATCCACCATGGCGGCATGGCCGGACGCAGCTTTATCGAGTGGGACAAGGACGACATCAATGCGCTAGGCATCATGAAAGTCGATATCCTTGCGCTGGGGATGCTGTCCGCGATTGCCAAGGGGTTTGGCATGATGCGCGCGAGCGGCTTGGGGGATCACAGCCTCGAGGTCGATCTGAGCGCGGAAGATCCGGCGGTCTATGACATGCTGTGCGCCGCAGACAGCGTGGGGGTGTTTCAGGTGGAAAGCCGGGCGCAGATGAACATGCTGCCGCGCTTGCGCCCCCGCGTATTTTACGATCTCGTGGTTCAGGTCGCCATCGTGCGCCCTGGCCCAATCGAGGGCGATATGGTCCACCCCTATCTGCGCCGCCGAGGCGGTGATGAAAATGTCGACTACCCCTCGCCCAAGCCGCCACATGACCCCGACGAACTGCGCGGTGTGCTGAGCAAGACCTATGGCGTGCCGATCTTTCAGGAACAGGCGATGAGGCTGGCTATCACCGCCGCCGCTTTTACCAGCGCCGAGGCCAATGGCTTGCGCCGGGCGATGGCGACCTTTCGCAACCTTGGCACGATCGACAGCTATCGCGACAAGCTGGTCGGCGGCATGGTCGGGCGCGGCTATGAACCGGTTTTTGCCGAACGCTGCTTTCGCCAGATCGAGGGATTTGGCTCCTACGGCTTCCCCGAAAGCCATGCGCAGAGCTTTGCCCGTCTCGTCTATGTCTCGGCATGGATGAAATGTCATTATCCGGCGGTGTTCTGCGCCGCGCTGCTCAATTCCCAGCCGATGGGATTTTATGCGCCCGCGCAACTCGTGCGCGATGCGCGCGAACACGGCGTCGAGGTACGGGGGATAGATGTGAATGCGTCGGATTGGGATAGCACGCTGGAGCCAGGACGGCACAGGCGCCCCCACCGCGATCGCGGTTTTGCGCTGCGCCTTGGCTTGCGCCAGATCAGCGGCTTTCGCGAAAGTTGGGCGCGAGCGATGCTGCGCGCCCGATCATCGGGCCGTCGTTTTGCCACCATCGAGGATATGGCCCGCCGCGCCGACCTGCCAGCGCGAGCCTTGCACCTGTTGGCCGATGCCGATGCGTGTGGATCACTGGGCCTCGACCGACGGCAAGCTTTGTGGGAAGCACGGCGGACACCGGCCAAGGAATTGCCTTTATTTGCGGCAGCACGCGCCGCCGAAATGGGTATAGAGGCCGCCGTTACCCTGCCCGCGCTGACCATGGGCGAGCAGGTGGCCGCCGATTATCAGGTCACGCGCCTGTCGTTAAAAGCGCATCCAATGGGCTTGCTGCGCCCGATCTTTGCCGCCGATGGGGTGACCCCTTGCGAGACCTTGGCCGACATCCAACCCGGTCGCCGCGTCAAAGTGGCAGGTGTCGTGCTGGTGCGGCAACGGCCGGGCAAGGGCAATGCGATCTTCATCACCATTGAGGACGAGGGCGGGATCGCCAATATCGTGCTGTGGGCGCGCCAGTTCGAGGCTATGCGCCGCCCGGTGATGGCCGCAAGGGTGATGGTGGTCGAAGGCGAGTTGGAGCGCAGCAAGGAGGGCGTAACACATATCGTCGCGGCCAAGATCATCGACCGCAGCGACGTACTGGCCGGATTGTCCGACATGGATACGCCAAAGCCGACGCTATCGCGCGCCGATGTATTCGAACATCCGCAACCACCGCGCTATCCTGGCTCTGCACCCGCCATGCCAACGCCCGAACGTGCCCGTCATCCACGCAATGTCCGCCTATTGCCCCGCTCACGCGACTTTCATTAGTCAGGCACCGCTTACCCCACCGCATTCAACCAAAGTGCAATTCAGTCGCAATCCCGCCCGTGGCATTTGATGCTCACCCAAAATAAGAGGATGCCATGTTCAAAATCGCCCCCGTCCTGATCGCCCTATCGCCGCTCGCCCTGATTGCCGCCAGTGCGGCACAGGCCGCGACGCCGCCTGCCACCTTTGCCCGCTGCGCCGTATGCCACAACGCCGAAAAAGGGGCGCCGGACAAAATCGGCCCGAACCTGTATGGCGTCGTCGGCCGCAAGGCAGCCCACACCAAATTTGCCTATACCGACGCATTGAAGAAATCCGGCCTGACGTGGAGCGAGGCCGAGCTGGACAAGTGGATTTCCGGCCCGATGCAAATGGTACCCGGCACCGCGATGGCCTTCCCCGGCATCAAGGACCCCGCCAAGCGCGCCGAGGTCATCGCCTATCTCAAGACGTTGAAGTAACGCCCCACCCGCCGCAAAATACATCAGGCCCGGCTGCCCTTTGGCACGCCGGGCCTATTTTTTTGTGACTGCCGCCGATCTGATTTTTCTTATCCATGCGCGCAAGAAAAAGGGCGGCGGGGAACACATCCCCGCCGCCCAAAATCATCAATCCTCGCAATGGATCAAAAGAACAGAATGCCCCCCAGCGCCAGCGCATCGCTGGTCGCCACGTTGCCGTTGTGGGCCTCTGCGCGCGAATGGACGTATTCGCCGATCAGCGTTATCCAGCTGTTCAGCCCGTAACGGACCTGCCCCACAGCACTGCTGTTCTGACGCACCAGCGTCGGGTTAAGGACAGCATCGGCGCCGTCGGTATAGTCAAGATAGCTGGCGCCATAGCTGCCGCCGAGGCTCCACTTGCCCTGTGTTACCATCGCCTGCAGGTAATAGCCGCTGCTGTTGCGGGCATGGCCGCTGCTATCGGTATCCATCAGGTTCAGCACGGTCGTACCCAGCCCCTTGGCGGTGTAATAGGTGCCGACCACGGTGACCGGACCAACGGTTGCCTTGGCACCGGCATCAACGCCCTGGCCAGTATAGCTGCCACCGGCGACGAAATCATGCGTTTGGGTCAGACCCGACACCCACAAGTGCAGGGCGACGGCGTCGAACTTGCCATCATACGTCACCTTGGCCTGGAACTGCGGGCTGGAATTGGCCTGCGCCCCGGCGGTCAATGAAGCGAGCGGCTGGAACACACCAACCGACGCCTGCAACCCGTTGAAGCTCGGCGTGGTATAGGTCATCTGCGGTTGGAAATCGGTGTAGATATAGCCCGAACCAATGCGGCCCAGCGTCGTGTTGCCCGGCGCAGCATTGCCGCCCGTCGGCCCCGACGACAACAGCGTCATATCGTTCAGGATAGCGTCCGAACCATACAGACCAATCGCGCGCCCGATCTTCACTTCACCAAAGCCGGCCTTGCCAAAGGTCAGATAGGTTTCGCGGAAGTCGATGCCAGACGTGGCAAGCGCGGTCGGCTGACCACCGTTATTGGCGCCCAAAGTGCCCCATGCCGCGCTGTTGATACCCGGATACATGCCAAAGTGCGCGCCGACGTCCCAGCCGCCTTGCGTGGTGGTCGCGTCAACCTTCAGGAAGCCAGGCAGCAAGCCGTTGCGCACGGCGCTGGTATTGCTGCCAACGCTGGCGATGCCACCGGCGACGGCGGTGTTGGCAGAAGCCTTTTCCCCGCTGTCATGCACATAAAACCCGTTTACCGAGCCTGAAAACTTAATCGTCGCGGGACCAACCTTGAAGCCTATGCCGCTGTCGGTCATCTGCACGACGTGCGACGGGTCCAGCGCGACCTGCGCTTGCTGCATCGCGGGGGCCGGAGCCGGAGCGGCCTTGGCCTGTTCCGCTGCTTCCTGATGCATCAATTCGCTATATTCTTCGTCGGTCAGGATGCCCTTGTCATGCAGCCGCTTGAGCAGCGCATCTGCCGAACTGGCGTGCGCGGCGCCCGACATCCCCATCATCGTCACAGCCACGGCGCTGCCGAGCAGAAATTTCCAGCGCATTATTCTCTCCCTCTGTGCATCGCCATCTGTGCGGCGATGGGGAGAGGATTGAGCGCGAGAAGCCCATTGCGAAATTGGACTTTGGGTCCTGATACCTTGGGAGGATAAAAACTGCGCGGCAATCAGGGTGCGATCGCCACACCCCAAGGCCCCGCCCCCGCGCGTATCGTAGCCTTGACGGTCTGCGTCGCGAGGTCGACCACACTCACATCGTCGGTCATGCCATTGGCGACCAACACCATCGCGTCATCGCCGGTCAACGCCAGATGCCAAGGTCGCCCGCCAACCCTGACATAGCCACGCACCTTGCGACTGGCGACATCGACGATGGCGATATGGTTGGCGCGCCCCAACGCCACGACAGCCGTCCTGCCATCGCGTGTAAAGCGGATGCCGCAGGGCATAACCTTGATCGGTGACACGCCGGGCGGCGCAAAGGCGATCTGCGTGGTCACCTTGTGGCTGGCGGGATCGAGCGATTGGACCACCCCGCCCATCTCCGTCGCCACCCATAATTCATGACCATCGGGGGTAAATTCGACATGGCGTGGGCGCGCCTCGGTACTGGTGGTGGCCTCGACCTGATGGCTGGCCAGATCAATCCAAGTGACAGTATTGGCATCCTCGCTGGTAACCACCAAAGTTCGCCCATCGGGGCTTTCGGCAATACCTTCGGGCTCCTTGCCCACGGTCACCTGCCATGCGACCTGATGCGACGCCAGATCGATGGCGGTCACCGCCGCATCATCCTCATTCGCCACAAACAGCACATGGCCGTCGCGCGAGGGATAAAACTGCTCCGGATCCTGTCCAGAAGGCAAGGTCGTCACCAGCGCGCCGGTCGCGCGCTCGCGGACCTCGACCGCGCTGTCCATTCCGGCGGCGACCATCACGAATCGGCCATCGCGTGTCATCGCAATGCCGCGTGGCCGGTGCCCAACCGGCCATGTCGCAACCGGCTTTGCCGTGGCGATGTCGATCACGGTCACCGAATTGCCGCGCTCGTTCGAAACATACGCGAGGCTGGGCGCGCCCTGCGCTGCGGCCGGCGCGGGGCACAGCAACGCGGCATTGCCCAAAAGGGCTAGAGCGCCCGCCAAAATTGCCGATTTCCGGGGTGTTTGAGTGATCATAACGGCAGCATACCCCCCGCCCCTCAACACGGAATTAGACCAAGGTACTATGTTGGCATTCGTCGCATCGCCATAGCATGATTCCAGATTGCCGCTACGGATGGGCCCGACAGCGGCACCGCTGGTGGAAAAAACAAGAGAGGAACCTGCAAGTCATGCGTCTGTCCCTTAGCCAAAGGGTACTCGCCGCCGCCGTTTTGCTGGCATCCGCCAGTATCGGTAGCCAGCTTTTTGCCCACGGCAATGTCACGCCGCAGCCGGTCGATACCACAGCCTTGCCCGAGATTGGCGATGCCTGGTTGCAACACAACCCCTATCGCGGCAACGCCAAGGCCGCCGAAATCGGCGAATCGGCGTTCGGCCAAAACTGCGCCCGTTGCCATGGGTTGGAAGCGATTTCGGGTGGCATCGCCCCTGACCTGCGCTACCTCGAGCTGGGCGACAGCGGTGATGAATGGTTCATCATGCGGTATCAGCACGGGTCGAGCCATGACGGCAAGGTCTACATGCCGCCGCTCGGCGAAGTGCTGGGGCAGAAGGCCGGGTGGGCGATCCGCACTTGGCTTGAAACCAAGCACACCGACGGTTGAGCGCCCCCGCCATGCTCGCCCGTCGCAGCTTTATCGGCGGCATGACCGCCAGCATCGCCGCCCTTGCGGCGTCTCCACTCGCCGCCAGCCCCTTGGCCAAGGTCAAGGAATTGGGCGTGCTGCGCGTGGCGGTGTACAAGGATAACCGGCCGTGGTCGTGGAATGACACCAGCGACGGCAGCGCGGGCACGTTGCGCGGGATCGACGTCGATCTCGCGCGGTCGGTAGCCGATACGCTCGGCGTGCGACTCGACATTGTGGAATTGATGGCCGGCGACGATCTGGCCGCCGATTTGCGCAACGCGGTATGGCGCGGCGGCTTGTTGGGCTTTCGCCCGTGCGACATGATGATGCACGTGCCATTCGATCGTCAATTGATGATCCAAAACGATCAGGTCGCCATCCTGTCGCCCTACTATCGCGAGAGCTTTGCGGCAGCCTGCGGTCCGGAAATCGCCGATTGCGAGGCGCAAGTGCCGCAATGGCGCGGCCATCGCATGGCTGCGGCCATCGGTTCTGTGCCCGACAATTACCTGTTGGGCGGTTTTGGCGGGATATTCCGATCAAGCGTCACCCATTTCAACACCGGCTATGACGCGGTGCTGGCGCTGGGCACTGGCCAAACGGAGGCAGCCATCGCCACCCGCGCAGAGGTCGAAGCGGGGCTTCATGACATGAAGAACCCCACGCTTCATGCTCGCCGCCACGCATTGGAAGCCATGACGTCGCCCGGGTGGGACATTGCCGTGGCGGTCAAGGAGAACAGCCGCTCCTTGGGCGATGCCGTCGAGGGAATTATGGCCGCGATGGCAACCGACGGCCGCATGGCAAAATTATTTGCCGCGCATGGCGTCGAATGGCGCCCGGCGATCTCCGGCTAACGTCCAAAAAGTCGGCCCGGCACATCTCGCGCTTGGCCGAAGGTCCAATTGCCGCCCCGCCGCCCTCCGATAGGCTGTTCGCAGCGGGGGCGGATGGGTGAAGCACCATAAATTTTAAAATCCCCTACTAATAACACAATGACTAGGAGAGTTGAGGATGAAGGGCAAAATTTCGCGCTACATGGCGTCGTTTGTCGCTATGGGCATCATGGCCGCAGGGCCTCTGCACGCCGGCGGCCCGACCAGCCAGGATCTGGTCGACGACGCCAAATCAACCGGCGACGTGCTGACCTATGGCATGGGCCCCCAGGGTCAACGCTTCAGCCCGCTGACCAAGCTCAACGCTGACAACATCAAGCATCTCGTGCCGGCGTTCTCGTCGTCGCTGGGCGGCGAAAAGCAGCGCGGTCAAGAATCGCAGCCGCTGGTCTATGACGGCACGATCTATGTCACCGGTTCGTATTCGCGCATGTTCGCGTTCGATTCGCGCACGGGTGAAAAGAAGTGGGAATATGACGCCCGCCTGCCCGACGGCATCATGCCGTGCTGCGACGTGGTCAACCGCGGCGCCGCCATCCACGGCGACAAGATCATTTTTGCAACGCTTGACGCCCACCTCGTCGCCCTGAATCGCCTCACCGGCAAGGTGATCTGGAACAAGGCGATGGCCGACTATCAGGCTGGCTATTCCGCTACTGCCGCGCCGCTGATCGTCAAGGATATGGTCATCACCGGCAATTCCGGCGGTGAATTCGGCATCGTCGGCATGGTGCAGGCCCGCAACGTCGAAACCGGCGAGCTGATCTGGGAACGCCCGACGATCGAAGGCCACATGGGCACACTGCATGGCCAGCCTAACGGCATGACCGGCAAGCTGAACGCCTCATGGCCCGGCGATATGTGGAAGACCGGTGGCGGCGCCACGTGGCTTGGCGGGACGTATGACCCCGAAACTAACCTGATCTTCTTTGGCACCGGCAACCCCGGCCCATGGAACAGCCACATGCGTCCGGGTGACAACCTGTATTCAGCATCGACGCTGGCGCTCGACCCCGACACCGGCGTCATCAAGTGGCACTATCAAACCACGCCGCATGACGGTTGGGACTTTGACGGCGTGAACGAATTCATTCCGTTCGACGCGACCGTCAACGGCAAGGCTATGAAGCTTGGCGCAAAGGCTGACCGTAACGGCTATTTCTATGTGCTCGACCGCACCAATGGCAAGTTCGTCAGCGCGAACAAGTTCGTGATGCAGACGACCTGGGCCAATGGCATCAATGCCAAGACCGGCCGCCCCAACTTCATTGAAGAAGGCCGCCCTGGCGCGCCCGTCGTCAATGCCAAGGGCGAGACTGAAAAGGGCAAAGTCGTCTTCTCCTCGCCGTCGTTCCTTGGCGGCAAGAACTGGATGCCGATGGCCTTCTCGCAGGATACCGGCTTGTTCTATATCCCGTCGAACGACTGGGGCATGGAAATCTGGAACGAACCCATCGCGTACAAGAAGGGCGCAGCGTTCCTCGGCGCTGGCTTTACCATCAAGCCGATCGCCGAAGACCACATCGGCGCCTTGCGCGCAATGGATCCCAAGACGGGCAAGATCGTCTGGGAATACAAAAACAAGGCTCCGCTGTGGGGCGGTGTGCTGACGACGGCGGGTAACCTCGTCTTCACCGGCACGCCCGAAGGTTATCTGAAGGCGTTCGACGCCAAGACCGGCAAGGAATTGTGGAAGTTCCAGACCGGTTCGGGCGTGGTCGGCTCGCCCATCACCTGGGAACAGGATGGCGAACAATATGTCGCCGTGATGTCCGGTTGGGGCGGCGCGGTCCCGCTGTGGGGCGGCGAAGTTGCCAAGACCTTCAAGGAAATCAGCCAGGGCGGATCGCTCTGGGTGTTCAAGCTGCCGAAGGACTAATTGATCTGGCGGCGGCGCGGGAGCATGATTGTTCCCGCGCCGCACTCCAACGGAAATTGACCAAACTGTCC
>CAIOKP010000256.1 GCA_903858875.1 uncultured Sphingomonadales bacterium
GGCGGCCAGCGCCGCGCCCGCCGAGGCAAGAGCCAAGCCCGCAAGGACCGGGCGTTGCCACGCGCCCACCCACAGGCTACGGGCGCGGGACTTGGCTCTTTCACAATCTGGCATCAAGGCACATCCCCATGAAGATCAGCGGTGTGGACATTCGTCCCGGCAATATTCTCGAATATGAAAAAGGCATCTGGAAGGTGGCCAAGACGCAGCACACCCAGCCGGGCAAGGGCGGCGCCTTCATGCAGGTCGAGATGAAGAACCTGATCGACGGACGCAAGACCAATGTGCGCTTTCGTAGCGCCGACACGGTCGAACGCGTCCGGCTCGACACCAAGGATTTCCAGTTCCTGTATGCTGAGGGCGATGACCTCGTGTTCATGGATGTTGAAACCTATGATCAGATCACTTTGGCATCGGACCTGCTGGGCGATGCGGCGGCGTTCTTGCAAGACGGTATGACCGTTAAGCTTGAAATGTACGATGAACGCCCGCTCAGCGTCGAATTACCCGAACAGGTCGAGGCGACCATCGTCGAGGCTGATGCCGTGGTAAAGGGCCAGACCGCTTCGTCGAGCTTCAAGCCCGCGTTGCTGGACAATGGTGTGCGCGTGATGGTGCCGCCGTTCATCGCATCGGGCACGCGAATCATCGTCAGCGTCTATGATCGCACCTACGTCGGCAAAGCTGACTGAACCAAGCTGACTGAGCCAAGCTGACTGAGAAAGTACGAACACATGGCGATTTCAGGTATGATTCGCGTGATGGAGCGCGCAGCCCGCAAGGCTGGCCAGCGCCTCCGTCGCGATTTTGGCGAGGTGGAGCATCTGCAGGTGAGCCGTAAGGGCACCGCGGACTTCGTGACCCGCGCCGATCAGGCGTCCGAGCGGACGCTGTATGAAGAATTGGGCAATGCGCGTCCCGACTGGGGCTTTATCATGGAAGAGGGGGGCGTCATCGAAGGCGACCCCACAAAGCCGCGCTGGATCATCGACCCGCTCGATGGCACGACCAATTTCATCCATGGCATCCCGCATTTCGCGATCTCGATCGCCGCGCAAGAGCCGAAGCTGGATGGATCGGGCTGGGGCGATGTCGTCGCCGGCCTCGTCTATCAGCCGGTGACCGACGAGAGCTATTGGGCTGAAAAGACCCGTGGCGCCTGGTTGCAGGACCGCCGCTTGCGCGTGTCGGGGCGCCGCCACCTGGACGAAAGCGTGATTGCCACCGGTATTCGCTATGCCGGGCATGGCGACCCGCGCGAATGGCGCAAGATCTACGACGCCTTTGCCCCCGAAGTCGCTGGTATCCGCCGTTTCGGCGCGGCCTCGCTCGATCTGGCCTGGGTCGCATCGGGCCGGTACGAGGGCTTCTGGGAAAGCAACCTGAAGCCTTGGGATACGGCTGCTGGCTGCTTGCTGGTGCGTGAGGCAGGCGGGTTCGTGTCCAACTGGCGCGGGCAATCTTTGCCGATTTGCGACGAGGAAGTGCTGGCCGGAAATGATGCTTTGCACTCTCGTTTGCATAAACTGTTGGCTGCTGCGTTAAAATCGGATTGATCCCGGCGCAAAGGATCGCTAGGCGGGGGTCATCGGACGCCCGCTGGCGGTTCGGCCGATCGGGCGCTAGGCGCCCAAAACTGCCCCTGTGGCGGAATGGTAGACGCGATCGACTCAAAATCGATTGTTGAGAGACGTGCCCGTTCGAGTCGGGCCAGGGGCACCATTCTCCTTGAATATACGGCTTACGCCCCCTCGTTGCTGATGCGACAGGGTTCGGCAAACGCGGCTTCAGGCGCATTGGGCAGGTAAGCCTCCGCGACCTCGGTACTGCACGAATTGTGTAACTGCCAGCGACACCCCGCCTCGCCAAACACGACGTCTCCGCGATTCGCAGAGCGCGATGGCAACACGTATCCTGTCAAATTTACCGACATTTTACATCTGAGGCCTAATCTAGGGGCTAGAGCCTGTAAAAAGGCCGTTAACCAAACCCCGAGCAGGTCCATGATCCGGCTATTCAAACATTATATTCCGCATTCGGTGCTGCTGCTGGGTCTGATCGATCTGGTGCTGCTGATGGTCGCGGGCGATTTCGCCTGGCGATTGCGCGCCGATCAATTGGGGATGACGGTCGGCGGCATGTCGGAACGGCTCGACCCGTTGGTCGCGTTCACCGGTGTGATGTTGACCGCGATGATTGCGGTGGGGGTTTATGGCGCCGATGCTCTGCGGTCGGTGCGATTCGCTTCGGCGCGGCTGTTGGTGGCGATTTCGCTGGGCATCATCGCGCTGGCGGTGCTGAATTCAGTGCTGGGCGGGCATATGTTTTGGCGCTCGACGTTGTTTTACGCGATGTTGGCGTCGATCGCGGCGCTGGTGATGAACCGGCTGATCGTTGGCGGTATTCTGGGGACGGCGGCGTTTCGGCGGCGGGTGCTGGTATTGGGGGCAGGGCCGCGGTCGCTGCGCCTGCGAACATTGGACGAACGGCCGGAGGCGGGCTTTGTCATCGTCGGCTTTGTCGGCATGAATGAGAGCAATCCAGTGGTCGAAGAAGCGATCCAGCGCACCGCCATCCACAATCTTAAACGCCATGTCGAAAACCTCGGCGTGTCCGAGGTCGTGCTGGCGCTGGAGGAGCGGCGCAATGCGCTGCCGCTCAAGGACTTGCTGCGGATCAAGACCGCTGGCGTCCATGTGAATGAGTTTTCGAGTTTCATGGAGCGTGAGACCGGACGGGTCGACCTCGATACGGTAAACCCCAGCTGGTTCATCTTCTCCGACGGGTTTTCCTCGGGCCGCGCCTTTTCCAGCGGGGCCAAGCGCCTGTTCGATGTCGCCGCCAGCTTGCTGTTGCTTGCCTTGACCGCGCCGGTGATCGCGTTGTTCGCCATCCTCGTTAAACTCGATAGCAAGGGGCCCGCGTTTTTTCGCCAAAAGCGCGTCGGCCTTTATGGCCAGAGCTTTGACGTCATCAAGCTGCGGTCCATGCGCACCGATGCCGAGATCAACGGCGCGCAATATGCGACCAAGAACGACCCGCGCGTCACCCGAATCGGCAATTTTATCCGCAAGGTCCGCATCGACGAATTGCCACAGGCTTGGAGCGTGCTGATCGGCGAGATGAGCTTTGTCGGGCCGCGCCCAGAGCGCCCCGAATTCGTCGAAGGCCTGGAAGACAAGCTGACCTATTACGCCGAGCGCCACATGGTAAAGCCGGGCATCACCGGTTGGGCGCAGGTCAACTATCCCTATGGCGCATCGATGGAAGATTCGCGGCACAAACTTGAATACGACCTCTACTACGTCAAGAATTACACGCCATTCCTCGACATCCTGATCATCCTCCAGACGCTGCGCGTGGTGCTCTGGCACGAGGGGGCGCGCTGAGGATGGCCGCCGACCTCGGCATTTGGCAGGCGGTTGCCAGCGCGACTCATGTCGCAGGCGCCTGTGCATCGATTACCGTTGGCATTTCGGTCTGGCACCAGCGAGAGCGCTATTGCGGCGCGGGCTGGGCGATTGTCAGCGCGCTGGGGCTGACGGCGCTGTGGTGCCTTGCCGTGGCGGTCGAGAGCGAATTGAGTATCATCGGG
Organism: uncultured Sphingomonadales bacterium; assembly: GCA_903858875.1. Lineage (GTDB taxonomy): Bacteria > Pseudomonadota > Alphaproteobacteria > Sphingomonadales > Sphingomonadaceae > Novosphingobium. Next base: position 3,596 of record CAIOKP010000256.1, read on the forward strand.
CAAGCGACCCTGGGTCTGCGAAATCTGTCCTATCTGTTGGCGATCTATCGCATGTTCGCCAGCGATGGGCGACATACCAGCGTCGCGCAGGTCGGGCCGGTGGTGTTGGCGTTAGCGCTGGTCGATGTATTGGTCCCGGCGGTGCAATTTGTCGAACATCGTATCAATCCAGCGCTGCTCAACGAGCTTGAGCTTTATCGGTTAAACATCATGCTGGCGATGCTGGGCGTGGTGGGATCGCTGGTGCTGGTCCACAACCTGTACGCCAGCGCGTCGAACAGCGCGCGGCAGGTGTTGCGCTGGCCGGCTGCGGCGTTGGGCGTGGTGTGGGTGTTCGAACTCAACCTGTATACCGTGGCCTATTTGTCCAAGAGCTGGCCGGGGGAATTGGCAGCCTTGCATGGCGTGCTGGACGTGGCCTTTGCGGTGATTTTGGCGCTGGGCGGGGCACGCGGGCGGGACCAATTGCGTTTGCTGCGGCCATCGCGCACCGTGACGTTTCAATCGTTCTCGCTGCTGGTGATTGGCGGCTATTTTGTCGGGATGATCGCGGTCGCGCAATGGCTGTCCTATGTTGGCGGCGGTTTTGCCCGTTGGTTGCAATTCAGCTTTCTCATCGCGGCGACAACGGCGGCGGCGTTGATGCTGCCCTCACGGCGGATGCGCGGATGGTTGCGCGTGATGATGAGCAAGCATCTGTTCCAGCATCGCTATGAATATCGCGAGGAATGGCTGCGTTTTGCCCGCACGATCGGGCGGCAGGGCAAGGATACCGCACCGTTGTACCAACGCGCGATCCAGGCGATGGCCGATATTACCGACAGCCCGGCAGGCCTGTTGCTGACCCCCGACGATCAGGGCGAATTGGTGCTGGCCGCGCGGTGGCAGTGGCCGACCGCCGATGTGCCGGCGCAGGCGATGGGGCTGGCAGCCGCGCATTTCCTGAGCGCCAACGATCATATCGTCGATCTGGATATCGTGCGCGCCGGACATGATGGGCCAAAGGGCGAGGGCGCGATTGTGCCCAACTGGCTGCGCGAGGAAACCAGCGCATGGGCGGTCGTGCCGTTGCAGCATTATGACCGGTTGGTCGGCGCCGTGGTGCTGGCTCGCCCGCCACAGGATCGCAAGCTGGATTGGGAAGATTTCGACCTGTTGCGCATCGTCGGGCAGCAGATCGCGACCTATTTGTCAGAAAATCAGGTGCAGCAAGCGCTGGCCGATGCCGAGCGTTTTGACGATTTCAATCGCCGCATCGCCTTTGTGATGCACGACATCAAAAATCTCGCCAGCCAGTTCAGCCTGCTTGCCCGCAACGCCGAGCGCCATGCCGAAAATCCGGCGTTTCGCGCTGATATGCTGGTGACCTTGCGCGCGTCGGCGGACAAGTTGAACCACTTGGTCGCCCGCCTTTCGCGCTATGGCAGCGGATCGGTCGAAAGGCTGGCGCCGGTCGAATTGGGCCACGTCGCCCGCGAGATCGCCACGATGTTTCGCGACCGCCACAATGTGCAAGTGATCGAACGCGACGATTGCGTAGTGTCGGGACACGGCCACGCCATCGAACAAATCCTGACCCATCTGGTGCAAAATGGCATCGACGCCAGCCCCCCTGAATCGCCGGTCTTCGTCAGTATTTCGGGCGATGGCCTGTACAGCCGGATCGAGATCGTTGATTCTGGCCACGGCATGACACCCGAATTCGTCCGTACCAGGTTGTTCAAACCCTTTGATTCGTCAAAGCCGGGCGGGTTCGGCATCGGCGCCTACGAGGCCAAAGAATTGGTGCGCGCCATGCATGGTCGGATGGATGTTGAATCGCGCGAAGGCGTTGGCACCCGCTTTATCGTACGGCTACCATTGCACAGCGCCGCCGAGATCCTGAAAACCATGGACCAAGATCAAAAGGTCGCCTGAGATGAGCACAGATCGCCCCAAATTGCTGGTCGTCGAGGACGATCCGGGCCTTCAGGCGCAGCTCAAATGGGCCTATGAGGATTTCGATGTGACCGTCGTCGGCGATCGGGCCAGCGCGATGGCCGCGCTGCGGGCGGAGGAACCCGCCGTGGTAACGCTTGACCTCGGCCTGCCGCCCGACCCCGATGGCACGACCGAGGGTTTTGCCATTTTGGACGAAATCATGGCGATCAAGCCCGATACCAAGGTGATCGTCGCATCGGGCCACAACGCTCGTGAAAGTGCGTTGCAGGCCATTGAGCGCGGCGCCTACGATTTCTATCAAAAGCCGGTGGATTTTGAAGAAATGGCGTTGATCGTTCGGCGCGCCTATCGTTTGCACATGATCGAGCGCGAAAACCGGCAATTGGCGGCACGGATCGGCAGTGACCACCAGGTCTTGGGCAAAATGATCACCGCAGCGCCCGAAATGTTGCGCGTGGCGCGCACGATTGAGCGGGTGGCAAATACCAAGGTGTCGGTCATGCTGCTGGGCGCGAGTGGCACGGGCAAGGAATTGTTGGCCAAGGGCCTGCACGAGGCGTCGGACCGGCGGGGCGGGGCATTTGTTGCGATCAATTGCGCGGCGATCCCGGAAAACTTGCTCGAATCCGAATTGTTCGGCCATGAAAAGGGCGCCTTCACCGGAGCAGTCAAAACCACCGAGGGCAAGATCGAACAAGCCAATGGCGGCACGCTGTTTCTCGACGAAGTGGGCGATATTCCGTTCCCGCTCCAGGTCAAATTGCTGCGCTTTTTGCAGGAGCGGGTCATCGAACGGATCGGCGGGCGCAAGAGCATCGCGGTCGATACGCGCATCGTTTGCGCGACGCATCAAAACCTCGAGGCGATGATCACCGATGGCCGGTTCCGCGAGGATCTGTGGTATCGCTTGGCAGAGATCGTGGTGAAAATTCCAAGCCTTGCCGAGCGGGCCGGGGATGCCACGCTGTTGGCCAAGGTATTCTTGTCGCGCTTTGCCAAGGAAATGAATCCGCAGGTCAAGGGTTTCGCCGCAGACGCGTTGACCGCGATTGATGGCTGGCCGTGGCCGGGCAATGTGCGCGAATTGGAAAACCGGGTGAAGCGTGCCGTCATCATGGCGGATGCCAAATTGGTGACGGCGGCCGATCTCGACCTGAACGCACCGTTGGCGCAAGACCCGCCGCCGCTCAACCTTAAGGCAGCGCGCGAGAGCGCAGATCGCCGGGTGATTCGGCAGGCACTGGCCCGCAGCGAGGGGAATATTTCCTCAACCGCCAAAGTATTGGGGATTAGTCGGCCAACGCTGTATGATCTGTTGAAGCAATACGACCTGCATAATTGAGCCCGCAGGACAAAATCA
>CAIOKP010000257.1 GCA_903858875.1 uncultured Sphingomonadales bacterium
GCCGCATTTGACAAGGCGCGCGCCGATGACGCGCGCCGCCAATCGCTGGTTGGCAGCGGGGCGGTCAGCCAAGCCGCCGCCGATGCCACCCACGCCGACCTCGGCACCGCCCGCGCACAGGTCGACGCCGCGCGGCAAGCCTTGTCGTTGCAACGCGCAGGTAGCCGGATCGAAGATCTGCACGCCGCCGAGGCGCAGCGGGCCGCGGCACTCGCCAGCCGCGACCGGGCGCGGACCGATCTGGCCGACGCCGCAATTGTCGCAACCGAAGGCGGCACCATCCTGACCCGCGCGCGCGAACCCGGCGCGATTGTCGGGGCGGGCGAAACGGTATTCGCCATGACCATCGACCGCCCGATGCGCGTCCGCGCCTATATCGCTGAGCCCGACGTCGGGCGGATTTCGCCGGGCATGGCTGTGCTGGTCACTGCCGATGGCAATGGCCGGATCTATCACGGTACCATCGGTTTCATCGCATCGGCGGCAGAATTCACCCCCAAATCGGTCCAGACGACCAGCTTGCGCACGGACCTTGTCTATCGCTTGCGCATCACGGTCAGCGATCCCGACGATGCGCTGCGCCAGGGCCAGCCGGTCAGCATTGCGGTGCCATCTGCCCGCCCCGCGGGCCAGCGTTGACATGATCGCGCCCGTCGCACGGGCAGAGGGGCTGACCAAGCGTTTTGCCAAAAGCGGGGTTTTGGCGCTTGATGGCGTGGATTTGGCGGTGGTGCCGGGGCAGATGACCGGGCTGGTCGGGCCGGATGGCGCGGGCAAGACCACGCTGATCCGCATGTTGGCCGGATTGGTCGAGCCGGATGCTGGTACGATCGAGGTGTTCGGCGCGCCCGCTGCCGCCGCGGATCGCGCGCAGATTGGGTACATGCCGCAAAGGTTTGGTCTTTACGAAGATCTGACGGTGATCGAAAACCTCACCCTCTATGCCGAATTGCGCGGGCTTGCGGCCAGCGAACGTGCGGCGAGTTTTGCCCGGCTGCTCGATTTTACCGACCTTCAGCGGTTTCAAAACCGCCGCGCCGGGCAATTGTCGGGCGGTATGAAGCAGAAGCTGGGCCTCGCCTGCGCGATGGTGCGCGAGCCGCGATTGCTGCTGCTGGACGAACCGGGCGTCGGTGTCGATCCGGTGTCGCGCCGTGAGTTGTGGGCGATGGTGCGCACGTTGGCGGGCGATGGGGTCGGCGTCCTGTGGTCGACGGCCTATCTCGACGAGGCGGAAAAATGCGACACGGTGTTCCTGTTGAACGAGGGACGGATGTTGCATGGTGGCGCGCCCGGCGATCTGTTGGGGCGGGTGAAGGACCGCGTGGTCCGGGTGGCGGTGCCATCGGCCGATCGGCGCCAGATTTTGGAACGGGTGCTGGGTCATGATGCGGTGATGGATGGTACGGTGCAGGGCGATGCCTTGCGGCTGTTGTTGTCGACGCCCGCGGCCATCCTGTCGCCCACGGATTTTGGCCTGCCCGCCATCGTGGTCGAACCCACAGAGCCACGGTTTGAGGATGCGTTTATCGACATGCTGGGCGGCGGGGCGAAAGGCGGCAGCCCGTTAGCGCGGGCCTATCGGCGAGTGCCGCCCAATGATGCGCCCGCGATTTCCGCCGCTGGGCTGACCAAGGTGTTTGGCGATTTTACCGCCGCCCGCGATATCGGTTTTTCGGTGCCGCGCGGGCAGATTTTTGGGCTGCTCGGCCCTAATGGTGCGGGCAAATCGACGACGTTCAAGATGCTGTGCGGGCTGTTGACGCCAAGCGCCGGGACCGGCTCGGTCGCGGGCTTTGACCTGCGCAATGCCAAGGCCGAGGCGCGCCAGTCGCTTGGCTATATGGCGCAGAAAGTCTCGCTCTACGGCGATTTGAGCGTGCAACAGAATTTGGATTTCTTCGCCGGGATCTATGGCCTGCAAGGGCCGGCGCGCCGCGAGGCAACCGCGCGGGTGACCGAAATATTCGGGCTTCAGCGGTATCTGGGCGTGAATAGCGGGACCTTGCCACTGGGCTATAAACAGCGGTTGGCGCTGGCCTGCGCCGTGATGCACGAGCCGCCGGTGCTGTTTCTGGATGAGCCAACATCGGGGGTCGACCCCATAGTGCGGCGCGAATTTTGGTCGCATATCAACGGTCTGGTCGAAAAGGGCGTGACAGTACTGGTCACCACCCATTTCATGGAAGAGGCCGAATATTGCGACCGGATCGCGCTGATCTATCGCGCCGAACAAATCGCCACCGGCACGCCCGATGAACTGAAATCCCAGGCTGGCACCCCCGATGGCAGTATGGAAGACGCTTTCATCGCGCTGATCGAGGCCGCCGATCGCGGGCGGGAGGCGGCATGAGCGCGCGGTGGAACAGGCGGCGGTTTGGCGCCATGCTGGTCAAGGAAACCTTGCAGATCCTGCGCGATCCATCGACGTTTCTGATCGCCTTTGTGCTGCCTGTGGTGTTGATTTTTCTCTACGGTTTCGGGGTCAATCTGGACACGGCGCGCACCCGCATCGCGCTGTCGGTGCAGGACGACGGCGGCGCGGCGCAAAGCCTGGCCGGTGCCTTTCAACATTCGCGGTGGTTCGAAGTGGTGACGACTGGCGATCTGGCCGCGATGCAGCGCGATATGGTGGCGGGGCGGGTGCGCGGTATCGTCGTTATCCCTGCCGATTTCAGCCAGCATATCGCGCGCGGTTCTGGCGGCGATATTCAGGTAATCACCGACGGGTCATCGCCCAATACGGCCAGTTTTGTCGGTGCCTATGCGCAAGGGGTGCAGAGCGCGTGGGCCGCGGCGTATCAATTTGACCGGGGGCGGCATGTGGTGCCCGCGATCGCCATCGATCAACGGTTCTGGTTCAATCCCGAACTCGCCAGCCGGTTCTTTCTGGTGCCCGGCGCGATTGCCATTGTGATGACGATGATCGGGACTTTGCTGACCGCGCTGGTCATCGCGCGCGAATGGGAACGCGGCACGATGGAGGCGATCATGGCCACCCCGATCAGCATGAGCGAGTTCATGGCGACCAAGGTCATCCCCTATTTCGTGCTGGGACTGGGGTCGATGACCTTGTGCGCGATGCTGGCGGTATTTGTGTTTGGTGTGCCGTTTCGCGGCTCACCGCTGGCGTTGCTGGCGATATCCTCGGCGTTTCTCGTGCCGGCATTGGGGCAGGGGCTGTTCATTTCTGCGGCGACAAAGAACCAGTTCGTCGCGAGCCAGATTGCGTTGCTCACTGCGTTTTTGCCGGGGATGATGTTGTCGGGGTTCCTGTTTGAAATCAGCTCGATGCCGCGATGGATCCGCACGGTGACCTACCTCGTTCCGGCGCGCTATCTGATCCCGCCGTTGCAGACGGTGTTTGTGGCAGGCGATGATTGGTCGCTGTTCTTGCCCGATATGGCCGCGATGCTGGGCTTTGGTCTGGTGTTCTTTGCGCTGGCGGTGCGCGCCACCCGGCGGAGGATCGCATGAACACCGCGGGGTTTGGCCGGATCCTGGCGATGATCGTCAAGGAACTATGGGCCGTGCTGCGCGACCCACGCGCGCGGATTACGTTGATCGCGCCGCCGTTGCTGCAATTGATCCTGTTCAGCGCGGCGGCGACGTTGGAGGTCAAGAACATCACCGTTGGCGTGTATAACCGCGATGGCGGCGCGGCGTCGGCCGAATTCATCAACCAACTGGCAGGCAGCCCGGATGTGCAGCGGTTGATCCCGCTCCATTCCGCACAAGACGTAAGTGCGGCGATCGACGACCAACGCGTGATCGCGGTGGTCGAATTTGACGAAGGGTTCAGCCGGGCGGTGGCGGCGCGGCATACGGCCACGGTGCAAGCAATTTTTGACGGGCGGCGATCCAATGCAGCCCAGATCGTATCGAGCTATTTCGAACGCATCGCTGCGGCAACCGGCGCGGCGCTGCGCCCGGCCGCGCGCCCGGCCGGTGAGGTCATCATCACCAACTGGTTCAACCCCAATTTGGATTACCTGTGGTTCATCATGCCATCGCTCGTGGTGACGATATCGTCGTTGTCGGCATTATCGGTCACGGTGCAATCGGTGGCGCGGGAACGGGAATTGGGCACATTCGATCAATTGATGGTCTCGCCGCTGCGACTGCATGAGATCCTGATCGGCAAGATGACGCCGCCGCTGTTGATCGGATTGTTCAATGGCACGCTGTATTTGATTGTCATTCCGCTGATTTATGGCGTGCCGATGACAGGGGCGGTGGGGTCATTCTATTTCGCGCTGATATTTTGCCAATTGGCGATCATCGGCATCGGGATGTTCGTGTCGGCCCTGTCGCAAACCCAGCAGCAGGGCTTTCTCGGCATGTTTCTCGTCACGGTGCCGATGACCTTGCTGTCGGGCTTTGCCAGTCCGGTCGCCAATATGCCGTGGTGGTTGCAAATCGTGGCGCAGGCCAATCCCCAGATGCATTTCATGATCATCTCCGAAGGGTTGTTCCTCAAGGCGATGCCGTTTGCCGATGTATTGGCCAATACATGGCCGTTGATAGTCATCGCGGCGGTGACCTTGACGGCGGCGACCCTGCAATTCCGTTCGCGCGTGGAGTAAGTCGATGCGATATGTGCCGCTTGTTGTGTTGATGTCCACCGCGCTGGGTGGGTGCATGGTGGGGCCGGATGACCGGGCCCGGCCGGCGGTGCCCGGCGCGCAGGCAGGCTGGATCGCGCCGGGGGCACCGGCTGCCGTTGATCGCGCTTGGTGGCAGGCGCTGGGTGATCGGCGGCTTGATGCGTTGGTTGACGCGGCTTTGGCCGGCAATCTCGACATTCGGGCAGCGCAGGCGCGGCTGCGCGAGGCGCGGGCCAATCGGGATGCCGCCGCTGGACGGCTGTTGCCCGAAATCGGCGCGACGGGGTCGGCCAGTAGGTCTGAATTGAGCGAGCATGGGCAATTGCCCTTGGCGCAGCTCCCCGGCTTCGCGCGGCAATATTCGCTGTTTGATGCAGGGTTTGACGCGTCTTGGGAAATCGATCTGTGGGGCGGTGGACGTCGCGCGGTGGAGGGCGCACAGGCGCAGACCCGCGCGGCCGCGGCGCGGATCGACGACATCCGGCTGCAAACCATCGCCGAAGTCGCGCGTAGCTATACCGACCTGCGATCCGCGCAGGCCCGGTTGGCCAATGTGCAGGAGGACGCCGAGATCCGCGCCGCGCTGGCATGTCACCTGCATGGTGACCCAGCTGTTCACACCCATGTCACCGGTGGAATAATTGCGCCGCTGCGACC
>CAIOKP010000258.1 GCA_903858875.1 uncultured Sphingomonadales bacterium
TCAAAGGTCGCGGTCACATCGGCCTTGCCCATGGCGCGGGCCATGCGGGCGATGGCCCAGTCGTCAAAGGCATATTCGACCGTTTTCGAGGCGGCCTCCGGCTCCCGATCGATGGGGACATAGCCGCGCGCCATATATTCGCCGAGGCCACCATAGGCGGCATGGGTGGCGCTGGCGACCATCGCCTTTAGCGCGGCGTCGGCGTCAAAACCCCTGATGCCCTTGAGGTAGGCATCCGCGATCACCGGCACGGCGTGATAGCCGATCATACACCACGTCTCGCGCCCGGCAAATTGCCAGACCGGCAGGATACCATCAGGGCTGTAATGCTGGCTCTCGATCAGCGAGTTGACCACATCGGCGGTGGTCTGCTCGGGCTGGATCAGGGTGAGCAGGGGATGTTCGGCCCGGAATGTGTCCCACAGCGAAAAGGTGGAGCGGAAGGTAAAGCCCTTGGCCTGATGCACACCATCGTCGGGCCCGCGATAGCGGCCATCGGCATCGCTCCACACGCTGGGCGCGAGCAGGCTGTGGTACAGCGCGGTGTAGACATTGCGGCGCATCGGGGCCGGCGCGTCGACCTCCACCGCGCCCAGCGCCTTGTCCCATGCGGCGGTGGTGGTGGCCAGCGTGGCGTCAAACCCACCCGGTTCGCTGTCCAGATTGGCCAGTGCGCCCGCCTCATCAACACCGGAAAGCGCGACCTTCACTTCCAAAGGCGCATTCAGCGTGCCGAAATCCAGCGTTGCTTCCAACGCCTTGCCCAGCTTTTCGGCCCCCTTTGGCCCGGCAAAGCCGCGATAGGGTACATTGGCATCGCGGTCGATCAGGTCCGCGCCCACCAGTGGCGCGGAAAACCGGATCGCAAAGAACAGCTTACGCCCCGGCGCCCAGCCGCGCGTTTCGCGAAAACCCGTCAGCGTGCCATCGGGATGCAGGTGCAGGCCAGACCACAGTACCTTGCCTGGATAATTGTAGAGTGACGAGCGCAGATCGATCACCAGCCGCGCCCTGGCGCCCGGCTGGAAGGTATAGCGATGGACGCCCACCCGCGTTCCGGCGGTCATTTCCGCACGGATGCCCTGATCGACCAGCGTGACGGCATAGTATCCGGGGCGAGCAACTTCGCTGTCATGTGAGAAATGGCTGCGATAGCCCGATCCCGCCAGTTTGGGGTCACCGGGGTCCAGCTTGGCTTCTCCCGCCATCGGCATCACGAGCACATCGCCCAGATCGGAATGCCCCGCGCCAGAGAAATGGGTGTGCGAAAAGCCTTGGATGGTCGGGTCATCGTAGCGATAGCCCGCCGCATGGCCATAACATGCCCTGATCTCGCAGGATGTGTCCGTGTCGGGCGAGAGTTGCACCATGCCGAAAGGCGCGGTGGCGCCGGGAAACGTATGCCCTTCACCGCCAGTACCGACCATCGGGTCCGCGGTCTCGACCGGCGGCGGGACAGGCTGGGCATGGGCCGTGGGCATGGCCGCAAGGAAAAGCGAAAGCGCCAGAGTGCTGGGCGATAGGCGGGCCATGGAAGCGATCTTCATGCCGGCAAGATGCACAGTGGCGTCGGTGTTGTCCAATGCGATATCAAGAGAGGGACAAGGCGTTTGCCCGACATCATTGGCCGTGCAGCATTGCGGCGATCATGGCTTGCCAGACGGCCAGACAACTCAGACTTTCGAGCTGGTTGTTGCCCTTGCTGATCATGGCTGCGCTTGGTTCCATGATGGCGATAAAGGCAATGCGGGCGTTATCTCGATACATTTTGCGCAAAGGTTCTGCATCGGGATCGTCCCAATCCCAATCGGGTTGGATATTTGCATACATAGCGCGAGCGGCACGTTCGAGCGGCGGCAAATCTTTATCGGTCATCGGCATGTTTGTAACCTGTCTGGCCAATATGGTGAAGCCGCTATGCCGGGCGTCACGTTTCCGTCGATTTTACGGGCGTTCGCAAGCAGGCTTGGGTTCCCATGCGCTGTGTCGCTTGAACACATGATGGCCTGCGATCGTTCACGGCAGCGGGAAAAGGATCGGCGGGTCGTCCGGCGCCCAGAGCGCATGGCGGATCATGGCCATATGGAAAAGCTCCGATGCCAGATGACTGGCCAGCCAAACCTTGAGATGCCGCAATGGCTGCGCCGCGAACCAGTTCGGATCGACAGCTGCAAACTGCCGCACGAAAGGCAGGATCGCGGCGTCCGTCAACCCTGGCAAAGGCCCGCAAAGCTGACCTGCGGTAGCCAAGCGCGTATCGATCGCCCATAGGAAAGCCAGACCGCTCTCGCGATGGGCGAGGCCGTCAATGCCATGACGCTCGGGATATTTATAGCGGTCGAGGTCGCGCTTGAATGGGCCGTCGTTCTGGGCGATCAATTGCGGGTCATCGCGTTCCAGCCAACCTTCAGGATCGCGGCTCCCCAGGGCCCAGCGCATTATGTCAAGGCTCTCGTCGATAACTTTGCCGTCGGGCAGGACGAGCACGGGCACTGTCCCCTTGGACGAAGCGAGCAGCATCGCCGGGGGTTTTGCGGACAACTTCACTTCGCGCAAAGCGCAAGCCATGCCGCTGATCGCCAGCGCCAACCTCGCCCGGATCGCATAAGGGCAGCGGCGAAAGCTATAGAGAACGGGATGGATTAGCGCGCTGGGCGGCGCCTGGACCTCGCGTGGAGAATGACACATGGCCATCCCCATACAGTCAGGCCATAGGCACGTCAGCCGGCGCGCAACAATTTTGAGCCACAGCTGCGAAAACCGATCAGGCGAGCGGACATATTTCGCCATCAGAGCGCTCACCTATGCCCTCGGTCTAGCATCCCGACGCGGGGTGGAGCAGCCCGGTAGCTCGTCAGGCTCATAACCTGAAGGTCGCAGGTTCAAATCCTGCCCCCGCAACCAGGGTGTTTTTAGGCAGCGTGTTATTTTACGAAAAAGTGTGTTGACCGA
>CAIOKP010000259.1 GCA_903858875.1 uncultured Sphingomonadales bacterium
ATAGCCGCCGACCATGTAATAGGTGTCTTCGGCCAACTTGCCGCTCAAAAAGCCGTCGACCCGGCGTGCCCCATAGTCGGTTGCCGAAATCTTGACGGCGCCTTCGGTTTGATCATGGCCTTCGCGCAGGATCAAATTGGTGGTCAGGCCCGGCTGGCCGTCCGAAAACAGCGCGGCAGGGCCGCCATTGACGGCTTCGACCCCCTGGACTGTCTCGTCGACGCGGACCAGAGCGGTCTGATCCATAAACGAGGGGCTGTTGGCGCCGAACACCGGCACACCGTCAATCTGCATCGTGACGAAGGGCGCATCGCCCGTCGTCGGAATACCGCGGACCATCACGTTGGAGGTGCCCACGCCGCCGGAGCTTTCCACCCAGACACCCGGTACGGATTTCAGCAGATCGCCAGTGCTCTTGGGGTTCTGGATCGCGATGTCATTCGAGGACATCGTGGTGATGGCATAGCCTGCCTCAAGCTTCTTGATGCCATTGCCCGCGGCGCGACCTGTCACGATGATCTCGTTGGCTGCTGGTTCGGCTGGCGCCGCCGTTTGGGCCTGTGCCGCAACTGACGAGGCGGTCAGCGCGATCGTCGACAATAAAATGGAACGTATTTTCATTGTATCTCCTCCCAGGTAATCCATCTGCATTCAAAGTCATTCCGCGTCGGTGGCATGCTCCCCGATCGACAGAATTTTGGAGATGGACAGTTGCGCGACATGCGCGACGGTCCATGCTGTATCGGTAAGCTGTCCGGGGCCGCCGATGCCGATCGCGGTCATTCCGGCCGCCCTGATCGCCGCGACGCCGGCTTGCGCATCTTCAACGCCAACGCAGGCATCAGGTGCCAGGCCCATGGCATCGGCGCAGGCGAGGAAAATGTCTGGCGCCGGCTTTGGGTGTGCGATGGCGCCGGCATCGGCGATAAAATCGAACTCGTCGGCAATTCCCAGTCGCCGCAAAACTTCGGGCGCGTTGCGGCTGGCCGACGCGAGCGCGACCCCAAGCCCGGCATCGCGACAGGCGGCAAACAGATCGGTCACGCCCGCAAACAGGTTGGCCGGCGTATATGTCGCCAGACGTTGCTGATAGAGCGCGTTCTTTTCCGCGAGGCAGGTTTCAAAGAGGTCTGGCGACAGGCTGGTCCCCGAATGTTCGAGGATCAGCCGCAGCGAGGCAGAGCGATCGACGCCTTTCAGATACTCGTTGAACGCCCGGTCAAAGGTGAGGCCGTGGCGACGGGACAGCTCTGCCCAAGCCTCGTAATGATCCTCGGCGGTGTCGGTCAGCACGCCGTCGAGGTCGAAAATGATGGCGCGGGTGTGGGGGCGGGCGATGTGGCGCGGGGTGTGCCCGATCGCGCAGGCGCGGCCGTGATCATGAATCGTGATCGCCGGCCCATCGCGGACGACATAGGTTGTCCCTTGCGGCGTGACGCTCAACGCCACCACGCTGCCCCGCCATTGCAGCGTCAGATCGTAATGCGACAGCTCTGGCGCGGACTGTGGGCGGAAATGCAGGCCATCCGCGCGCAGCGTCAGTCCAGCCCAGCCATAGGCCAGGGCCAGCCAGCTGCCGGCCAGTGCCGCCATATGCAGGCCATGGTCTGTGTTGTGATGGCGGTTTTCAAGATCGACGAAGGCCGCCTCATCAAGGAAATGACGGGCCTCGGCACAGCGTCCGACCTGGGCGGCGACAATGCCAAATGCCGATGGCGAGAGGGTCGAATCATGCGACGTGATCGGCTCGTAATACGCATAATTGGCGCGCGCGCGGGCCAGGGGCATATCCACCAGACCCATCGCCATGGCCTGGATCACGTTGCCTTGCTTGCACACCTGATGGCGAAACAGGGTCATCGGATGATGGTCGAGCAACAGCGGGCGTCCGGGGACACGCAGCGGGGCGCCAAAGGCCGGCAGGAGCGCGCAGCAGGAGAAGAAGGCGAGCGGCCCCGCATTCCGGATGATCGTTACCCCCTGCGTCTCAAGGGCCTTGTAGTCGAGGCCCCGCAGGACCAGCACGGCCA
>CAIOKP010000260.1 GCA_903858875.1 uncultured Sphingomonadales bacterium
GTTAGTTCCGGCCGCTCGCTCTTGGCGATTTCCGCACCGACAAAGCTCGATTGGCCCGCATCGCCGGTCGTAGCCACCGACTCAATCGCCGCGCTGCCGCCGGTGCTGCCCGCCTTGGCAAAGGCGGTGCCGCGCACCGTGATGATCAGCTTGGCGTCGCTCGATTCCACCGTCGCGATCGCGTTCCCTGCGTAAATCGGCCGGGTGAACGTCTTTGGCCCCTCGACTGAGGTAATTTCCGACACCTGCGCCACGTCGAGCAAAGCCGCCACGCGCGGCGCGATGTTCTTGGCGCCCGTCGTCGCCGTCGCCACAAACGCGTCATAGCCCGCCATCAAACCAGCCACCAAAGGCGCGACATTCTCGGCCAACCCATGCCCATAGGCCGCGTCATCGGCGGTCAAAACCTTGGTCACGCCGGCAATTTGCGCCGCCTGTGCCGCCACACCGGCAACCCCTGCGCCCGCGACCAGCACGTGGACCTCGCCCATTTGCGCGCCTGCGGTTACCGCGCTCAGCGTCGCGTCCTTGACGCTGGCGCCATCATGTTCAACCCAAACGAGTACGGTCATTGTGTAATCCTTAGTATGCGGATTTTTAAGGGTAAGACGCAGGGGGCTTTTACAGCTTGTAGCGCGGCGGCCTTGTATTTGGCCGATGTATTTGGCCGATCGGCGCGCCCACCCTGACAGTCTTTGGGTCTGAGGCCTAAGGCCCCAGGAAACTCCCCCTTAAACGACCCCCAATTCCTTCAACTTGCCCACCAGAGCGTCAACATCGGCCACCTTGATCCCGCCTGCACGCACCGGCGGCTCGGTCACTTTCAGCACCGTCAGGCGCGGCGTGGTATCGACGCCGTAATCGCCGGGTGCCTTGGTCGCCATCGGCTTGGACTTGGCCTTCATGATGTTCGGCAAGCTGGCATAGCGCGGCTCGTTCAACCGCAAATCGGTCGTCACAATCGCCGGCAGCGACAGGCGCACCGTCTCCAGCCCGCCATCGACTTCGCGTGTCACATTGACGAAATCGCCGTCGACCTCGACCTTCGACGCAAACGTCCCCTGCGGCCGGCCGAGCAGCGCGGCGAGCATCTGGCCCGTCTGGTTACTATCGTCATCAATCGCCTGCTTGCCCAAAATCACCATGCCCGGCGTTTCCTCGGCCACGATGCCGGCCAGGATCTTGGCCACCGCCAGCGGTTCGACCGGATCCTCGGTGCTGACCAAAATCGCGCGGTCCGCGCCCATCGCCAGCGCCGAACGCAGCGTTTCCGCCGCCTTGGCCGGGCCGACCGACACCACAACAACCTCGCTCGCCACGCCCTTTTCGCGCAACCGGACGGCCTCCTCGACCGCGATCTCGTCAAACGGGTTCATGCTCATTTTAACGTTGGACAGATCAACCCCCGTCCCGTCAGCCTTTACCCGCGGCTTTACGTTGTAATCGATCACCCGCTTGATGGGTACTAACAGTCGCATCGTCATAAACCTTTCAGAACGCCGCTTCATCCATCGCCATAGTCGAACCTTTGCCCGACTTGATGGCAAAGAAGCAAGCCACCGTTTGCGGCAACAGGCGATCATAGAAGAAAGTCGCCGTCTGGATCTTGGCGGTATAGAATGCTGCCTCTGCTGTGCCCTCGGCCAGACGCTGCGCCGCAATCTTGGCACTTTTTGCAAAGCAGTAGGCTAGCGCCACGAGCCCGATCAGCCGCAGGAAGTCACTCGCCGCCGCGCCGGCCTCCTCGGGGTCCTTCAAGGCACGCTGGGCAATCACACTGGTGGCGCCCTGCAAGGTTTCGAACGCGCGCTTTAGCCCGGCAACCATTGGCGCGATGGGGCTTTCGCCGGCATTTGCCTCGATGAAATTCGACACCGGGTGAAAAAAGCTGCGCAAATAGCGCCCCATGAACGCCGGCATCTTGCGCCCGATCAGGTCGAGCGCCTGAATGCCATTGGTGCCTTCATAGATCATCGCGATCCGTGCATCGCGCATATATTGCTCGACACCGCTTTCGCGGATGAAACCGTGACCGCCATAGGTCTGCACTGCCAGGCTGGCGCTCTCCAGCCCGAGGTCGGTGAACAGCGCCTTGACCACCGGGGTCATCAGCGCAACCAGATCGGCGGCCCTTTCCCGGGTTTCAGCATCGCCCCCGTGCTTTTCGGCGTCCAGTGCCCGCGCCACCCAGCCCGACAACGCTCGACAGCCCTCGTTATAGGCCCGCATCGTCATCAACATCCGCCGCACATCGGGATGCATAATGATCGGGTCAGCGGCCAGATCGGGCCGCTTTACCCCCGACAACGCGCGGCCCTGCACGCGATCCTTGGCGTACCATACCGCTGATTGATAGGCAGCCTCGCCAATGCCCAGGCCCTGAATGCCGACGCCCACGCGCTCGGCATTCATCATCGTGAACATCGCCTCCAACCCCCGGTTCGGCTCGCCCACCAGCCAACCCACTGCACCGTCGAACAGCATCTGGCACGTCGCCGACGCCTTGATCCCCATCTTGTGCTCGATCGCGGCGCAAGTGACACCATTGGCCGTGGCGGGATTGCCCGCGGCATCGGGCAGGAACTTGGGCACGAGGAACAGGCTGATCCCCTTCACGCCCTTTGGCGCATCGGGCAACCGGGCCAACACCAGGTGGATGATATTCTCGGTCAGGTCATGTTCGCCCGCCGAAATGAAAATCTTGGCGCCGGACAGCTTAAAGCTGCCATCGCCCACCGGCTCCGCCTTGGTGCGCAACATGCCAAGGTCGGTACCGCAATGCGCCTCGGTCAGGCACATCGAGCCAGTCCATTGGCCCGACACCATCTTGGGCAGATAGGCCTGCTTCAACGCATCATTGGCATAGACGGTCAGCGCCGCAATCGCGCCATTGGTCAGGCCGGGATAGAGGCTGAACGACACGTTGGTGGCGCAAATCATCTCCTCGACCAGCTTGCCCACCGCCTCGGGCAAGCCCTGCCCACCCCATTCCGGCGGCGTGACCAGCGCATTCCAGCCGCCCTCGACGAACTGGCGATAGGCCTCGACAAAACCCTTGGGCGTCGTGACCTTGCCGGCCTCGAAATGGCATCCTTCCTCGTCCCCGCTGCGGTTGAGCGGCAACAGCACATTCTGGCAAAGCCGCGCTGCCTCTTCCAACACGGCCTCGGTCAGATCGGGAGTGATATCGGCATAGGCTGGCAAATTCCCGAACCCATCATCCTGATGCAATTCGTTCAGTACAAACCGCATATCGCGCAAGGGGGCGTTGTAGATCTGCATGGTCGTTCTCCTGCGCGCTGGCCCGGCATCCGGGCCCCAGCGCGCCCAATCGTCAGTTACGCAAAGGCTTACCCGTCGCCAGCATCGCCTCGACCCGGGCCATCGTTCGCGGATCGCGCACCAGCGTCATGAACTGCGCGCGTTCCAGCCGCAGCATTTCCGCCTCGCTCACCGTATCGACGACATCGGCCTCGCCGCCGGTCAATACAGCGGCCAGCTTGCCCGACACCACCTCGTCATACGGCGTCGCCAACCCGCGCGCGCGAAACCCATGCACGGCCATATCCAGCGCCGCCTTGCCCGACGCCCCCGGCAAGCGGAAAGTCGGCGGCGGGGGCGGCACATAGCCCTCGGCCAGCGCCAAA
>CAIOKP010000261.1 GCA_903858875.1 uncultured Sphingomonadales bacterium
CGATGCCGGCGCCGATCGCCCGATCTGGCGCGCCGCGCGCATCGCCTATACCGTTGACGCCGCCACCGGCGTGCCTCAGGAAGAACGCCTCGCCCACCCGCGCAGCATGGCCCGCGCATTAATCAAGGCCGCGCGCCCGCACCAATGGGCAAAAAACGCGCTGGTCTTTGTGCCGCTCGCCTCATCCGGTCTGATCATCAATGGTGCGGCGTCCATGCGCGCCCTGCTCGCCTTTGCCGCGATGAGCCTGATCGCGAGCAGCGTATACCTGTTCAACGACCTGCTCGACATTGACGCGGACCGCCTGCACGCCAAAAAGCGTCATCGTCCACTCGCCAACGGTGCCTTGCCGATCCCGGTCGCGGCCGTTGCCACGGTTGGCGCGGCGACGGCGGGGCTGACACTAGCCTGGGCGCTGGGTGTGCCGACGTTTTCGGCGATGGCCTGCTATTTCGGGCTGACGTTGGCCTATTCGATGCGGCTGAAGGCGGCGATGATCGCTGACGTGCTAACGCTGGCCTGCCTCTATACCATACGCATCATCGCGGGCGCCGCGGCGATTGCCGTGCCGATCTCGTCATGGCTGTTACTGTTCAGCGTCTTCTTCTTCCTCAGCCTCGGCTATCTCAAGCGCTATGTTGAACTGCGTACCAGCGCGCGGGACGACCATGAACTGCTGTCGGGCCGTGGCTATACGCGCTCGGATACCGAGATCGTAGCGATCAGCGGGATCGCGGCGGGCATGGTGTCGATCCTCGTGCTGGTGCTGTTTGCCGAGGCGATGGGCCGGGGCGGCGCCTATGCCACGCCGCAAATGCTGTGGCTGTTACCGCTGCCGCTGCTCTACTGGCTCAACCGGGTATGGATGATGGGCCGGCGTGGCCAGGTCGACAGCGATCCTGTCGCCTTTGCCATCACCGATCCCAAGAGCATTGCGGTCGGCGCGGTGCTGGGGTTGATCCTCATCGCCGCAAAGTTTGCGCCGCTGGGTGGGTTCCTGCCACAACTCGGCGTCAATTAAACCCTAGACCGGGCGGGCCGACGCGATCAGTCGATTGCGCGCGCGCCCCTTTCCCCGCTAAGCCCTGCGACATGGCCAAATTCTTTTCCCGACCCGATGCGACACGCAGGCTTGGTTATCGCCTCGGCTGGTATGTGGCGATGGGGACCTTGTTGTTTGTCGGTGGATCGGTGGCGATCACGTTGATCTATCGCGTGGTGCCGCCACCTGTCACGTTGACGATGATTTTCGATTCGCATGGATTTTCCCGCACATGGGTCCCGATGTCGCGGATCGACCGGCGCATGGTCGACGCCGTGATCGCGGGCGAGGATTCGCGCTTTTGCAAGCACCACGGCTTTGACAGCGCCGGCCTCACCTATGCGCTCCAGCGTGATCTCAACGGCGGCAAATTGCGCGGCGGATCGACCATCAGCCAGCAAACCGCCAAAAACGCTTTCTTGTGGCAGGGCACCGGCTGGACCCGCTTTGCGCGCAAGGGGCTGGAAACCTGGTACACCGTGCTGATCGAGGCGCTGTGGCCCAAGCGGCGGATCATGGAGGTCTATCTCAACGTCGCGGAAACCGGCCTCGGCACCTATGGGGTCGAAACGGCATCGCAGCGGTATTACGGTCATTCCGCCGCATCGCTGTCACAGGTGGAGGCCGCGCGCATCGCCGCCGCTCTGCCCAACCCCAAAAAGCGCGCGGTGGTCGGCGCAACCGGCTCCACCCGTCGCCACGGCAACGCGATTGCCAAGCGGAGCGGCACGGTCCGGCGCGATGACCTCGACGATTGCGTCTACGAATAAATCTCAGCCACTATACACAGAAAAGGGGCGCTTCCTCGCGGAAGCGCCCCTCTTTGTTTCAGCCCCTGATCAAAGATCAATAAGCGATATTCACCGATGCCACAAAGGCGCGCGGCGCGCCAACATAGGCAGTATTCACATAGCTGCCAGCGCCAACCACCGCATTGGTCGTCGAGCTCATCGAGCCAACGTAGAAGTGGTTGAACAGGTTGGTCACGTTCAGCTGCACATAGGACTTTTCGCCAAGGCCCGACTTCGCGAGCGAGAAGCGCGCGTCGAGATCGACAATGGCATAGCCTGCCGTCTTGGCAGGATACTGCAACGACGTCGTCGCAGCGGTCGTGCCCATGTAATAGCCGACGTTTTCGTCGTTCACATAACGCTCACCGGTATACTTGGCCTGTACACCCAGCGTGAACGGACCGGTTTCACCCTGCAAACGGCCACCCAGCGTCAGGTGCGGCGCGGCCGATTCGACCTTGCCTGCCGTGTTGAGATAGCCTTCGCTGCCAACGCAAACGATCTGGCCAACGGCCACCGAAGTCGCGGTTGCGGCCGGGCAAGCGCCGTTGTCGACGTTGCCTTCGATCTTCGAATGAATCAACGATGCAAAGGCATAGGCCGTGACCTTGGGTGCGATCTTGTAAGCCACGTTGGCGTCGACACCATAGCGGGTCACAGGACCGAGGTTTTCATAGATCGAGATCTGCTGAATCGGGTCATAGGCCTGACCCAGACGGTTCGTGAAGTGGGTGTACCACAAGTCGACCTGCGCCGTGATCTTGCGATCATTGAAGCGATAGCCAAGGTCGAAGTTATCCGACTTTTCCGGATTGGGTTCGGCGCCGGCCGTGCCCTGCGGATAGTAGAACGAGTTGTACAGCGCAGTGGTCTGCGGCGCCTGGAAGCCCTTCGAGTAGTTAAAGAAAGCCTCGTGGCCATTGCCCAGCTTGTAGGTGAAGCCGATGTTCGGCAGCACCACGCTGTAGTTATACTTGCGCGTCTGCGGAGCAGCAGCGCCGGCGGGAGCCACGCCATTGTAGCTATAGGGGTTGGCATTACCAAAGGCAGTGCCCGAAGCCCCAAAGGCGCAAGTGACGTTGCTGACGCTGGTCGTGAAGCAATAGTTGGTCAGCACGCGGTGCAGGAAGGGCGCGCGCAAGCCCGCATTAACGGTCAGCGCCTTGGCGAAGAACTGGCCGCGATATTCACCCGAAATCTGGTTCAACTCAGCAATCGACAGAGTGTCACGCTTTTCGATCAGATTGCCATTGGCATCGGTCACTGCGGCATTGGTCGCATAGACGTTGATCGGGCTGCCGTTCGAGTTGAGGAAGGTCGCCTCGCCGCTCTGGGTGATCATCGAACGGGCGAAGGCATAGGCCAGACGTACCGACTGCGTCGGTGCAATGTCATAGCGCAACGACGAGGTCAGCGCGACGCGGTGGGTCTTGGTCTCGCTCGGCACGTACATCTGGACCTTGTCGGTCATGTTGCCGTTGCCGTTGAGATCTTCACCCAGATAATAGCTACCGCCGATATACCCGGTCGCCGTGGTGTCGGCACCGATCGTTTTGTAGCTCTCGAACATCCCAGCCGTACCGCCGCCATTGGCCTTGGTAAACTGATAGCTTGGGTCCAGCGTGAAGACGAGATTGTCGGCCAGCGTCTTTTTGAACGCGGCGCGCACGTTCAGCAGGTTGGCCGGGTTCGGGCGATATTCAAACGCGGTGCCGCAGGTGTTCGGCGTGGCCGTCGTGCTGGTGGTGCACGGCGTGTAGGTGTAAAACGCGTTCGTGTAGTTGCTCGGGAAAGCGGTGAAGCCGGTGCCCGTGTCCGCCGCGTAAGGCGTCACGGCCAGCGCATCGCTGCCCGAGAAGTTGTTACGCAGCACGACATAAAACGCGGCCAGCGACAGGAAATCACCATTGCTGCCCAGCGGTTGATAGAGCTTGCCGTTAAACTGATGGCGATCGATCTTGCTGTAGTTGTTGAACGGCGAATCGTTCTTCGAATCGCTGGCCGAAATCCATGCCTTCGTGCCGGCCGACGTGAACTCGCCGGTTTCCAGCATGCCGAACACGCGCCAGTAATTGTCGCTGCCGAGGCCCGCATTGACGCGGAAGCCCATCTTGTCAGATGGCATATGCGAGGTGAAGTTGATGGTCGAACCGGTCGCCGACGAGGTCGGGCTATCGACGTCGGTCGTGCCCAGATTGACGGTCACCTTGTCGATCACTTCGCTGTCGAGCAATTCGCCGCCGTACAGCGCGTAACCGCCGTCGTCGTTCAGCGTCATGCCGTCAAAGGTTTCCGAGATACGCGACGAATCGAAACCACGGATCCACAGGTTGCCGCTGGTGCCGCCGTAGGGATCGTTGTTGGTGTAGCTGACGCCCGGCAGGTAGTTGATCAAATCGTTGACCGACTGACCGCCGACCTGATGCTCGATCCAGTCCTGGTTCAACTCAGCCTTGGCTTTTGTCGTATCGGGAATGTTGACGCCGTCGATGCCCTTGTTGCTCTTGGCACCGGTCACCACGATGGTCTTGTCGAAATCAGCCGAACCGGTCGATTGAGCGAAGGCTGGCGTCGCCATAGCGGCAACAGCGATAGCGATCGTGCTGGTTGCGACGACCGAGAAATTAAATTTGCGCATGCTTGAAGGCCCCTGCATGACAGAATTGCGTGACGAACCGCATCTCCGCCATGAATGGAAGATGCGATAAGCGAACACCTAGCGATGTCTGAGCGCGTACTAAACAGCGCTTTGTGACAGAGATTTGACAACGCCACCCTCCCATCCGGCGCAATAGTCAGAATCTGCAACTTTATTTCACCACACATCCCGCAACGGCAAGCATCTTTCGCAGTTGCGGCAAAGTTGCCCCTTTGGATGGTTTAGCCTATCGTCTGAACCTTGCGAATTGCGTGACAGTGCGACATTTGTGCAACGCAGCACTAGGGATAGATATAATGGGCGCAGGCCACCACCACGAAATCGATCATGTGCATACCCACAATCATGGGCACGATCATGCCCATGATCACAGCCATGCCGCCAAAAGCAGTCATTCCCATGGGCATGGTCACAGCCATGGGGCCGGCCACCACCATCACCATCATGGCCCCAGTGACGGCCCGGTGTTTGCCATAGCGGTTGGGCTGAACTCCCTGTTCGTCGTGGCTGAAACGGTCGCGGGCGTGGTCGGGCACTCCACCGCGCTGTTGGCCGACGCCGGACACAATTTTTCCGACGTGCTGGCACTATTGCTCGCGTGGGGCGCAAATCGCCTGGCAAAGCGCCCGCCGACCGCCCGCTTCACCTATGGCATGAAAAGCGCGTCCATTCTGGCGGCGCTGGCCAACGCCTCGCTGCTCTGGCTGGCGCTGGGGGCGATTTTGATCGAGACGATTCGTTCGTTCGCGACGCCACAGACGGTATCCGCACCGATGGTCATGGCGGTCGCCGCCGGCGGCATCGCCGTCAACGGCCTGTCCGCATTGCTGTTTGCCCGCGGGAGCAAGGACGACATCAACATGCGCGCCGCGTTCCAGCACCTGATGGCCGATGCCGTCGTGTCGGCAGGCGTCGTTATCGCCGGCGCTGTCGTGCTGTTTACCGGCTGGAACTGGATCGATCCGGTCACCAGCCTCGTCATCACCGCGCTGATCGCCCTGAGCAGCTGGTCGCTGCTGCGCGAATCGGTCCAGTTCGGCCTGCTCGGCGTGCCAGCCGGCATCGAGCATGACAAAGTGCGCAGCTTTCTCGGGCAACAGCCTGGCGTTACTGCCGTCCACGACCTCCACATCTGGCCGATGAGCACCACCGAAACCGCGCTGACCGCGCATGTTGTCATGCCGGACGGCCATCCGGGCGATGCCTTCCTCCACCACCTCGCCCACGAGATGAAGGATGATTTCGGCATCGGCCACGCAACATTCCAGATCGAAACCGAAAGCGGCCACGATTGTGTGTTGCATCCGGATGCGGTGATTTAAAAAACGATAGGTGCGAGCGCGGTGGTCCTCGCACCTATCCCCTTACAACGCCCCGGCAAACTTCAACGGTTCGCCCACGGCCACATTGGCCAATTGCCCTTCCCACATCACTTGGTGCCCGCGAATGATCGTGCCGATTACCCGACCCGACAATGTCATGCCGGTATAGGGCGACCAGCCACAGCGGCTTTCCAGCCAATCCTCGGTGATGGTGAAGCTGCCTTTCAGGTCGACGATGCTGAAATCGGCGTCATAGCCGGCCGCAATTCGGCCCTTCGATTGCAGGCCGAAGATGCGCTGCACCCCGGCGCTCGTCAGGTCAATCAACCGCGCCAGCGTCAGCCTGCCGGCCGCCACATGGTCGAGCATCAGCGGCAACAGCGTCTGGACACCGGGCATACCGCTGGGCGAAGCGGGATAGGGCTTGGCCTTTTCCTCGATCGTGTGCGGCGCGTGGTCTGACCCCAGCACATCGGGCACACCCTGCCCGACCCAGTGCCACAGCCCCGCGACATGTGCCGCGCTGCGAATGGGCGGGTTCATCTGCGCATAGGTGCCAAGGCGCGGATAGGCGTCCTCCGCCGCCAGCGTCAGATGCTGCGGCGTGACTTCGCAAGTGGCGATATCGCGATGCTGGCTGATAACCGCCAGTTCCTGCGGCGTTGTCACGTGCAGAATATGGATCGGCCGCCGCGCCGCCCGCGCCAACCGCAGGATGCGCGTGGTCGCCAGCATCGCGCTTTCGTCATCGCGCCAGACGGGATGCGACGACGGGTCGCCCTCAATGCGGAAATCCTTGCGAGCGTTCATTCGCGCCTCGTCCTCGGCATGGATCGCGACGCGGCGCACACCGTTGGCCAACACCCGCGCCAGCGCCTCATCCTCGGCCACCAACAGGCTGCCGGTCGAGGCGCCCATGAAGATCTTCACCCCCGCCGTACCGGGAATCCGCTCCATCTCGGCCAAATGTTCGGCATTGTCAGAGGTCGCGCCGACGTAAAACGCATGGTCGCACCACATCCGGTGATGCGCGCGTTCCAATTTATCATGCACACGCATGAACGAATCGGTGTTCGGATTGGTGTTCGGCATTTCAAACACCGCGGTTACCCCGCCCATCACCGCCGCGCGGCTACCCGTTTCGAGGTCTTCCTTATGCTCCAGCCCTGGCTCGCGGAAATGCACCTGGCTGTCGATCACGCCGGGCAGGATATCCAGCCCGGTGCAATCAATCCGCCGCGCTGCATCCGGAAAGCTGCCCAGCCCGATAATCTTGCCCTCGCGCACCGCAACGTCGGTACGCATCGGACCATTGGGGGTGTGAACGGTGCCATTGGCCAAAACCAGTTCCGGGGCGTCGTGTAAGAATGCATGGGTCATGGGGGTGTCATGCCACATTTGGGAATGGGTTTTAAGGGGGTAGGTGCGAGGGTCTGGGCGATGGCGATCGCATCTACCCCTTCACTTTCCAACACCAAGCCCCCACCTTACCCCCATGACCACCCTGACCACCCGCGCCCTCGTCCGCCTGTCCCCCACCGACCCCGCAGAGGACCCGCGTGGCTTTCTGCAAGGGTTGGTGACCAATGATGTCGTGCTGGGCACTCTACCGTGCTGGGCGGGCCTTTTGAGCCCGCAAGGCAAGGTGATGTTCGACTTCATCGTGTGGGCAGATGGCGCGGATCTGTTGCTCGATTGCGAGGCCGATGCGGCGGACGCGCTGATCCGGCGCCTGTCGATGTACCGCCTGCGCCGGGCGATCGCGATTGCGCGGGACGAGACGCGGGCCGTGCATTGGAGCGTGACGGAGCACTCTGGCGCATCGCCCGATCCGCGGCTGGCCGGGCTGGGCTGGCGCTGGCTGGCGCCGGTCGATGGGGGGGGGCCGATGGGGGGCGGGGCCGACGCGGCCTATCGCGCCCATCGCCTGTCGCTGGGCGTTGCCGAGGGCGCGGCCGAGTTGGGCGACACGCTATGGCTGGAATGCAACGCGGTGGAGCTGAATGGGGTCAGCTTTACCAAGGGGTGCTATGTGGGCCAAGAAAATACCGCGCGGATGAACTGGCGGCAAAAGGTCAATCGGCGGTTGATTGTCTTGCCACTCGGCCAGTCGAACCCCGACCGACAGAGGATCGCCTATCCCGACCTTGGCTTGGCCATCGACCATTTGCGCCTCGAGGATATCACCCCCGACATCACGCCCGACTGGCTTCAACCGAGCTGAGTAACGACGCGATCGGGGGGAACGTTCCCCAAACGCTGCGCTTCCTCTATCAACAAGCGTTCCGCCATATCGCGCGCGGTACTGCGCGGAATTTCCAGCGATCCGGCCAATGGCGCCCCGATCAACGAATCGCCCAGCGCCAATAGCACCAGCATCTGCGTCACATGGCGCATACACACTTGCCCGGCGTCGTGAACCTCGTCGACGACCGCGTGAATACCGCCAACGATCGTGTCGAGCGCATCAACATTGCCAACCAACCGCATCCAGCTGACCAACTGCCCGCCGCCTTGTTTTTCAAAGGCATCGAACGTCAGATCGACGATTTCGCGCGCCGTGCCTGTTCCATCGCGCTGCGCGATGACCGCGCGGGCAACCGAGGTGCAGATCGATACCGCGATATGATCGGCCAAGGCGCGCTGTAATTCCGACGCCGATCCGAAATGGTGGAGCAGATTGGCGTGGGTTCGCCCGATACGCGCGGCGACTGCCTTCAGCGTCACCCCTTGCGGCCCCTGCTCGATCAGCACCTCACGCGCCGCCTCCAGCGCTGCTGACCGGCTGGCCTCGGGCGACAAGCGCTTTCGCCCGGACATTGCGTTTACTGGCATTACGCGCGTTGGCATTACGCTCGTTGACATCGTGCTCGTTGACATCGTGCTCGACCGAATTGATATGCGACCCAAGACACGGCGCCTTAAAGATTCGCCAAGCCGCATTACCGGCTTTGCATCATTTCGGCAAGAACATGACGAGAAATACCATCCATTCGGAAATAATCATTCGCGCACACCGGTTTTGCCGCGACATTCGTGTCGCACGGTGGTGGATGGGCGGCGATCCGCTGGCCAGCGCATGGTTCACGGCCCTGTCGGTCAGCTTCCCGCGCGGCGAAGATTTCTTCATCGCCACGCTGCGTGCCTATCGCGGCGATCTGCCGCCCCGCCTTGCCGCCGACGTCCGCGCTTTCATCGCGCAGGAAGCCAATCACGCCCGCGAGCACACGCTGTTCAACCGACTCGCGAGCGAGGCGGGCTATGATTTGACCGCAATCGACGCGCGACTACTCGCCTTCATCGCCGAAACGAGCGCGACGTCGAGTTTCGTCAATCTGGTCGTCACCGCCTGCCTCGAACATTTCACCGCAATTATCGCGCATGATGTGCTGGCCCGACCGGACACATTCACCGGCGTCGCCCCCGAAGTGCTGGCCCTGTGGCAATGGCACGCGACGGAGGAAATTGAGCACAAGGCCGTGGCGTTCGACACATGGATGTATGCCGCGCGCCGCCTGTCCCGCTGGCGGCGGTGGAAAATTCGTTGCCTCATCATGTTGAAGGTCACCGCGCTGTTCGTCAGCCACCGGACGCGCGACGCGCTCGAATTAATGGCACAAGACGGCGTCACGGGCCATACGGCCAAACGACAACTACGTCGCTACCTGTGGGGCCGTGATGGGGCTCTGCGACGGCTGGTGCCTGCCTGGGCGCGGTGGTTTCGTCCCGGCTTTCATCCGTGGAATGGCCAGGACCAGGCGCGCATCCAGACCGCCAAAATCGAGGCCATCGCCTAAATCACGCCGCGTGTCGGGTGGCCATACGATGCGTGCCGCCCATATCGTCCTCGGGGCCGTCATCATCGCAATCGCCCGAATCGCGCAACACCAATTCATGCTCCACCGCCAGCGTCATCCCGCCCCGCGCAGGGCTATGGCGCGGCACGACCTCGCCCGTCGCGCGAAAGCCGAGCCGCGCAAGCACCCGCCCAGACGCTGGATTATCGTGGAAATGGCTAGCGAGGATCCGATGATGGCCAATCACCCGCGCCATGGTCAGCATGGCCCGCGCCGCCTCGGTGGCATAGCCCTGCCCCCAATGCGCGCGTGCGACCCAATAGCCAAGCGCGACGTCCCCGCGGTCGTCGAGCAGGCTGATACCGCCGATCACTTGCGCGCCGGCGGCCGCATGCGGGCGGGTGATCAGGCATCGCGGCAAACGTGGATCGACCGGCAGCGCGGCATAGGCACGCGCATCCTGCGCCGTATAGGGCCAAGGCGTGTGGGCGAGATTCTTCACCACTGCCTCATCACCAAGGCCGGACAACAGATCCTGCCAATCTTCGGCCCAAACTGGCCGCAGGAACAGCCGCTCGCTGCGAAAAAACATGCGTATCACTCCAACCTGCCCCGCGCGCGTCCTATACGCGTGCGGTGACATTGCGGTGACGCTTCTTCGCTGGCGGCAAATACCACGCGGCGATTGCGCCAACCGCGCCATGACCGGACACCCGCCGCAAGGGCGATGAATCAGGCCGACGAGGCAAGGGAGAGATAATAAAAAAGGGAGATGGGCTGGGCCCTCTCCCTTTTTTGGCCGGTGCCTTGCGGCAGACCGGCGGGCCATCCCATCAGGACGGCCCCATAACCATCCGGCTTATTCTGCCGCTTCGGCCATCGCGTCGACCGAAACGTATTTACGGCCTTGCTTGCCCGAGTGGAACCGCACGCGGCCCTCTGCGGTAGCGAACAGCGTGTGATCGCGGCCAAGGCCGACGTTCACACCGGGATATACCCGGGTGCCGCGCTGACGGATAATAATGTTGCCGCCGATCACGATCTGACCGCCGAACTTCTTTACGCCGAGGCGCTTGCTTTGCGAATCGCGACCGTTGCGCGAAGAGCCGCCAGCTTTCTTATGTGCCATTTTTCAAACTCCCCGAAATCAGGCGACGGACAGAATGCGCAACAGCGTCAGCTGCTGGCGATGGCCGTTCTTGCGACGATAATTGTGACGGCGGCGCTTCTTGAACACCACGACCTTTTCCGACTTGGCCTGCGCAATGATCTCGGCCGAGACCACAACCTTACCAGCGTCGGCGATCGCGCCTTCTTCACCAGCCAACAGGACGTCAGCAAGCGTGATCTTGTCACCGGCTTCACCCGCCAGCTTCTCGACCGCGATCTTGTCACCGGCGGCGACCCGGTACTGCTTGCCGCCCGTACGCACGATAGCGAACATGATAGTCATCCAATCCAAAAATGCCTGTCGCCCCGGCCGCGAATCATTGGCCGATGGCTCACCCCATCAGGACATGCCTGAAAGGGAGCCATCGTCAAAGGAGCCGCGGGCGACGCGCCCGTGCCCCGCCACTAAAGGCAGGGTCCGGAAGAAGCAGCGCCGTTAATGGATGCAGCCGAGCCTGTCAATGCAGCGGATGCATCCAAGGCGCAGATCCCGCGCAGGAAACCCAGCAAAACGCGCCCACTGGCGTCATCCGTTGGGCGTGCTATGAGCTTTGCCATGCTAAACGATCCTTCGCAAGCGCCCCTAACCCTGATGCGAATCATCCGTCCCGCCCGATTCGCCGGGACGCGATTCGCCCAACTCCGATTCGCCAGCCTCGCGCTGCTCGCGCTGTCGGGGTGCAGCACCGCGACCTATCCATCGCTGGCCCGCCGCGCCGCCGAAACCCGCGCAGAGCCCGCCAGCGCCCCCCATCCCGCCCATACCGCCAGCGCCATCGACCGACAGCGCGACAGTGCCATCGCGGTGCGCCTTGCCACGCTATGGGCGGACGCCGCTGCCGCCGATGCGCAATTCAAAGCTCACACAGCGCGTACCGCGGCCGCGCTCAACGCCGCCGCCGGATCGCGGCCGGGGACCGAGGGCTGGTCCACCGCGAATATCACGCTGGGCGAATTGGAACGGGATCGCGGTGCGCTGGGCCGGGCGCTGGCCGAGGTCGAGCAAATCTATATCGATGACCGATTGAACCACACGG
Organism: uncultured Sphingomonadales bacterium; assembly: GCA_903858875.1. Lineage (GTDB taxonomy): Bacteria > Pseudomonadota > Alphaproteobacteria > Sphingomonadales > Sphingomonadaceae > Novosphingobium. The sequence goes on from CAIOKP010000261.1 coordinate 11,819, forward strand.
CGGACGACGCCCCCGATGCCGTGCCGCGCCCGCTCGCCGGCCGCATCGCGCAAGCCCGCGAGTCAGTCGAAGCCATGGCCACGGCGCAGGATACCATTTTGGCCCGCTTGCGCGCGCAACTGGGCTGAATGCCGGGCTAAGGTTGGCTCCAGCGGGCCAAGTCCGCTGCATCCTGCGCGCGCGGCTCAACCCAGCGCCACACACCGGCGCGCTTTTCCCGCTTCCAAAACCAGCTTTCGGACTTCAGGTGATCCATCGCATAATCGGCGGCGGCAAAGGCATCCCGCCGATGGCGGGCGGCGGCGACAACCAGCACGATCGGCTCGCCCGGCCCCATCACCCCGCTGCGATGGACAATCAACAGCCCGTCAACCGCCCAGCGCGCCAAGACCGCGTCCGCCAGCACCTGCATCGCCGGCAAAGTCAGCGGTGCATAGTGCTGTAACTCCAGCGCCTCGACCGCGTTGGCATCGCCGGGATCATCCGCCCGGACCTGTCCGATAAAGCTGACAATACCGCCCGATGCCGGATAGGCGCGCGTGAAGGCGGCTATCTGTGCGGCGGGATCAAACGGCGCGATTGGCAAGCGGACCTGCGCGGTACCCATCTCAACCACCAGACACAGGTGGCAAAAAGGCCAACTCATCGCCAGCGACCAACAGCAACGCAGCCTTGTCCGCCAACACCGCGCCGTTCAGTGCGACCCGCACTCGCGCTGCACCCACCGCATCGGCCAAGTCGGTGCCGCCATGCGCCGCCAACCACGCCAACACATCGGTCCAGCCGAGCGGCGCGATGCAAGCCACCACGTCCTCCGCCCGACCAGCGACATCTGCCAGCCGGCCCAAAAACACCAGCCGCGCCACCGCATCCACCGCCATCTCAGCCCCCGGTCATCGACATGTGGCGCGACAGAGCCGGGGCCGCGCCGCGCCGGTCGATCTCGAAATGGTGGCGCTCTGGCTTGATCCGCATCGCCTCGTCCAGGCCTGCCGACAGCGCCGCATCGGGATCGGCCGAGCGCAGCGCCGCGCGCAGATCAACCTGTTCACGCCCGCCAAGGCAGGCAAACAATTGCCCCGTCGCAGTCACCCGCACCCGGTTGCACCCCTCGCAAAAATTATTGGTCAGCGGCGTGATGAACCCCAGCCGCCCACCCGTCTCCGCCACCCGCACATAGCGCGCCGGACCGCCCGAACGATGGTCCTCGTCCTGCAATGTCCAGCGCGCCGCCAAAGCATCGCGCACCACGGACAGCGGCAGATAGTGATCGATACGATCCTCCTCCACCTCGCCCAGCGGCATCACCTCGATCAGCGTAATTTCATGCCCCTGCCCATGCGCCCAGGCTATCAGGTCGGGGATCTCGTCGGCGTTGCCACCCTTTAGCGCGACGGTATTGAGCTTCACCGTCAAACCCGCCGCCTTGGCCGCCGCGATGCCTTCCAGCACGGCGGGCAGCGAATCACGCCGTGTAATGTGGGCGAACTTTGCGCGGTCCAGCGTATCGAGCGACACGTTCACCCGCCGGACGCCCGCCGCATATAAATCTTCGGCGTGTTGCGCCAAATGCGTGCCGTTCGTGGTCAGCGTCAGCTCATCCAACCCATCGCCCAGCTTGCGCCCCAGCGTCCGCACCAGTTCGATCATATCACGCCGCACCAGCGGTTCGCCGCCCGTCAACCGCAGTTTCGTCACGCCCCGCGCGATAAAGCCCAGCGCCAACCGGTGCATTTCTTCCAGCGTCAGCACCTCCGCTTTCGGCAAAAACGTCTGCCGCTCAGGCATGCAATAGGTACAACGCAGATCGCAGCGATCGATCACGCTCAGACGCAGATAGGTGATGCGCCGCTGGAATTGATCGACAAGGGGTCCGGCCATGGGCTTAACCTACCACCGGTCCGGCGCCGTGGCTATCAAGCCGCAACACTTGGCCGGTAACGCCGGGCGCGGCGGCCAGATAGGTCAGCGCGGCGGAAATTGCCGCCGGGCTATCACTCTCGACCGCATTGACGCGCCGAGGGGTATGCGCCCGGGCCAATGCCTGCACCACCGCCAAGCGCCAGCCGCGATGCGTGTGATCGGCGGGGGTAAAAACCAGCGTCAAATCGTCCCTGGCCAAGGAATCCTCGGCCTGAGCCAGAATCCTCGCGTGAAAATCCGCCGCCGCCGCCAAGGCCGCCGCCGGCAACCCATTCACGTTCAACGACTGGGCCACGATCAGCGCCGCCCGCGCGTCAACGTCATGCCGATCTTCTCGCCCGCCTCGCTGATCGCCAGCTTGACGATCTTGACCGTCACCGCCTCAACCCGGGTGTCCTGCAAAAACAGCGTTTCGCAAATATGGTCGGCCAAGGCCTCGATCAACGTAAAATGCACCCCTTCTGGCAAGGCTTCGCTCGCCGCGAATTTGAGGTCCATATAGTTCTTTGACGCCGACAGCGGCGTATCGGGCAAATAGCGGTCCGCCGGCTTCATACGCACCGTGATGGTGATGCGCAGCGGCTGGGGCTTGCCGGTTTCTTCCGAATAGATGCCGGTCAGGACATCAGTTTCGAAATCGGCCACTTCAAGGATAAGGCTATCGATCATGACGAAGGCCTTACTGGGCGGAATGCGGCCGGTCTAGTCATTGCTCCAACGGGCAAAGATCGCGGTGGGCAGCAGGCGTCCGTGCTCGCCATCTTCCTGCACCGCCAGATCGCCATGCTCGATCCGCCCCGGCAAATCCGCGAACACTTCGTCCAGCAGCCCGGCAATCGCCAGCGACGACATCCGCACCGCATAGACCGTCAGGAACAGAAAACGGCTGTCCGCGTCCAGCAAACGCCGGGCATCCGCGATCAGGCCGGGCAGATGTTCTTCCAGGCGCCACACCTCGCCCTCCGGCCCGCGGCCGAACTTTGGCGGGTCGAGGATGATGCCGTCATAGCGCTTGCCACGGCGCCCTTCGCGTGCGGTAAACTTGCCCGCATCGTCGACGATCCAGCGAATCGGCCGCTCCGCCATGCCCGAAAGGGCAGCGTTGGCACGGGCCTGCGTCACCGATTTTTTTGACGCATCGACATGTGTCACCGGGCCGTAATCCGACAGGGCCAGCGTGCCGACCCCGGTATAACCAAACAGGTTGAGCGTGCTGGCATCGGTCCGCCCGGCCAACCGCTCCCCCATCCAGTCCCACACCGGCGCCATGTCGGGAAAGAACCCGAGGTGGCGGAACGGCGTACATTGCGCGGTAAACCGCACATCATTCCACGCCAACGGCCAGCCATCGGCCGGCACTGGCCGGTCGTACAGCCAGCGCCCGCCGCCATCCTCATCCGCGCCGGGCACGAATTCGGCATGGGGCCGCACGGTGGCGGTCGCCCAATCCTCGTCGCGCGGGCGCCACAAGGCCTGGGGTTCGGGACGAACGAAGCGGTATGCGCCATACCGCTCCAATTTGCGGCCGTTCCCGCTATCGACCAGACCATAATCGGCCCAGCCCTCGCCGGTCAGCAGCAGCGGTTGGCGGATCAGTTCGGCCATCGGGTATCCGTCCTATGCCTTGGGGGTGGCGCGCTGTGCCACATAGGCGGCGACCGCGTCATAGGTGCCGGGCAATTCGTCGCAGCGTTCCTCACGCTCGAACAGATCGCCGATCCGGTCGGGCAAGCCGGGCCGATGGCCGGTTGCCCGCTCCACCGCGTCGGGGAACTTGGCCGGATGCGCCGTCGCCAGCGTCACCACCGGCACACCAGCCGGCAGCCCGGCGGCGCGCGCCGCATGCAGGCCAATCGCGGTATGCGGATCAATTAATTCGCCCGCCGCTTCCCACGCCCAGCGGATGGAATTGGCCATTTCATCGGGATCGACACGCGCGCTGGTCAACAGCGCGGCGGCGCCTTCACGTTGCGCGTTGGTCAGGGTCATCGCCTTGGTCGTCTCGAACCCGGCCATCTGCGCCGCCATCGCCGCACCATCCCGGCCATTGAGGTCGAACAACAGGCGTTCGAAATTCGACGATACCTGAATATCCATCGACGGCGCGGCGGTCGGAGTCACCGTCCCCGCCGAATAATCGCCGGTTGACAGCGCGCGGTGCAGGATGTCGTTGACGTTGGTCGCCACAATCAACCGCTCAATCGGCAGGCCCATTTGCGCCGCGACGTAGCCGGCAAACACATCGCCGAAATTGCCGGTCGGCACGCTGAACGCGACCGGACGATGCGGCGCGCCCAATTGCAGCGCGGCAGCGAAGTAATACACCACCTGCGCCATCAACCGCGCCCAGTTGATCGAATTGACCGCGCCAATCGTAAACCGGCTGGTCATGGCCTGGTCGTTGAACATCCGCTTGACCATCGCCTGCGCGTCGTCAAACGAGCCATCAATCGCGATATTGTGCACATTGGGCGCCAACATCGTGGTCATCTGGCGACGCTGCACATCGGACACCCGGCCCTTGGGGTGCAACATGAAGATATCGACCTTGGCCCGGCCCGCCACCGCATCAATCGCCGCGCTGCCGGTGTCGCCGCTGGTCGCGCCAACGATGGTCAGGTTCTGATCGCTGCGTCCGAGGAATTCCTCGAACAACAGGCCCAGCAATTGCAACGCCACATCCTTGAACGCCAGCGTCGGCCCGTGAAACAATTCGAGCAACCATTGCTGCTCGTCAAACTGCTTCAACGGCGTCACCGCCTTGTGCGCAAAGCGGCCATAGGCGGCCGTGGTCAGCTCCAACAGCCGTTCCTGCGTCAAACTATCGCCGACAAATGGCTGCATGATCCGCTGCGCCAACACCGCATAGGGCAGACCCGCCATCGCGGCGATTTCGTCACGGCTGAACCGCGGCCATTCGCTCGGCACATACAAGCCCCCATCATTGGCGAGGCCTGCCAAGGTTGCGCCTTCGAAATCAAGAGCCGGGGCTGACCCGCGCGTGCTGATATATTCCATGGGAATCCTGCCTAATGTTGGCGCGGCGGTTAGCGATGTGTGGGGCAAGGGGCAAGTGCCCTCGCACTTAGCCCTTGATCCGCTTCCTCACCGCCAACCCATAAATCACCAAAGCCGTCGCGGCGAACAGGAACCACTGCACCGCATAGGACAAATGGTTATTCGGCAAATCGCGCGGATCAGGCCGAGCGTTCGCTTGCAGGCCAGCCAGCGGCGGATCGGCGATCACCCGCACCCCGGCCTGACCACGATCAATCCGGGTGCCCGTCACAACCCCGCCTGACCACGCTACACCCTCTGGCCGTTGCGACCAGCCAAGGACGATTTCCGCCCGGCCGCCGCCCACCACATCACAGATCACAAGATGCGCCCAACCCGCCTGTCGCGCTGCATTCTGCCCCGCCACGGCGGCAGGCGCCGAGCCATTCGCACAAGTCAGACGGACCCGGCTGTAAGGAATGCCGGCCGCACCCCAGAGATGCACCGTCTGATCCGCCTGCGCCGCTGTAAACCGCGCGATCATCGCTTCCTTTTGTCGCAACCGGTCGAGCTGCCAAAGGCCAAGGTGGATCATATACCCCGCCGCCGCCAACACCAGCAACGTCGGCACAATGGGCAACCGCCGCAGGCTCATGATTCGCGCATATCCTTTGCCCCGGCCTCGACCGCCCGGCGGCGGTATTCCGACACCAACAAGACCGCCTTGCTGACCCGCAGGCCAAACATCGTCGGCCCGATCACCAGCGGCACCAGCACCAGCGGATAGACCCACACCGGCGGATCCACATCCAGCGCCAGCCAAGCCGCGACCCCCATCGCCAGCCCGCCAACCAGAAAGATCAGAAACGCTGCAGGCCCATCGCCGACATTAAAGCCGCTCAAATCAAGGCCACAGGCGCGACATTCGGGCGCAAATTTCGCCACCCCCGCAAACAGCCCCTTTGCCCCGCACCGCGGGCACAAACCAAACAGGGCAGCCGAGACAATGCCCGGCTGCCCTGTTGTTGTAGAGGAAACCTCGACCCGATCAGTCAACCGCAAAGCCCCAATTGCCCCAGACGTAGATGCAAACATACAGGAACAGCCACACGACATCGACAAAATGCCAATACCAGGCGGCAGCCTCAAAGCCGAAATGCTGCTTGGGCGTGAAATCGCCGCGATAAGCGCGCACCAGACAGACGGCGAGGAAGATCGTCCCGACGATCACGTGGAAACCGTGGAAGCCCGTCGCCATATAGAACGCCGAACCATAGGTGTTCTGGCCGAAGGCGAATGGCGCGTGGGCATATTCGAACGCCTGCAACGACGTGAACAGCATACCCAGCAGGATCGTCGCCCACAGGCCCTTCTTCAACCCTTCACGGTCGCCGTGGATCAGGCAGTGGTGCGCCCATGTCACCGTCGTGCCCGAACACAGCAGGATCAGCGTGTTCAACAAAGGCAGGTCGAACGCGTCGAGCACCGCTTCCATCGACTTTGGCGGCCATTGCCCACCGATCGATTTGGCGATGGTCGAGGGAAACAGCGAAAAGTCGAAAAACGCCCAAAACCAGCCGACGAAGAACATCACTTCCGATGCGATGAACAGGATCATGCCATAGCGCTGATGCAGTTGCACCACCGGCGTATGGTCGCCCGCCTTGGCCTCGGACACGATCTTGCCGAACCAGGTGAACATCGCCGCGATCAACAGCGCCAAGCCCAGCGCGGGCACCCATTTGCCCCCGGCCATCTGGTGCATATACAGCACCATGCCGGACGTGAACGTAAACGCGCCAATCGTCGTGACCAGCGGCACGATATCGGGCGGCAGAATATGGTAATCGTGCGTCTTGCCAGTGGCCATTTCGCTCATCCCCACTTGCCGGGTCGTGTCAGCCATCTGCCGCCTTCCCGGGTTTTTATGATCTTTGGTCGAACTCTACCTGTCTGCGCCAGCGTGGTCCAGTGACTTTTGCCCCGGAGCGCCAGCGTAACAGAGGCTTTGGCTCAGCCTTTCGGCCCTGCCTCCACCGGGTGGAATGTATAGCTCAGGGTAATCTGTTGCAGCGTGTTGACTTCGGGATCGTCGAGCAGCTTTGGATCGACGTAATAGGTCACCGGCATCCGCACCTTTTCATGCGGGCGCAGCGTCTGCCGCGTGAAGCAGAAGCATTGCACCTTGGTAAAATAGCGAGCCGCCTCGTCGGGCGCGATGTTATAGCTCGCGGCGCCGGTGATGTCGTGATCGGTGGTGTTCTCGGCAGTGAAAAACGCGATGGAACGCGCACCGATGGCGACCGTCTGCGTGGTCGCCTCGGGGTGGAAGGCCCATTTCATGCCGGGATCGACATTGGCGTCAAACCGGATCGACATCTTGCGCCCTGCCACAACGCGAACGCCCGCCGCCGTCGCCTCGCTGGCGCGGCGCGGCGTGCCGCCAAAGCCGGTCGCCTGACAGAACATCCGGTACAGCGGCACCGCAGCATAGCCCATGCCCGTCATGCCCACGGCAAACGTCAGAGCCATCAGCCCAACACGGGCATTGCGGCCAGCAGGAATGGGCGTGACTACCATCGCGTCAGATCTTCATCTTGACGATAGTGATAGCGAAAAACAGCACGACAAAGCCGACTAGCACCCATGCGGTCGCCCGGTTGCGCGCCGCGATGATACGCTTGCGATTGGCCTCGATGTCGGGTGTTGCAACCAGGGGTGGCGTTTCGACAGGCTCGGTCATGCATGACCTCCCAAAATGAGCGCCCAGCGGTCCGCCACCAGCGCGGCGAACAGGGCAAAAAGATAGAGGATCGAATAGGCGAACAACTGTTTTTCAGGCTTCATCCGGTCGTCGTCGCCAGTGCGGGCGCGCAACCCCACCCGCATCGCCAACGCCAGAAACCCGATCGACAGCACCGTCGCCGCCACGCCATAAATAACGCCCGTGCCACCGATCCACCACGGCACCAGCGTCAACGGCAGCAATAGCACCGAATAGCCCAAGATCTGCCGCCGCGTCGCCCGTTCCCCCGCCACAACGGGCAGCATCGGAATGCCGACCTTGGCGTAATCGGTCTGCACAAACAGCGCCAGCGCCCAGAAATGCGGCGGCGTCCACATGAAGATGATCAGGAAAAGCACCACCGGCATCAACGTAATATGCCCAGTCACCGCCAACCACCCGATCATCGGCGGGAAGGCACCAGCCCCGCCGCCGATCACGATGTTCAACGGCGTCCGCGGCTTTAGCCACACGGTGTAAACCAGCGCGTAATAGACAATCGACACCGCCAGAATGACCGCACACAGCGCGTTGATCGCCAGGCCCATCACAATCACCGAGGCCGCCGATAGCGCCACGCCGAAATCCCGCGCCGATGTGCGTTCCATCTTGCCGGACGGCAGCGGGCGCTTTTGCGTCCGCTTCATGCCGGCGTCGATGTCGGCCTCCCACCACTGGTTGAGCGCCGCCGCACCGCCGGCGCCGACCGCGATGCACAGAATCGCGACAAAACCCAGCACCGGGTGAATATGCCCCGGCGCCGCCAGCAAGCCACACAGGCCGGTAAAGATCACCAAAGTCATCACCCGCGGCTTGGTCAGCGCGAAAAAATCGCGCCATTCGGCGGGGAGGCGGTCAGGTGCGAGCAAGTGGGGGGCTGTCATACCCAAAACTCCTCGCCCGGACAGGCGCGGTTGTAAAGGGACTGCTTGGGAAAGCACCGTCATCGGATCATCCCGCCACGTTCACAAAATCGGGGGACACGGACGGGTGCCTGGCCATGCGCAGCCAAGGCACCCGTGCCGGTCAGTGGTGATCGCTGTCCGAGATCACCGGCAGGGTTTCAAACTGATGGAAGGGCGGCGGGCTGGACAGGGTCCATTCCAGCGTCGTCGCGCCTTCGCCCCAATAATTGCCCTCGGCCTTTTTACCGGCGATGAACGCATAGGCAATGTTGACGAAGAAAATCACCATCGACGAGGCCATCACCATATAGCCGACGCTTGCAAAATGGTTCCAATAGGCCAGCGCCGGGGTGTAATCCGGCATGCGGCGCGGCATGCCCTGTTGCCCCAAAAAGTGCATGGGGAAGAACAGCATGTTCACGCCGACAAAGAACACCCAAAAGTGCAGGTGGGCCAGAAACTCCGAATGCCAGCGCCCGCTCATTTTGGGGAACCAGTAATAGAAGCCGGCGAACAGCGCCGTCACCGCACCCAGCGACAGCACGTAGTGGAAATGCGCCACCACGTAATAAGTGTCCTGAAGGTTGTCATCCAAGCCGCCATTGGCCAGTTCGACACCCGTCACGCCGCCCACGGTGAACAGGAAGATAAAGCCAATCGCCCAGACCATCGGCGATTTGAACGAGATCGACCCGCCCCACATCGTCGCGATCCAGCTGAAGATCTTGATGCCGGTCGGCACCGCAATGACCATCGTGGCGGTGGTGAAGTACATTTTGACGTCTTCGGACAGGCCGGTGGTGTACATGTGGTGCGCCCACACGACAAATCCGACCACGCCAATCGCGACCATCGCATAGGCCATGCCCAAATAGCCAAACACCGGCTTTTTGGAGAAGGTCGAGATGATCTGGCTGATAATGCCAAAGCCCGGCAGGATCATGATGTACACTTCGGGGTGACCGAAGAACCAGAACAAGTGCTGGAACAGAATCGGATCGCCGCCCCCGGCCGGATCAAAGAACGTGGTGTGGAAATTACGATCGGTGATCAACATCGTGATCGCCGCGGCCAGCACCGGCAAAGCCAGCAGCAACAGGAACGCGGTCACCAACACCGACCACACGAACAGCGGCATCTTGTGCAACGTCATGCCCGGTGCGCGCATGTTAAATATGGTGGTGATGAAATTGATCGCCCCCATGATCGAACCAGCGCCCGCCAGATGCAGCGAGAAGATCGCGAAATCGACCGCTGGCCCTTGGCTGCCACTGGTCGACAGCGGCGCATAGGCGGTCCAGCCGATACCAGCGCCATTGCCGGTGCCGCCCGGCACAAACGCCGACAGCATCAACGAACAGAACCCCGCCACCGTCAACCAGAACGAGATATTGTTCATACGCGGGAAGGCCATGTCCGGCGCGCCGATCATGATCGGCACGAACCAGTTGCCAAACCCGCCGATCATCGCGGGCATCACCATGAAGAACACCATGATCAGGCCATGCGCCGTGATCAGCACGTTCCACAGGTGTAATTGCTGGTCGAAACTGGCGTCCTTGATGCCGAGGAAATTGGCGATATGGCCAAGATACTGGATACCCGGATGGGCCAGTTCGGCGCGCATCAATCCCGAAATCGCGCCGCCGATAATCCCGGCCATGATCGCGAAGATCAGATAGAGCGTGCCGATATCCTTGTGATTGGTCGACATGAACCACCGGGCGAAAAAGCTCGGCTTGTGTTCGTGATGGTCGTCATGCGCGTGGGCATCGCCCGCGCCATGCGCCTGAAATTCGGATGCGATGGTAGCCATGGTTTAGCAAACCCCGGAAGAAATGGGCATGTACATGCGATCAAACACCAGAAGCGGCGGCAGCAGGCGCCGCGGCCTCAGCCGGCTTTGCGTCGGCGGCCTTGGGGACGTCAGCGGTTTTCGGCGCGCCGTCGATCTTCGCGCCCGAATGGGTCATCACCCAGGCGTTGAATTGCGGGCGGGGCAAGGCCTCGACCACGATCGGCATATAGCCATGACGCGCACCGCACAGTTCCGAGCACTGGCCATAATAGACGCCCGGCTCATTGATGGTCAGCACCTTTTCGTTGATCCGCCCCGGCACTGCGTCCAGCTTGAACCACAGCGACGGCACAGCGAAGGAATGGATCACGTCCGCGCCAAACGTCTGCATACGGATCGCCTCGCCCACCGGCACGACCATGCGGTTGTCGGCGGCCAATTGCACCGGTTCACCGCGCTTTTTGGCTTCCTCGGGCGGCAGGATGTTCGAGGTGACCTCGAAACCGCCATTGTCGGGATAGGAATAGGACCAATACCACTGGTTGCCCGTCGCCTTGACGGTCAGGGCATTGGCCGGCGGCGACTTGTACTGATGCGCCAGCAATTTCATCGAAGGCACAAACACCACCAACAGGATCAGCACCGGAATACCGGTCCAGATCACTTCGAGCAGCGTATTGTGGCTGGTCTTGGTCGGCACCGGATTGGCGTGCTTGTTATAGCGGGCGATCACCCACAACAGCAGCCCGGCAACAAATACGCATACCGCGATAAGGATCCACAGCACGATATGATCGTGCATCCACAAGGCCTCGATCCCGGTCGGCGAATATTGTGCCTGGAACGTCAGCCCGGCGTCGACCGGCATCCCCTTGCCCGGAGTCGGCGCCATCGGCGTATAACCGCCCGGCGCGATGGCGAAATGGTCCGCCGTCAAATGGCCACCTGTATCGGCGGCGCTGGCCATCGCAGGCACCCACAGCAAGGCCGCGGGTGTGCCAAAGCTCAACATACAGCGTTTTGCAACGCCGATCACTTCTCCCAATGTCATGCCTAGCGCTCTTTCTTTATCCACCGGCTGAGAGAATTGCCCCCTCTCACCCCGTTTCCCATAGGCTATAGGACTTTTTGTCCCTTGGGACGAAGGTGTACCAGCGCTTGCCCCCGCTCACAAGCGCCTCTAGGGTATTTTTGATTCAGACCAATGACAGGGGCCGGTGGCCTGCTCTGTCAGGGGCCTGCCGGGCGCGCCGGCCTAGGGCGCCGTCGCCCATCCATGTGAGTGCATTCAACCAAGGCGATAGTACAGATGACCGAAGATGAAGTGCTGGCCGAGTTTCGCGCTAGCCAGGCCCTGCTCGAAGGGCATTTCCTGCTGTCCTCCGGCCGCCACAGCGCCCATTACCTGCAATGCGCCCGCGTGCTCATGGACCCGATGCGCGCCAGCCGGCTGGCTTTGGCGATTGCCGCGACCATCCCGCGCGAACTGCGCAAAGACATCAATAAGGTCGTGTCGCCCGCGATGGGTGGCCTGATCATTGGCCACGAAATGGGCCGCGCGCTGGGCGTGGAAGCGATGTTTGTCGAACGCCCGACCGGCACATTCGAACTGCGCCGCGGCTTTTCGCTCCATCCGGGCGACAAGGTGTTGATGGTCGAAGACGTCGTCACCACCGGCCTGTCGAGCCGCGAGGCGATCAAGGCGATCGAGGACGCGGGCGGGCATGTGATTGCCGCCGCCGCGCTGATCGATCGCAGCGCGGGCACCGCCGACCTTGGCGTGCCATTCTATCCGCTGATCGCGCTCAATTTCCCAACTTGGGCGCCCGACGAAGTGCCCGCCGACATGGCCGCCACCCCCGCGATCAAGCCGGGTAGCCGGGCGAAGTAGGCGTGGATAACCTGCTGAACCGGGCTCCGTTGCGCCCCAATTCGCTGCGCCTGGGCGTCAACATCGACCATGTTGCGACCATCCGCAACGCGCGCGGCGGGGAACATCCCGATCCGGTGCGCGCGGCGCAAATCGTCGCGGCGGTGGGCGGCGACGGCATCACGGCGCACCTGCGCGAGGATCGCCGCCACATCCGCGACGAGGATATCGCCCGCATTCAGGCCGCGACCAACCTGCCGCTCAATTTCGAGATGGCGGCGACGGACGAAATGCTGGACTTTGCGCTGCGCCACCGCCCGCACGCCGCCTGCATCGTGCCCGAACGGCGCGAGGAACGCACCACCGAAGGCGGGCTGGACGCGGCGGGGCAGCATAACCGGCTGGCGCCGATCATCGCGCGGCTGACCGATGCGGGCATCCGGGTCAGCCTGTTTATCGCACCGGAAATGCGGCAATTGGATGCGGCGATCCGGTTGGGCGCCCCGGTGGTGGAATTCCACACCGGCGAATATGCCCATGCGACTGGCGATCAATGCGCGATCGAACTCAAGCGCCTCTATGACATGGCCGCGCTGGCCGTGCGCAACGGGATCGAGCCCCATGCCGGCCACGGCCTGACCTATGACAACGTGCAGGCGGTCGCCGCGATCCCGCATATCGCCGAACTCAACATCGGCCATTATCTGATTGGCGAGGCGGTGTTCGTGGGGCTGGAAGCCGCTGTGCGCCGGATGCGCGAATTGATGGACGCGGCGCGGGGATGACGGGCGCGTTCCGATGATCCTGGGCATCGGATCGGACCTTTGCAGCATCGAGCGGATCGCCACCGCGCTGACCCGGCATGGCGACCGATTCGCGACGCGGATCTTTTCGCCCGACGAAATCGCACTGGCCAACAGCCGCCCGGCCAACCGCGCCGCCTGCCTCGCCAAACGTTTTGCCGCCAAGGAGGCCTGCGCCAAGGCGATGCGCACCGGGTTCGGTCGCGGCTTTGTGATGGCCGACATCGCGGTCACGCTCGATCCACTGGGCGCGCCATCGCTGCTGCTCTCCGGCGGCGCGGCGCAAAGGCTTGCGGCGATGACGCCTGCGGGGCATGAGGCGCTTGTTCATGTCTCGCTCACGGATGACCATCCATGGGCGCAGGCCTTTGTTATCATTGAGGCGCGCCAGAGAGCAGACCACCCATGACCAGCACGCCCGAAACCCCAGCCAGCACTCCGGCCGAAGCCGCCGCCCCCACCCCCGCCGAACCCATCAACTGGTGGTCCGAAGTGCGCGGGCTGATCGGTATGTTCATCGCCGTGCTGGCATTCCACAGCGTGATCGCCAAGCCGTTCTATATCCCCAGCGCCTCGATGGTGCCGGGCCTGTGGGTGGGCGATCATCTGGTGGTGTCGAAATACCCCTATGGCTGGAACTGGGAATCGGCGAGCTTCCACATCCTGCCCCGGGGCAGCTGGCGCATCTGGCCCAGGACGCCGGAATATGGCGATGTGGTGATCGTCGTGCCACGCGGCCGCCCGGGCGAGGATTACATCAAGCGCGTCGTCGCCCTGCCAAACGACCGCATCGCGGTGCGCCATGGCCAGATCATCCTGAACGGCCATCCCGTGCCGCAAGCGGTCGAGCCGCCTGCCGAAATCCCGCTCAACGCCATCGCCTCGGCGGAGGATCCCTATCCGTGCGAGGGCTATGGCTTTGCCGGCATGAAAATCCGCAAAGCCTCGGGCGCGCAGGTATGCGAAATGCCCGCCTATCGCGAAACCATGCCCAATGGCGCGACCTATACGATTGTCGACCACATGGAACAATCGCTCGACAATATGGACGAGATCACGGTCCCTGCCGGGCATGTCTTTGTGATGGGCGACAACCGCGACCATTCCGCCGACAGCCGGGTCAGCCTCGAAGGCAATGGCCTGGGCGGGCCTGTCCCGATCAGCGATATTGGCGGCCGGGCCGAATTTATCACGCATTCGTTTGATGGCACCACAAGCTGGAACCCGATCACCTGGGTAACGAGCTTGCGTTCGGGCCGCGCATGGCACACGCTGCGCCCTGCCCTAGATCCCACACGCAGGTAATTTTGGTGTCCACCCCGCCCAAACGTGTTCCCGTCAAAAAAACCACCGGCAGCGCCGGCCACCGCGCACGCCGCGCGGGCCCGACCGATATCCACGATCCCGCCGTCCGCGAAGAAGCAAAGAAGGCGCTGATCTGGCTGGGTATTGCCGGGTTGATGGGGTTGACCGTGATGCTGGCCCAGCCGTTGATGGTGGTGTTTGGCGGGATGGTGTTTGGCGCGCTGTTGGATGGCGGGGCGCGATTGCTGGGCCGGGTGTTGCCGATCGGGCGCGTGTGGCGGGTGGTGATCGTGCTCCTGTTGGCGGTGGCGTTTTCGATCTGGTTTCTGGGCTACGCCGGCAGCCAGATCACCGAACAGGCCGCCGCCCTGCCCGCGACCTTGCAGGCGCAGGCGATGCGCCTGCTGCATTGGGGCGAACATCGCGGCCTGGCGATCAACGCCCGGATGACGCAAAGCCTCACCGAACAGGCGATTTCCAGCGTCGGGCAATTGACAGGTGTGGTCGGCGGATTGATCGGGGGCGCAACGACGCTGTTCCTGATCCTCGTGCTCGGCATCTATTTCGCGATCGACCCACAGCCGTATCAGCGCGGCCTGGCCTGGATGCTTCCGGGTGAGAGCCGCGGGTTTTTCGAGACGATGTTCGTCCAGATGGGGCTGACGATGCGCCGTCTGTTGTTCGGGCGGATCATCGGGATGGTCGTTGAAGGGCTCAGCGTCGGATTTGCGCTGGGCGTCTATGGCGTGCCGATGGCGACCTTGCTGGGGCTGCTGACCGGGGTTCTGGCGTTTTTGCCCAATATTGGCGCGCCGATTTCGGGCCTGTTGATGGTACTGGTGGGTTTTTCGGGCGGCACCAACATGGGGCTGTACTGCATCGGCGTCTATGTCGTGGTGCAGGGGATTGACGGCAATGTGATCGTGCCGATGGTCGCCAAAAAAACCGCCGACCTCGCGCCCGCGCTGGTGCTGGCGATGCAGTTGATCATGGGCGTGCTGTTCGGCATCGTCGGCCTCGCGCTGGCCGATCCGATGCTGGCGATGCTCAAGGTGCTGCTCGAACGGTTGGCCGCGCGCGGTAATCCGCCGGAAGACAGCGCCGACAACGATCCCGTTGCCGCTGTGCCGAACCCCGCCCAAGATTGACCTGGCGAGCCTCATCCCCTTGGCACGAAAGTTCCTATATGCTGTTGCCTTGCTGGTGGTTGTCGTGATTGCCGGCATGATGGGCCTGCGCTTTTGGGCCAATGAATTGTCGCAATTCGCATTTGTCCCGGCCAAAGTTTTTCACGCGCCGGCGCCGCTGGTGCCCAATGCCTATGCCAATCCGTCGCTGTGGTTTTCGCACGGCGCCGGCACCGCTGGCGATCCGGCCCGATGGCTGCCACGCGGCGCCGATGCGCCCGACCATGCGTTGCCCGCCGCGGTGTTCTTTATCCACCCGACCAGCCTGTTCGAACGCACCCGCTGGAACGCCGACATCCATGACGCGACCACCAATGCCCGCGCCGAAACCTTTGTGCGCGGCCTGGCTAGCCCGTTCAACGCGGCGGCCGAAGTCTGGGTGCCGCGCTATCGCCAAGCGACCTTTGGCGCATTTTTGACCGACCATCCCGCCGGGCACAAGGCGCTCGACGCGGCCTATGGCGATGTGCTGGCCGGCTTTGACGCCTTTGTCGCGGGCGCAGATCCGCGCCTGCCGATCGTGCTGGTCGGGCATAGTCAGGGCGCCTTTCACCTGATGCGCCTGATGCAGGAACGCGTCGCGGGCCGCCCGCTGGCCAGCCGGATTGCCGCCGCCTATGTCGTCGGCTGGCCGGTCAGCCTGACGCATGACTTGCCGCACATGGGCCTGCCCGCCTGTACCGCGCCCGATCATTCGGGCTGCATCCTGTCATGGCAAAGCTTTGGCGAACCGGCCGACCCGCGCATGGTGATGGACGCCTATACGCGCTTTGCCGGCCTCGACGGCCGCAATCGCAAAGGCACGCCGTTCCTGTGCACCAACCCCATCACCGGCCGCCCCGGCGATGCGGCCACGGCGCAGGCGAACCTTGGCACGCTGGTGCCCGACGCCAATTTTTCGGGCGCGGCGCTGGTGCCGGGCATGGTCTCGGCGCGCTGTGCGCCCAACGGGTTTTTGATGATCGGATCGGGTCCGCAAATGGGGCCGCTGGTGCTGCCCGGCAACAATTACCACGTGTATGACATCCCGCTATTCTGGGGCAATGTGCGCGCCGATGTCGCCCGCCGCGTCGGCGCATGGCACACGCAATCGGGCCATCCCGCGCCCAAACTCGCCAGCGCGAAATCCGCCGCCGGCAAAGCATGGTGGCGCCTGTGGCAGTCGTAATCACTACCAGCGCGCTCGAAATGCGCGACGCGCTGCCGCATGGCGGCGGGCTGATCGGGCTGGATCTGGGCACCCAAACCATCGGCACCGCCTTTTGCGACCCTAGCTGGCGCATCGCCTCGCCCGGCAAAACCATCAAGCGGGGCAAGTTTTCCATCGACAAGGGCCTGATCGCCGCGCTGATCGCGGAACGCTCGATCAAGGGCATCGTCATCGGCCTGCCGCTCAACATGGACGGATCGTCCGGCCCGCGCGTCCAATCCACCCGCGCCTATGCCCGCAATCTCGAAGTGCTCGACCTGCCAATCCTGCTGTGGGATGAAAGGTGGAGCACCACCAGCGCCGAACGCGGCCTGCTCGACCAGGACATGAGCCGCGCCAAACGCGCCGAACGCATCGATTCGGCGGCGGCGGCGGTCATCCTGCAAGCGGCAATTGACGCGCTGGCGGGGGGCGGGTTCAGGCTGTGATGGGAGGACTGATCGACATCCTGTCAGACATCGTTCTAGCGGACCTTTTCGGATGGCTGGCAGATCTACTACCTCGCCCAATTCGTGTTGGCTGCTACACGTTGGTCGGTTTTGCTTTGGCCATGTTTGTGTTTTGGTACTTCTTTTTAAGATAACGAAGCGAGGGCCATCGCTCTTGCACCTACCCTCCCTGCAAAACCCGCCGCCGCGCACCGGCCTCCATCGCCACCATCCGGCTGCCAGCCCCCTCCGCATGGCGCCACAGATCATCCCGCGCCGCCGCATCGCCCGCCACACTCGCCAGCGCATCCAACGCGTGCAACCGCATCCGGTCGCTGGGGTGCGTGCGGGCAAACCGGTGTGCCAAATCCGCTGCCTCGCCCCCACCCAGCCCGACCGCGATGTGCAAAAATGCTTCGCTCGCACCATGCGTCAGGATGCCGCTTATCTCGCCAGCGGCTGGATCAAAGCGATATTGGTCGAGCCACCCCTGCGCGCCCCCGGTGTGCAGGATGTTGAGCGACACCGACAGCGCATCGGCAGGCAATTGGGCATGAACATCGACATGGGCGCGATAGTGCTGGATGCGGCCAAGGTCCAACCGATGCCGCCCCGTCGAGCGCAACGTGACCTTTTCGCCAGTATAGCCATGGATCGCGTCATAATCGGCCTCGTAATAGTCGCTCCAATACCCCGGCCCGAAATAGCCAACCGTCAGGAAGTCGAAATTGTGGTCATGCGGCACGCCATAAGCAAAGGCCGCCGCGCCGCTGCTGCGCATCATCGGCTCGGCGGGCGAAGGCCACAGATTGGCGCGCAACAGGCAGTCGGTCCCCGCCCGGCCCAGCATGATCGCTTGCGGACCATAGGCGTTTTCGTCCGGCACTTCGCGATGGCGCCGTGCCAATTCCTCGATGATCAGATCACCCAGAAAATCTGGATTATTGCCCAATCGGCGTAAAACCCTGGCGGCGGCGGTGACGCTGTCCCCGTCGCGCGGCGCAAAGCCGCTGTCGGCCAATTCGGCAACCGCCTCATCAAGCGAAATCGCCGCGTCATCGACGATATCGAGCACGCAGGGCATTACGCCAGAGCCGCCAACGCCGGATGCCGCTCGACCAATTGCCGAAGCAACGCCGCCGCCGCCGCCGCCAGCGGGTCGGCTGGCATCCTGGCCACGCGGTTCAACGCCGCAAATCCGCGCGCCGTATCCAATCCCAACCCCTCGCGCAGCGCCTGCCAGCGCAGATCGTCCGACGCCGGCTCCCCAGCGATTTCGGCCAGCACCGGCGCTGCATCGACGCGGCCCATCCGGCCCAGCAGGTTCACCATCAACGCATGGCGGCTTTCGCGCATCACCCCTGCGGCGCGGTGCAACAGGCGCCCGCTGGCGATGTCGTATTCATAGGCCACGCCGCCACATCGCGCGCGACGTTGCAAGCGCAGCGCGACCAGACAGCCGTCGATGCGGCGCAACCGGGATGCCTGATACGCGCCATCGCGCGCCAAAATCCGCCCCGGCGTCAAGCTGACCACGGCCCGGTCCAGCCGGACAAGCTCGGCCCCCGGCTCGTCACAGGTGACCACCTCGGCCTCCCCACAGCCGGCCAGAACCACCTCCCAGCATTCCAGTGGAGCAAAATTGACGCTCGGCCCCAGCGCCTGTTGCGCCATCACCGCGCCATCGACCGCAACCAGCGCCAGCGTCGCTTCACCCACCCGGCCCAGCAGCAATGTCGACGTCACACCATTGGTGAAATGCCGCAGCGGCATTTGGCCGAGCGGTGCGCCGGCCAGCGCGGGCACCAGCGCGGCGATCAATGCCGCCACCCAATCCCGCGCCTGCGTCGCCCCCGCCACAAACAGCGCCCCCAAGGCCAGACAATCGGCCAGACCCACCGCTGGGTCGGCAAAGCGGGCGAGGTCCGCGAGAATCGCGCAAGTGTCGGGTCGCGCATTCCACCCCTCGCGCGCCGCGGTCAGCGCGGCCTGCGCCTCGCGCTGCGGGGTGTCATCACCCCGCAGCGCCGCGATTTCAGGATGCAGCAACATCAGCGCCGCACCCCTCGCTTATACGTAAAGGTCGTAGAGATAAACCATCAGCATGAGCAGCGTGTCGTCCGACCCGGACCCTTGCGGATGATGCTGCTGGCTACCGAATACACCGGTAGCTCGGGGCAGATCAGGCAGCGCGAGCGCATCAATCTTGGGCAGTTCCATGAGGCATTCTCCGGCACAGTGGGCAAGCCGCCCACATCCGTAAAATCCCTTAAGTAAGCCGGAGGGAGAAGTTAAAACCTCGTAATCCTAGCCGATTTCACCACCCGGCCCGCGCAGCACCAGCCACAGGCCCGCCGGCGCGCCCACCCCATGCCCCGCCGCGATCGGCATGCGCGCCGCATCGGCCCGCGCCCGCGCGAGGATGGTTGGCGGCACGCCCGGTTCATAGGCAATGCCATCCGCGCTGCCCAACCACCGTGCCTCGCGCAATGTCAGGTCATCGGGATCCCTCGTTCGCAGGCAAATCTCGATCACCCCGCCATGCTCGCCAAGCGCCTCGCCCGCCAGCCATGCCGTCACCCGCGCCGCGCTGTCGCCCTCCAACGGATCAAGCGGCCCACCACTGGCCAGCGCCGCATCCAGCGCCCGCCGCCTGTCCCCCGCATCAGGAAACCGCGCCCGCAACGCCCCCCGCGCCGCGCCCAAAGCCCGCGCCAAAGCACCCAGCGTCGACGGCAACAGCCCGTCCAACCGCAACCGAATGTGCTTGGCCAGCCCGGCGGAAACGCCCCCAGTGCCGACCGCGATCAAGACGGGCGACCGGTCGATAATGCTCGGCGTGGTGAAATCGCACAGGTCCGGCTGATCGACGACATTGACGATCACGCCCGCACAGCGCAGCCGCAAGGCATCGGCCTCCGCCGCGCCGCGATCCTCATAGGCGACAAAGGCCAGCCGCGCGCAACGGTCGATCCCGGCCTGCATATCGTCGATCACCACCCCCCCGGCGCGCGCAACCAGCCGCCGTTTGGCCTCGGCTGCCTCCCCCACGCCCAGCACGATCACCGGTTGGCCGGCGATGCGGTGGAACAGAGGCAGGCTGTCGATCATGCTATTTCAACCAGTCCGGCACCTGTTCGGCGGCCAGAATGGTCGCAGGGTCAATGCGGTGGGCGACGATCGCCCATTGGTCGCCATGCACCATCACCTCGGGCACCAGCGCGCGGCTGTTATACGTGTTGGCCATGGTCGCACCATAGGCCCCCGCCGTGCGGAATACCGCAAGGTCGCCCGCCTGCATCACGTCGATCTCGCGCCCCATGGCAAAGGTGTCGCTGCTCTCGCAAATCGGGCCGACGATGTTGGCGACCATTTTGTCACCACCCGGCGTCACCGCCCAAAAATCATGCCACGCGCCATACAAGGCCGGGCGGGCCAGATCGTTCATCGCCGCATCGACAATGACGAAAGGCGCCGCGACGCCTTCCTTCACGCGCACGACTTGCGTCACCAACACGCCCGAATTGCCAGCGATCACCCGGCCCGGTTCGAACATCAACGTGACGCCCCAATCCTGGGTCACGCGCGCGACCATTGCGGCATATTCGGCGGGGCTGGGGAACACCTCGTCCGCCTTATACGGCACGCCGATCCCGCCGCCCAGGTCCATATGGGTGATCACCTGCCCCTGCGCGCGGATGGCGCGCATCAGGTCGCCCATCTTGGCAAAGGCCGCCTCCAAGGGGTCGAGGCTCGACAATTGGCTGCCGATATGGACGGCAAGGCCGCGCATCTCGATGCCGGGCAGCGCCGACAGCCGGGCGTAAATGCCAGCGGCGCGGTCATAGGCAACGCCGAACTTGTTCTCCGCCTTGCCGGTGGAGATCTTGGCGTGGGTGCCCGCATCGACATCGGGATTGACGCGCAAAGCCGCCCGCGCGGTCAGCCCAAGCCCCGCCGCCATCGCCGCCAGTTCAACGCCTTCTTCTTCCGATTCGATGTTGAACTGGCCGATCCCGGCCTGCAACCCGCGCAGCAATTCGCCCGCCGTCTTGCCGACTCCCGAAAACACGATGCCCGCCGCCGGAATCCCCGCCGCCAGCGCCCGGTCCATCTCGCCCGCCGACACGACATCGGCGCCATACCCCTCGCCCGCCAGCAATTTCAGCACGGCAAGATTGGGGTTCGACTTCACCGCAAAGGCGATATGCGTCGATGGCAGCACCGCCAGCGCATCGCGAAACACCCGCGCATGGCGGGTCAGCGTGGCGGCGGAATAGATGTAGCACGGCGTCGCCACCGCTTCGGCGATAGCGGGGATGGCGACGTCTTCGGCATGCAGGACGCCGTTGCGATAGCTGAAATGGTCCATGGTATCTTCTGTTAATCGTGCGGGGGAAGGTCGAACGGATCGTCGGTGCGCGGCTCGGATTTGGTGTGCAATTCGACATTGCGTCCGGGGCGCGCCTGCGACGTTTGGCCCAGCAATTCGGCCGAACCGGGGCGCGTTGCCCGGCCATAGGGCGCGACGGGCAATTGTTTGGGCGGTTTGGGTTTGAGATCCGCCTGCGACCCACAGCCGCCCAGCGCCAACGTCAGGGCGGCAAGGATCAGTGTGGGGTGTCGCATCGGGCCTACTCCATTCCCAGCGCGGCGCGGGCCTGCGCCACGCGCTGTTGTACCTGGACCGGCGCGGTTCCGCCATGGCTGGCGCGCGAGGCCACCGACGCCTCGACCGACAGCGCGGGAAACACGCGTTCATCGATGCGCGGATCGATCGCCTGCAATTCGGCCAGCGTCAGGCGATCGAGCGCAATGCCCTTGGCCTCGGCCAGCTTGACCGCCGCGCCGGTGATGTGATGCGCCTCGCGGAACGGGATGTTGGCTTGGCGGACCAGCCAGTCGGCCAGATCGGTCGCGGTGGCATAGCCCAGTTCCGCCGCCGCGCGCATCCGCTCGGTGCGGAATGTCGTCGCCTCGACCATCCCGGTCATCGCCGCGATGCACAGCGTCAACAGCCCGGCGGCTTCGAACACCGGCGGCTTGTCGTCCTGCATATCCTTGGAATAGGCCAGCGGCAGGCCCTTCATGGTGATCATCAGGCTGGTCAGGCAACCGATGATCCGCCCCGCATGGCCGCGCACCAGTTCGGCGGCGTCGGGGTTCTTCTTTTGCGGCATGATGCTGCTGCCGGTCGACAGCGAATCGGGCAGCGTCACAAAGCCGAAAGGCTGCGAGGCCCAAATGATGAATTCCTCGGCCAACCGCGACAGATGCAGCGCGCATTGGGCCGCCGCCATCAGGTAATCGAGCGCGAAATCGCGGTCGGACACCGAATCGAGGCTGTTATCGGTCGGCCGATCAAACCCCAGCGCCCGCGCCGTCATCGCCCGGTCGATCGGAAACCCGGTGCCCGCCAATGCCGCAGCGCCCAGCGGGCTTTGGTTCATCCGCGCCCGCGCATCGGCAAAGCGTGACACATCGCGCGCCACCATCTCGTAATAGGCCATCAGGTGGTGGCCCAAGGTCACCGGCTGGGCGATTTGCAGATGGGTAAAGCCCGGCATGATCGAGGCCGCATGTTCGCCCGCCCGCGTCACCAGCGCGCGTTGCAACGCCGCCAGCCCGCCCAGCGTCGCATCACACGTATCGCGCACCCACAGGCGGAAATCGGTCGCCACCTGATCGTTGCGGCTGCGTGCGGTGTGCAACCGCCCGGCCACCGGGCCGATCAATTCGGCCAGCCGGCTTTCAGTGGTCATGTGAATATCTTCAAGGTCCCAGTTTTCCGGCACCCCGTTGGCTGCATATTCCGCCGCCACACTGTCCAGCCCGGCGCTGATCGTCGCCGCATCCGTCGCTGCCACAATGCCCTGCGCGCCCAGCATGCCCACATGGGCCTTTGACGCGGCGATGTCTTGGCGCCACAATGCCTTGTCGAAGGGGATGGAGGCATTTATCTCCCGCATGATCGCGCTGGGCCCTTCGGCGAAGCGCCCGCCCCACATCGCATTGGAGCCCGCCTTGCTGTCCTGCCCATCACTCACGCGCAAATTCCTTACCTGTGGCCTGACGCTGGCTGCGGTCACTCTGGCCCTTGCCGGATGCGATAGGCAAAGCGGCCAGAATGCGCAACCTGCGGCGAGCGGCGGCGCGACAGAACCCGCGCCCACCATCGACCGCAGCCACAAGGGCAGCCAATTGCCCAACCTGACGTTCCACGACGCGGCGGGCAAGGACATCCACACCGCCACGCTGATCGGCAAGCCATTGGTCATCAACCTGTGGGCGACCTGGTGTGCGCCCTGCGTCGCGGAATTGCCAACGCTCGATACGCTGGCTGCCAAGGGCGACGTCCGCGTGCTGACCGTGTCGCAGGATACGCGCGGGCCGGAAAAGATCGCCGCCTTTCTGACGGCCAAGGGCCTGAGCCATCTCGAAGCGTGGCTTGACCCCGATGGCACCGCGGCAACGCAATATCAGGTCACCACCCTGCCCGCCTCGATCTATTACGACGCACAGGGGCACGAGGTGTGGCGGATGACCGGCGGCAATGATTGGACCGGGCCAAAAGCGGCCACATTGCTGGCCGAAGCCAAGCCCTAGGCGCGACCACGTACCCCTATCACCACGATTGTTTTGCCATACCGCCCTATCTTCACGGCGCAATCCGCAGGGAGGCAGCGAGTGACGACCATCCGGCAAGGGCTGAGACAACTGATGAGGGACCGCTCGGGCGGGACCGCCATGGAGTATGGCCTCATTCTGGCGCTTATCGTGATCGGCCTGTTCGTGGTGGTCGGCGGCATGGGCAATATGATTCAGACGACGCTGGGCACCGCATCGACCACGATGGATGCCGCCAACGCCGCCGCCTGATCGCGCGCCTGTCAAATCCCGTCGAGCGGGGAACCCTGTGCCCGTTGCGGCAAAGGCCGCTTGCCCTTGGTCCGGCTGGTCAGGTGGAACAGCCCGCATCGGTCGCACCGATACGGTCGCAGCGCAAAATCGGCACGCAGCGCCGCCGCCACCGCATCCTGTTCGCAACGATAGCGCTGTTTTCTGGCGCAAATGCTGGCTCTGGTCCGCAACCTGTCGCCCCACCCCCGGTATCGGCCCGGCGCCGATGGCCATCGGTTAGCCCAACGCCATTGCCACCGCAATTGGCGTCACAGGTCAACGGCTTGCAGCCCCCATCGCGGGGTGCCATAGGCGGGGGCCAGTTTGTGCCTAGCCGCCATGTCAGCATCAGCCTTGGGGAGTACAGCCCATTTCCACGCCTCTCGCCGGACGCGCGCTCGGCCTCGATTTCGGCACGACCAACAGCGTTGTCGCCCTATCGGATGGGGCGCAGGGCCAGGCCGACCCCGAACTCGTCGAATTCCAAGGCGCGCTGGCGACCGGCGCGGTGTTCCGCTCGGCGCTGTGCTTTTGGCAGGATGACGCGGTGCGCGGCGGGCTGAATTGCGAGGCCGGCCCTTGGGCGATCAACGAATTCCTCGATTTTCCCGCGGGCAGCCGGTTCATCCAATCGTTCAAAACGGTCGCCGCCAGCCCGATTTTCGAACATGCCTCGGTCTTCACCAAACGCTATCGGTTTGAAGAACTGGGCCGGCTGTTTCTCGAACGCATGGTCGCCCATGCCGGCGGCCGGCTGGACCGGCGGCCAGAACGTATCGTCGTCGGCCGCCCTGTGACCTATGCCGGGTCCCGCCCAGACCCTGCGCTGGCGCGCCAGCGGTATGACAAGATGCTCGACGGGTTCGGCCCCGAAATCCACTACGTCTACGAACCGCTGGGCGCCGCGTTCAGCTATGCCTCGCGCCTGACGGAACCGGCCACGCTGCTGGTCGCCGATTTCGGCGGCGGGACCAGCGATTTTTCCGTCGTCCGCGTCGGCGCGCCCGGCACCATGGGCCGCTGTATGCCGCTTGGCTCGTCGGGCGTTGGCATCGCGGGCGATCAATTTGACTCGCGGATTGTGGACCGGCTGGTCCTGCCACTGCTGGGCAAGGGCGGCACCTATCGCTCGTTCGACAAATTGCTCGAAATCCCCGGCGGCTATTTCAACGATTTTGCCGATTGGTCGAAACTGGCGCTGATGCGCAATCGCCGCACGCTGGACGATCTGGCCCGCCTGCAACGCAGCGCCAGCGACCCGCAAGCCATCGGCCACATGATCGCCATCATCGAAAACGAATTGGGCTTTCCGCTGTATGACGCGGTGGGGCAATTGAAACGCACGCTGTCGAGCGAGCAGCACGCCCATTTCCACTTTTCGGGCGGCGGCATGCAGATCGAGGCCGATGTCACCCGCGCCGAATTCGAAAGCTGGATCGCCGAAGACATCGCCCGGATCGAAGCCAGCGTTGACGATGCGCTGACCAAAGCGGCCTGTACCGCCGATCAGATCGACCGCGTGTTCCTGACCGGTGGATCGTCGCTGATCCCGGCCATCGCGCAGATTTTCCGCACCCGGTTCGGCGATGACAAAATCGCCACCGGCGGCGAACTGACCTCGATCGCCCACGGCCTCGCGCTGATTGGCGAGGAAGAGAATATCCTCGATTGGGTCGCCTGATGGTGCGAGGGGGCAACCCCTCGCACCACCTGCGCGGAGGTTAAACCAGGGTCGCCAAATCGGCGCCCGAAAAGCCCCGCAACGCCGAAGTATCGCCCGATCGAACCTCGTTGACCCATGCTGGATTGGTCACCAGCGCGCGCCCCACCGCGATCATGTCAAATTCCTCGCGCTCCATCCGGCGGACCAGCGCGTCGAGGCTGGCGGGCTGCGAGGCCTCACCACCAAATGCCGCGATGAATTCGCCCGACAGGCCGACCGACCCAACGCTGATCGTCGCCGCGCCGGTCAATTTCTTGGCCCAGCCGGCAAAGTTCAACCCGTCCGCGCCGTCGATTTCGGCAAATTCCGGCTCCCAGAACCGGCGCTGCGAACAATGCAGGATATCCGCCCCGGCCTCGACCAACGGCGCTAGCCAGTCAGTCATTTCCGCCGGCGTCATGGCCAGTCGCGCGGCATAATCCTGCTGCTTCCACTGGCTGACGCGCAGGATGATCGGATAGTCCGGCCCGACGGCGGCGCGGATCGCGGCAACCACTTCGCCGGCCATGCGCGCGCGTTCCTTGATCGTCGCGCCGCCATAGCGGTCCTCGCGCAGATTGGTGCCGCTCCAGAAAAACTGGTCGATCAGGTACCCATGCGCGCCATGGATCTCGATCGTGTCAAAGCCCAACCGCTTGGCATCGGCGGCCGCGCTGGCAAAGGCGGCAACCGCGTCGGCGATGTCTTCCTCGGTCATCACCTTGCCACGCGGCACGCCGGGGGCCAGCAAGCCGCTCGGGCTTTCGACCGCCACGTCGGGTTCCCACCCGGTCATGCCCTTGGTCGATGCGGTGTGCCACAATTGCGGGCCCATCCGGCCGCCTGCGGCATGGACGGCGTCGATCACCTCCTGCCACCCGGCCAAGGCCGCCGCCCCGTGGAACAGCGGAATATTGGCTTCATTGCGCGAGGCGGGGCGGTCGATCACGGTGCCCTCGGACACGATCAACCCGACGCCGCCTGCCGCACGCTTGCGGTAATATTCGGCATTGGCCGCGCCGGGGATGCCACCGGGCGCCATGTTGCGCGTCATCGGCGCCATCACGATGCGGTTGGCGATATCGAGTGTCTTTAGGCGAAACGGGCGGAAAAGGATGTCACTGGCAGCGGTCACGCATAGTCTCCGGGGTAAGGTTGCGGCTAAAGGTATGGTGTAAAAGCCAGATTGCAATGCAGCATCTTGGGCACACGCCCGCCGCGACGCCCGATCTGCGTCAAACGACGGCTATGCATCACCCGGCGATTTGCTAGACCTTGCACCATGTGCCGACGCAGCGTGGGCACTGGGGGGATCACGGATGAGAAAGCCAGCCCGTTACATCGCGCTCGTGCTGCTGGCCAGCGCGGCCCATGGCGCGGCCCGTGCCAACGACGTCACGATCACCCGCGACACTTGGGGCATCGCGCATATCGCCGCGCGCACCGACGCCGATGCGGTCTATGGCATGATCTATGCGCAGGCCGAGGATGACTTCAACCGCATCGAAATGAACTACCTCACCAACCTTGGTCGGGTGGCCGAGGCGGAAGGCGAACACGCAATCTGGCAGGATTTGCGCCAGCGGTTGTTTATCGACCCTGTCGTGCTGCGTGCCGATTATGCCAAAAGCCCGGCGTGGTTGCGTGCTCTGATGGACGCCTGGGCCTCGGGGCTGAACACCTATCTGGCGGATCACCCGGCGGTGCATCCCAAGGTCATCCGCCATTTCGAGCCGTGGATGGCGCTGGCCTTTACCGAAGGCAGCATCGGGGGCGATGTCGAACGCGTGCCCCTGTCGCAATTGGAGGCGTTCTATGGCCACCGCAAATTGGCGATGACGGCGGATGAAAAGGGCACCACCTATCGCGATCCGCAGGGGTCGAACGGCATAGCCATCGCGCCATCACGGACCAAAAACGGTCATGCGCTATTGCTGATCAACCCGCATACCAGCTTCTTCTTTCGATCCGAATTGCAGATGACCAGCGGCCAGGGCCTCAACGCCTATGGCGCGGTGACCTGGGGGCAGTTCTTCATCTATCAGGGGTTCAACAGCCATGCCGGGTGGATGCACACATCCAGCGGCATCGACAATGTTGACGAATTTGCCGAAACCGTGGCCGATACGCCGGGCGGCGGCAAAACCTATCGCTATGGTGGCGCTAACCGCCCGCTCAGGGTCAAGCCGATCACGCTGGCCTATCGCTTGCCCGATGGCGGCATGGCGCAGCGGACCTTTGCCACCTATGCCAGCCACCACGGGCCGATCGTGCGCGAGGCCGATGGCAAATGGATCGCCTTTGCGCTGATGAACAAGCCGATCCCGGCGCTGGAACAGAGCTTCCTGCGAACCAAGACGCATGATCTGGCCGGTTTCCTCAAGGTCGCCAGTCGCAAGGCCAATTCGTCGAACAACACGCTATTCGCCGATGACCGGGGCGAAATCGCCTATCTCCACCCGCAATTCGTGCCGATCCGCGATGACCGTCTGGATTGGCGCGCGCCGGTCGATGGCAGCAATCCGGCCAATGACTGGCACGGATTGCACGCGCTAGGCACCCTGCCGCAGGTGATCAATCCCCGCAATGGCTGGGTCTATAACACCAATAATGCGCCATGGTCGGCGGCGGGTAAGGACAGCCCCCGCGCCGCCGATTTCCCCAAATACATGGACGAAGTCGGCCCCAATCCGCGCGGCCCCCATGCCGAACGAGTGCTGGGCGAGAGGCGCGATTTCACGGTCGATAGCCTGATTACCGCCGCCTATGACCCTTGGTTGCCGGCGTTTGAGCGGTTGTTGCCCGGCCTGATCGCGGCGCAGGCCCATGCGCCAGAGGCCACTCGCGCTGCCGCTCGCGCTGCGCCTGTCGCGCTGTTGCAAGGGTGGGACCGGCGCTGGGCGCTCGATTCCACCGCGACCAGCCTCGCGGTATTCTGGGGCGAAGCCTTGTGGGCCAAGGGCGCCGACACCGCCCGACGCGAACGCATCACCGTCTGGGACTGGATGGACCGCGAGGCCAGCGATGCACAACGCCTCGCCGCGCTGGACGAGGCAGTGGCGCGATTGCAGGCCGATTTCGGCGACTGGCGCGTGCCATGGGGCGAGATCAACCGCTATCAACGCAATGACGGCGCGATCACCCAAACGTTCGATGATGCCAAACCCTCGACCCCCGTGGCTTTCACCGCCTCGCAATGGGGCTCGCTCGCCGCCTTTGGCGCACAGCGGTATCCGGGCACGAAGCGCTATTACGGCACCCGCGGCAACAGCTTTGTCGCGGCGGTCGAATTCGGCCCCCATGTCACCGCCCGCGCGATCAGCACCGGCGGCGAGAACGGCAACCCCGCCTCGCCGCATTTTGCCGATCAGGTGGACCGCTATACACGGGGCGATCTGCGCCCCGTGTGGTTCACCGCGCAGGATCTGGCCGGCCACATCGCGTCCAGAGAGGTGCTAACCCGGCGCTAAGGCGGCGCTAACCCGGCGCTAAATCGCCAACGTGCCGAGGATGCCGCCGTCGACCGCCCAGCTTTGCGCGGTCACATGGCTGGCCTCATCCGACAGCAGAAACGCCGCGACCGCCGCCGCCTCCTCCGCCGAACCGATGCGGCCCTGTGGCACCCGCGCGGCCATCGTTGGGCGCTGGGCCTCGGGCACATCGGCCAACATCGGCGTCTCGATAAAGCCGGGCAGCAGGCAATTGCACCGCACGCCATGCGGCGCTGCCTCCATCGCCACACCGCGCGCGATGCCCAACACCGCATGTTTGCTGGCCAGATAGCCGATATTGCCCGCCAACCCGCGCGCCGAGGCAAGGCTGCCCGTCACCAAAATCGACCCGGCACGCCGTGCGATCATCGCCGGCAAGACATGCGCAATCGCCCAGAATACCGAGGTTGTGTTGACCCGCAGCACCGCGTCAAACACCGCGTCGTCATAGTCCTGTGTCATGGCAAATGCGCCGCCGGTCCCGGCATTCAGGAACAGCCCGTCGATTGCCCCCTGCTGCGCCACCGCACTGTCGAGCGCGGCCAGCAAATGCGCCTTGTCGCCCACATCGGCAGCGGCAAAACCGGCATTCGGCCCGATCTCTGCGGCCAATTCCTGCAACAGCGCGGCGCGGCGAGCGATCAGCGTGACCTTGCCCCCGGCGCGCGCGATCCGCCGCGCGGTGGCCTTTCCGATGCCGGTCGAGGCGCCGGTGATAACGATGTGGCGGCCCGTGAAGTCCATGGCGGTCTCTCTCCCTTACGGCGTTATGCCCTTTGTCCTGTCTTGCCCGTTTCCGCATAGGATTGCCAGAGGGTGACGCGTCCCGCGCAACCAGCTATGACCGGCGGCCTCGTCCCCCGCGCATCCCCCCAAACATCAGGCCATCCCCCATGTCGAACGGCGAATTATCCTCCCTGTTTTTCCTGCAAATGGCCGCGATCATCGCGACCTGCCGCGCGGTGGGCTGGCTGTGCCATCGCTATCTGGGCCAACCGCAAGTGGTGGGCGAAATGATCGCCGGCGTGTTGCTTGGCCCGTCGTTGCTGGGGATGGTCGCGCCGGGGATCGAGGCGGCGCTGTTTCCCGCCGAGACCAAAAAGCTGTTGTATGTTGGCGCGCAATTGGGCGTCGGATTGTACATGTTCCTGGTCGGGCTAACCTTTGACCGCGACGAATTTCGCGCCAGCGCTGGCCCTGCCGCCGCCGTCTCGATCGGCGGCATGATCGCGCCCTTTGCCGTCGCGGCGGCGATGGTGCCATGGTTGATGGGGATGCCAGGGCTGTTCATGCCGAGCGTCGGCACGGCCCAAGCTGCGCTGTTTCTCGGCGCGGCGATTGCGATCACCGCCTTTCCCATGCTGGCGCGGATCATCCACGAACGCGGGCTGGCGGGAACGCGGCTGGGCACGTTGTCGCTGTCGGCCGGTGCGATTGGCGATGCGGGGGCGTGGATCGTCGTCGCGCTGGTGCTGGCCAGCCTTGGCGAGGGCGCGGGCATCGCGATCAAGGCGGCGGGCGGGGGCGTCGCCTTTGCGCTGGTGATGGTGCTGATCGCGCCGCGGGTGCTGGCGCCGCTGGGCGGCATGGCGGCGCGGCGCGGGGTGAGCGAAGGGATGCTGGCTCTGACGCTGGGGCTGTTTCTGCTGTGTGCATGGGCGATGGATACGGTGGGAATGCACGCGGTCTTCGGCGGCTTTCTGCTCGGCACCGCGATGCCGCGCGGCGTGTTGGCCAAGGGGTTGCGCGACAAGATCGAGCCGTTTGCCGTCACTTTCCTGTTGCCGATCTTCTTCATTTATTCCGGGCTGAACACCCAATTGCAAGTGCTGGGACAGATGAACCTGATCGCCGCGACGCTAGCGATTTTGGCTGCCGCGATTCTGGCCAAGGGCGGCGCCTGTTACATCGCGGCGCGGCTGGCGGGGGAGACGCATGATACCGCGCTCGGCATCGGGGCGCTGATGAATGCCCGGGGGTTGATGGAACTGATCATCATAAACATCGGCTTGCAACACAAGGTGATCGGGCAAGGATTGTTTGCCATGCTGGTATTGATGGCGATTGTCACGACGCTGATGGCCACGCCGCTGTTCGCCTTGACTCGGCGAGGGCGGACCGCCGAGCCGGCAGCATAACCTCGCTCATGCAATCGATTGTTGCGATTGCCATCCACTCTGGCTACGGTACGCTTTCAACGATGGCGCATCTCTAAACAACCCGCGCTGCGAAAGGATGCCCATGGCCCAAGCAATGCCGATCGCAGGCGCGACCGACACCACCACCGCAACGCCCCGCAAGCCGCACCTGTCGCTGATGCGGATTGTCGAGATGAACCTCGGGTTCCTCGGCCTGCAATTCAGTTTTGGCCTGCAACAGGGCAATATGGTGCCGATTTATTCGTGGCTGGGCGCGGATGAGGCGAAATTGCCGATCCTGCAATTGGCGGGACCAATGACCGGCCTGTTGATCCAGCCGTTGATCGGGGCGCTGTCGGACCGCACCGATTCGCGATTCGGGCGGCGCACCCCCTATTTCCTGATCGGCGCGGTGATGTGCAGCATGGGCCTGTTCGCCATGCCGTTTTCCGCCACGCTGTTGATGGCGGCCAGCCTGTTGTGGTTGCTCGATGCCGGCAACAACACGACGATGGAGCCGTATCGCGCCTATGTCTCCGACCGGCTCAACCCCGATCAGCACGAGATCGGCTTCCTGAGCCAGAGCGCCTTTACCGGCCTTGCGCAATGCCTTGCGTTTTTGACTCCGTCGATCCTTGTCTATTGGTTCGGCTTTGACCGCAATGCGGTGGACGGCCACCATATCCCGACAATCACCCACATCAGCTTTTTGATCGGCGCGGTGCTGTCGATTTCGACGATCGTGTGGTCGGTGCTGCGCGTGCCGGAATTGCCGATGCCTGCCGACGACCGCGCGCGCATCGCCGCCGCGCCGCGCTCGATCGGCGCGACACTGGCCGAGATCTGGGACGCGATCGTCACCATGCCGCGCGCCATGCGCCAGATGGCCTGGATGAGCCT
This sequence comes from uncultured Sphingomonadales bacterium, assembly GCA_903858875.1. Taxonomy (GTDB): domain Bacteria; phylum Pseudomonadota; class Alphaproteobacteria; order Sphingomonadales; family Sphingomonadaceae; genus Novosphingobium. Next base: position 44,161 of record CAIOKP010000261.1, read on the forward strand.
GTTCCAGTGGTACGCGTTTTCGGTCTATTGGTCGTATGCCGCGCTGTCGATTGGCCGCTCGGTGTACCAGACGGCGGACAAGACCAGCGCGGGGTTTCGCGACGCGGTGCTGACGACTCAGCAATTGGGCGCATTTTACAACCTCATTGGTTTTGCCGCTGCCTTTGCGATGGTGCCGGTGGCGCGGAAATTGGGCGCGGCGCGGGTGCATATGGCCTGTTTGGCGCTCTGCGGGGCGTGCCTGCTGTATCTACCGCTGGTCGGGCCGACCGCTGGTGTCGCGCCGGCCGGCTTCGCGCTGCTCGCCATGCCGGAACTCGGGCGCCACCTCGGCCTGTTGATCCCGGCGCTGGGGCTTGGCCTTGGCTGGGCCAGCATCATGGGCAATCCCTATGTCATCCTCGCCGGATCCATCCCGCGCGAACGGACGGGCGTCTATATGGGGATCTTCAACATGATGATCGTCATCCCCATGTTGATCAATGGGCTGACCTTTGGCTGGATCTATCACGGCCCGCTGGGCGGTGATCCGGGGCGGGCGATGGGCTTTGCCGGCGCGCTGTTGATCTGCGCCGCCATCACGATGATCTGGGTAAAAAACCCCGCCAAGGACGCCGACATTGACCTCTTGCCCGCCTGAATATGCTGTTCTTCATTCGCCCGCCTGCACCGCCATTTGGGAGGTGCCGGTGGGCGAGGCCCCGCTGTGGCGATATTGGGGCCCGCGCCTGCCCGATGGCGTCACGCCAGGGGCAGCCTTGCGCGATACGCGGCCAGAGCCGAGCTTTGCCCTCCATTTTGACCAACCCTTGTCGATCTTTCCCGGCGTCGGCCTCGGCTGGTTCGGTCAGAGCGCGCTATTGGCGCATCGCGGCGGCGGCGATTGGGCGCAGGCGATCACCGATTGCCGGGTGGAACCGGTGGGCACCGACACCCTTCGCTTTCACCTGACCGATGCCGCCGCACAAGTGGCGGCGATCATCACGGCACGGCTCGATCCTGCGACCGATACGCTGACCCTGTCCACCACGCTGACCAATAGTGGCGATGGCATTGTGGATGTGTCATGGCTGGCGGCGGGCAACGTCCCCCTGCCGCCCGATGCCGACGCGGTGCGGTCATGGGCCGGGCGCCACAATAGCGAATTCGTAGCGGTCGACGACACGCTCACCCGCTCCACATGGCGGCGCGAGAACCGGCGCGGGCTGACCTCGCATGACTGCTTTCCCGGCGCGGTGGTCACTTGCGCCGATGGCACCGCCTATGGCGTGCAATTGGCGTGGAGCGGCAACCATCTGCAACAGATCGAATGGATCGACGATGGCACGCGCCAATGGCAGATGGGCGAATGGCTGGCCCCCGGCGAGGTGCGGCTGAACCCCGGCGAGGCGATTACCACGCCCGACATGCTGGCGACCGTATCGGCGGAGGGGGCCAATGGCGTGGCGTGGGCGTTCCACCGCGCCATCCGGGCGCGGATGACTTGGCCCGGAGACGCGATGCGCCCGCGCCCGGTCCACCTCAACACGTGGGAAGGGTTCTATTTCGACCACGACCTGTCGGCGCTCAAAGAACTGGCCGACGCCGCCGCCACGGTCGGGATCGAGCGTTTCGTGCTCGACGACGGCTGGTTTGGCGGCAAGGCCAAGGGGCGCGATGACGACACGTCCTCGCTCGGCGATTGGGCGGTGGATTTCCGAAAATACCCCGATGGTTTGGCGCCGCTGGCCGATCATGTGGTCGGGCTGGGCATGGAATTCGGCCTGTGGGTCGAACCTGAAATGATCAACCCAGACAGCGACCTCTATCGCGCGCATCCCGATTGGGCGCTGCATATCGATGGTCGGCCATTGCTGGGCGCGCGCAATCAATTGGTGCTGGATATGGGGCGCGCGGATGTGCGTGACTATCTGTTCACCGCGATTGCCGGACATCTCGACAGTTTGCCAATTTCCTATCTCAAATGGGACCATAACCGCGACCTGACCCACGCCGGGCGCACCCCGCAATTTCGCGCCCAAGTGCTGGGCGCCTATGCCTTGATGGCGCGATTGCGCAGCGCCTATCCCGCGGTCGAGATCGAGGCCTGTGCCGGCGGCGGCGGGCGGATTGATGCGGGGATCATTGCCCATACCCACCGTTTTTGGACCAGCGATTGCATCGACGCGATCAGCAGGGTCAGCATCCAGCGCGGGTTTTTGCAATTCATGCCACCCGAAGTGATGGGCAGCCATGTCGGCGCCTGCCCCGCGCATTCGACCGGCCGTATGCAGTCGATGCCGTTCCGGGCGGGCGTCGCGCTGCCCGGCCATTTCGGCGTCGAGTTGGACCTGCGCCAACTGAACGCCATCGAAACCGCGGACCTGACCGCCACCATCGCGCGCTATAAAACACTCCGCGACCGGCTGCATGGCACGCGCGTGTGGCAGGGCGAGGCGGGCGACAGCGTGGTCTGGCAAGCGCATGGCGACAGCGCGGCCTTGCTGCTGCTCGTCACCCGCATCGCACCGACCACCCAGCGTCACTTGCCGCATCTGCGCCTGCCGATGGTCGATCCAACCCGCAGCTATCGGTTTGCCCGCGAAGGCGCCGCGCCGATCGAACTGGATGGTGCATGGGCGGCGCGCGTCGGCCTGCCGCTACCACCGATGCGCGGCGAGGAAGTGCTGATTGTCGAGGTCACGGCGCTATGACGTTTGCCCCCACCGACCATCCGCACCGCCGCTACAACCCGCTGAAAGGCGAATGGCTGCTCGTCTCCCCTCACCGGGCCAAACGCCCATGGCAGGGGCAGGAAGACGCCCCCGACATCGAAACTCGCCCCGCGCATGACCCGGCCTGCTATCTATGCGCCGGCAACACCCGCGTCACGGGCGAGGTCAATCCGGCCTATGATGGCACCTTCGTATTCGCCAATGACTTTGCGGCGCTGGCCCCCGATACGCCTGCGCCCCCCGCCGCCGACGGTCTGTTCCAGATCGCCCCGGCGCAGGGCGAGGCGCGCGTGATCTGCTTTTCGCCCGATCATGGCAAGACGCTGCCCGAACTGACGCTGCCGCAAATTGGCGGTGTGATCGACACCTGGGCCGCCCAGACGGCGGAATTGGGCGCCCGCTATGCCCATGTGCAAGTGTTTGAAAACAAGGGCGCGATGATGGGCTGTTCCAACCCGCATCCGCATGGACAAGTTTGGGCCTGCGATTTCCTGCCCAACGAAATCACGACAGAGGACCGCACGCAACGCGCATGGCGCGGCGAACATGGCACCCCCATGCTGCTGGCGCTGGCCGAGGCAGAGGCGGGTGGCCCACGCGTCGTGGTAGAGACCGAGCATTGGCTGGCGATCGTACCATTCTGGGCGGCTTGGCCGTTTGAAACGCTGATGCTGCCGCGCTTTGCCGTGGCGCGGCTGCCCGATCTGACGCCGGACCAGCGGACCGGTCTGGCCCGCGCGATCCGCGAAGTGACCATTCGTTATGACAATCTGTTTCGCTGTTCCTTTCCCTATTCGATGGGCTGGCACGGCGCGCCGTTTGGCCAAGGCGATAGCGGGCATTGGCAATTACACGCCCATTTTTATCCGCCGCTGCTGCGCTCTGCCGCCGTGCGCAAATTCATGGTCGGCTTTGAAATGTTGGCCGAGGCGCAGCGTGATCTGACGCCCGAACAGGCCGCCGAACGCCTGCGCGCGGTTAGCCCGATCCATTACCGGACCTGCCCATGACCACGATCCTGCCCCACCTTGCCGCCAGTTTTGCCGAACGTTTCGGCGGCGGCCCCGATTGCGTGGTGCGCGCGCCGGGCCGGGTCAACCTCATTGGCGAGCATACCGATTACAACGATGGCTTTGTCCTGCCCGCCGCGATCTCGGTCGAAACGCAAGTGGCTGCGCGGCGCCGCGACGATGGCATGATCCGCGTCATGGCCACCGATTTTGCGGGCGCGGAAAGCCAGTTCGCGCTCGATGCCCCCATCACCCCGGACCCAGTGCAACCGTGGGCCGACTATGTCCGCGGCATGGCGGCGGTGATGCTGGCGGCGGGCTATGCCGTGCCGGGCGCCGATCTGGCGGTCGCGGGCACCATTCCGCGCGGCTCTGGCCTGTCGTCGTCGGCCTCGCTGTCGGTCGCGGTCGGCACGGCGCTGTCGGCGCTCGGCGGGCTGGATCTCGCGCCAGCGACCATCGCCCGGCTTGCCCAAGCGGCGGAAGGCGATTTCGTCGGGATGAAATGCGGCATCATGGACCAACTCATCTCGGCCAGCGGCATCGCGGGTCATGTGTTGTTGATCGATTGCCGCTCGCTGGATTGCACCCCGGTGCCCGTGCCGCCGGACATGGCGATCATGATCGTCCATTCGGGCGTGACGCGCGGTCTGGTCGATGGGCATTACAATGCGCGGCGACGGTCGTGCGAAATGGCTGCCGCAGCCTTGGGTGTGGCCGCCTTGCGCGATGCCGACCTGGCGATGCTGGATGCGGCGCGCGCGCAGATGGATGCCACGAGTTTTGCCCGCGCGCGCCATGTGATTACCGAAAACGCCCGGACACTGGCGGCAACCAGTGCGCTGACCGACGGCGATTTGGGGACGTTGGGGGCGTTGATGGCCGCATCGCATGTCTCGATGCGCGATGATTTCGCGATCACCACACCCGCGATTGATGCGCTGGTGGCCGAATTGCAGGCGCTGATCGGGCCGCAAGGCGGCGCGCGGATGACCGGCGGCGGCTTTGGCGGCGCGGTGGTCGCGGTCATGCCGGTCGCCCGCGCGGCGGCGGTCGCCGCGGACCTGACCTATCGCACCCCAGCCGGAGACAGTCCGGACATCCTGATCGAACAGGCCTGCGCCGGGGCCGGATTGCTCTGATCACGCATAATCTATGCAAACGTCGGTATGAATGAGCGACGTAATGATTGACGCAGGGTGCAATCGATTGTTATGACCCTTTCACAAGCTGAAAAGGTGCTCAATCGCCGCAGCAAGGGGAGATAACAGACCGTGCCGCAGCATCCCGCAACCCTCCGTCCGTCCGCGTGGTGCGCCGAGCATGTCCGTGCCATTGGCGACCTCGCCCCTCATACGATCGCGGCGATCGACCCTGCGGCGCTGACCCCGGCCCTGCCCGGTGTCGACCTATGGGACCTGTGGCCGTTGCAGAACGCCGATGGCACCACCGCGCTGTTCGACGGGTGGAGCATTTGGTTCGTGCTGTCCGCGCCCGTGCTGCCCGACCCCGAGATGCGCCATGCCGTGGCGCGCATCCGCTTGATGGCGCATCGCCGTGGCGTTGGGCGCGATGGCGAATGGCGCGATGGCGGCAATGCGCTGCCTGACGGGCTGAACCCCGGCAGCCGCGAATGGGCAGGCAGCGCGCTGTTCCACTCCGAAACGGGCGATGTCACGCTGTTCTACACCGTGGCCGGGTTCAAGGGCGAGGAACAGACCAGCGTGGCGCAGCGCCTGTTCCAGACACGCGGGACCTTGACCGTCACCGATGGCATTCCGGCGATAACCGGCTGGTCCCCACCTGTGGAAAGCTTTACCAGCGACGACCACGACTATGTGCTGGTCAACCAGCGCGAGGGCGTGCCCGGCTTCATCAAGGGCTTTCGCGACCCCGCCCATTTCCGCGATCCCGCCGATGGTCGCACCTATATCCTGTTTACCGGATCGCTAAAGGCCTCGACCCACACACATAACGCCTGCATCGGCATCGCACGGGCCGAGGATGCGGCGCTGACCCAATGGACACTGTTGCCCCCGTTGATTAGCGCCGACACGCTGAACAACGAACAGGAACGCCCACTGGTGATCCACCGCAACGGGTTCTATTACCTGTTCTGGTCCACCCAGCGCAAAGTCTTTGCCCCCGATGGCCCGAGCGGCCCCAATGGCATCTATGGCATGGTCGCAGAACATCTGTTTGGCCCGTGGGAACCGTTGAACGGCACCGGCCTTGTCGCCTGCAACCCCGAACACGTGCCGTTTCAGGCCTATAGCTGGTGGGTCGACAACGACCTCACCGTCTGGGGCTTTGCCGATTACGCCGGCGTCTCGCGCGAAGAACTGATTGACGACGGCGCGTGGCGGCGCGACCATTTCGCTGGCACCCCCGCCCCGACCTTCCGCCTTGCGCTGGATGGCCGCCGCGGCTGGGTCGAACAGGCCTGATCCGGGGGCGGGAGAGACACAATGGCAAATTACGGCTTGATCGAAGCGGGCGGCACCAAATTCGTGCTCGGCGTGTCCGATGACGAGGGCAATATTGCCGCCCGTCACCAGATCCCGACCACGACGCCGGAGGAAACGCTGGGCGCCTGCGTCGGCTGGTTTCGCGAACAGGGGCTTGCCCCCGCCGCAATCGGCATTGCCAGCTTTGGTCCGCTCGACCTCAACCGCGCGTCGCCGACATGGGGCCATGTCACCCGCACGCCCAAGCCGTTTTGGAGCGGGGCCGATCTGGTCGGACCCTTCGCCCGCGCGTTCGGCTGCGCCGTGGGGATCGAAACCGACGTCAATGGCGCCGCGCTGGCCGAGGCGCGCTGGGGCGCGGGTCGGTCGTTGAATTCGCTGCTGTATCTAACGATTGGCACCGGGGTTGGCGGCGGCTTTGTGTCCGATGGGCGGCTGTTGCACGGGCTGTCGCACCCCGAAATGGGCCATATCCGCTTGCCGCGCCACCCACAGGATATGGATTTTGCCGGCCACTGCCCGTTCCACGGCGCCTGCCTTGAAGGGCTCGCCGCCGGGCCGTCGATCCTTGCACGGTGGGGGCAATCCTTGTCCGAACTGCCCGCCGATCATCACGGCGCGGACATCATCGCATGGTATCTGGGGCAAGCCATCGCAACATTCCAGGCCATACTGGAACCCGCCCGCATCGTGATGGGCGGCGGCGTGATGGCCACGCCCGGCCTGATCGACAAGGTGCGCCATGCCGCGACCGCCGCGGGCAATGGCTATTTCGTCAGCGATCCGGCGCAAGTCGTGGTCACCCCCGGCCTTGGCAGCAACTCCGGCCTGCTCGGCGCCCTGGCTGTCGCGCTGGGGATTTAGGCGGATAGCCGCACGATCAGTTCGGGCTGCATCACGACGCTTTCTGTATCCTCGCCAGCGATCCGGCGCAGCAGCATATCGACCAGATGATGTGCCCCGCGCGTCAGATCCTGGCTGATGGTAGTCAGGCGCGGCACCGTTTGTTCGCCAATCGCCAAGCCGTCATAGCCGATCACCCGCACATCGCCCGGCACCGACAGGCCAAATTCGGCCAGCGCCCGCAAAGTGCTCATCGCGATCACGTCGGACGCGGCGACAATGCCCTGCGGCCGCTCGCTGGTTGACCCCAAAAAGCCCGCAATATCCGGATGCGCCGCTTCGGCGACCAGATGCGCCGGCAACACGGTCGGTTCGCCCAGCCCGGCGCGGGCCATCGCATCGCGGCACCCGTCCAGTCGCTGACCGATTTCCAGCGCCTTGGGGTCGCCAAAAAAGGCGATGCGCTCACACCCTTGCGCGATCAGATGGCTGGCCGCCAGATCGCCGCCCCGCCGGTTGTCGGACCCGACCGAGCAATGCACTTGCCCCGGTTCATGGCCGCCCCACACCACCAAGGGGCGATAGCGCGCCGCGACCCGGTCGAGCGTCGCGGCTTGATCCGATTGGCCGATCACGATGATGCCATCGACCCGCCCGGAATCGGACACCCGTTCCAGCCAGGCATTGTCGGTCGGGATCACTCGCGACAGCAGGAGATCATACCCCCGCTCAGTCAATTCGTCGGCCAAGAGGCCCAGCATGGTGATAAAAAACGGGTCGGAAATATGCTGACCTGTCTCATGCCCCAGCGGGATCAGCACGCCAATCGCCCCGGTGCGCTGAATCCGCAGATTGCGCGCCATGACGTTGGGGCGGAATCCGTGTTCATCGGCTAGGGCCTGAATCCGCGTCCGCGTCTTCTCACTAATCAACCCCGACCCGGCCAGCGCGCGCGACACCGTCCCGGTCGAAACGCCGGCCAGTTCAGCCAATTCCTTGATGTTACGTATTTTTACCATGCCCAGAGCGGCATCCTTCTGCGATATTGGATTAATGTTTCGTGCCGCACCTTCGCAATTGCAAGGTGAATTTGCGGCAACGCAACCGCAACGTCGCGTTACATCGTTGCCGGCACCACATCGAAAGCGATATTCAACCGCTCTCCACCGGCCGTTGGCACCGTGCCGTGCCACAGGGTCGAAGGGAACAGCACCAGACGGCCCGCTTGCGGCGCAATCGTCGCATAGGGCGCCAAATCCAGTCCCAATTCGGCCGGCGGCGCGCCCAGATGGAAATGCCCCGCCGGCGCGACCCCAAGCGTTTGGCTGTCCGGCACCGCGACGTAAAAGGCGCTGCTGATCCAACCCATGGGGTGCGAATGGGTGACGTTAAAGCCGCCACGCGACAGCCGTACCGACCAACTGCCGCTGATCCGTAACGCGTCGCGCGGGCGGGACAGCAAAGGATGCGCCGGATCCTGCGGCGGCAGTGCATCGACATAGTCCCGCACCGCCGCCATCAACGCGGATCTTGTGCGTTGCAGGATCGGTTCGTGGCGCAACAGCACCGAACGGTCGGTCTGCGTCCCCCCGCGCACCGATTGTTCGGCATAGGGCAATTGCACGATGTGCAGCGAACGGAGCAAATCCGCCAATTCAGCCAGTTCGCCCGCGTCCATCCCAACGTCCATCGCCCGGGCAAACGACGAACCGCCATCCAGCCACCCGGCCCGATCATCGCCCAGCAACCGCCAGCAGGTCGAGACATAAGGCCACGCTTGCCCTGCCATCGGCCCTGTGGTCATAGGCAGCGCGATCGCAAGTGCGGCGGCGGGATCCTTGGTGCGTAATGCCTGACGAATGCGCGCGATGCGGAGGAAATCATCATCCCAACGCGCCGTCGCCGCCAGGAGATGAGCGGTTTCCTCCACATCGCCGGACTCGCTGGCCATAAACAGGCGCGCGGCGGTCAGGCCCTTGGTCGAGCCCAAATGGCCCGCCGCCTCGTCCAGAACCGCGCGGGCGCGTGGCCAGTCGCGATGCTGCGCCACCGCGGAAAACCAGCCCAGCCACAAGCCTTGCGCCGCCGGATGCGCCCGTGCCGCCAGCGCATAGGACCCATCGAACCCCGCCACATCGCCCGAAATCCAGCGCAATGCCGCCAGCACCCGGTGCCCTTCCAACCATTGCGGCGATCGCGCCAAGGCGGTCATCAGCCCATCGACCGCCGCGCCCATCCGCCCCTCCGACGCCTCGGCCAGCGCGCGGTTGCGCACCGCATCGAGATTGTCCGGCCACAGGCGCGTCACCTGCCCGAACAGATCCGCCGCCGCATAGCCCAATTCATAGCGCGATTGAGCATGAAGAAAGGCAATCAACGGATCGGTGGGCGCGAGGTCCCGCGCGTGCGCGATCGCCGCATCGGCCTCGACCATCCGCTGTTCGGCGCGCAGCAACCGCGCCCGGTCGCGCCAGTCCGCAGCGGTTTGCGGCCCCGATTGCGTCATGCTCAGACGGCCGCCTTGCAATGCTGGTCGATAAACTGCTGATGACTGGGCAAGCGCTGCGCCTCAGCCACCATCGCCGCGCGCAATTTCGCCAGCCAGTCGCGCGCATCAATCCCGCGATGGTCGAGCAAAGGGTCATGACCTTGCGGAATATTGTTCTGGCCGATGTGTACCGCCAGCCACGATGGCGCGGCGAACAGATCCATCTCGCGCGCGATCAAGCGCCCCGACTTGCGGAAATGCTCGATCTTCAGCGCCAACGTATCGGGCACCTCCATCGCCGCGCAATAGCGCCACAATTCGGCATCATCGCGCTGGGTCAGCTTATAGTGCAAGATGATGAAGTCGCGGATGCGCTCCATTTCGGTGTCGGCAATGCGGTTGAATTCCGCCGTGGTGATGGGGTCAAAATCACGCGTCGGAAATAGCGCGATGATTTTGGAAATATTGGCCTGAATAAGGTGGATGCTGGTCGATTCCAGCGGTTCCAGAAAGCCGCTCGACAGGCCGATGGCAATGACGTTCTTGTTCCAGTGCTGGCGCCGCCGCCCGGCGGTAAAGCGCAACGGGCGCGGATCGCCCAAAGCCTTGCCATCGAGCCGCTGGCTGAGCAGGTCGGCCGCCTTGGCATCGTCGAGATAGGCGCTGCAATAGACATAGCCGTTGCCGGTGCGATGCTGCAACGGGATGCGCCATTGCCACCCGGCCTCCCGCGCGGTCGATCTTGTATAGGGCGTCGGCGCGCCAGCGTTTTTACACGGCATCGCAACGGCGCGGTCGCATGGCAACCACTGCGACCAATCCTCATAGCCGGTCTTTAGCGCGCCCTCGATCAACAGCCCGCGAAAGCCAGAGCAGTCGATGAACAGATCCGCCTCAAACGCGCGGCCATCCTCCAACGTCACCCGCTCAACAAAGCCATTTTCGCCGTTGAGCGCCACATCGGCAATCTTGCCCTCGATCCGCGTCACGCCGCGCTGTTCGGCAAAGCCGCGCAGGTATTTGGCGTAAAGCCCCGCGTCGAAATGATAGGCATAATCGAACGTCGACAGCACATTGCGCTGATCGGGCGAGGGATGCGCGAACTTGCCGGACTTGGCCATCACCCAGGCCATCGCATAATCGTCGAGCGGCGTCTGATCGCCCTCTGCCCGCGACTTCAGCCAATATTGGTGCAGCGCGACCATGTCGAAATCGCGGCCAAACGGCCCGAACGGGTGAAAATACCGCGAATTTTGCGCGCCCCAGCCGACAAATTCGATGCCCAGCTTGAACGTGCCCTGCGTCGCCTTGATAAAGTCCCGCTCATCAATGCCCAGCGTTTGGTTGAAGATGCGGATCGGTGGAATCGTCGCTTCGCCCACGCCGACCGTGCCGATGTCATCGGATTCGATCAAGGTGACGGCGCAATCCTGACGCAGCGCATGGGACAGCATCGCCGCCGTCATCCATCCCGCCGTGCCGCCGCCCACGATCAAAACCCGCCGGATGCTGCGCTCGCCTGTCATCTTGCCTCTCCTTGGCCCGGCATCGTCTTATGCGCGATCCAGGGCCGGTTCAAACAAAAGGCGGGCCGGAAGTCGCCTTCCGCACCCGCCCCCTGTATCGTCATATCATGCGCCCTTTTGGGGTCACAGATTAGAAGCGGTACTTCACCGAAGCCGTCATCGTGCGACCCAGCATTGCCGAGTTGTCGAACACAGCCTGATTGCTCGACAGGCCGGTCGCCGGGCCACGAATGGCCAAGCTGCCGTTGTTGGCGCGATAGCCCAACGTGTCGAACAGGTTGTTGACGTTCAGGCCGATTTCGAGGTTCGCCATCGGGCGGACCTTGGCATAGGCGTTGGCGAACACCGAACCCGGTGCCTGCGTCGTCTCGTCACCCAGATAGAAGCTGGACTGACCGTTGAGGCTGACGCCCACCGCCGCAACACCAGCGTCGTAGCTCGGCGAGATCAGGAACGTCCACTGCGGCATGGCGAAAGCCGTCTTGCCGGAGATTGCGTCCTTGGCATGCGTGTACACAACATAACCGTTCACGCTGAAATTACCGAAGTGAACATCAGCCGAGGTTTCAAGGCCATAGCTGTGATAAACGGTATCAATGAACGGGTTCTGACCACGGCTCGGCGCGGTGAAGTCGTAGTTGCTCTCCTTCACCTCGGCGCGATAGACCGTGCCTTCAACGTGATAGCGGCCGCCGGCGACATCGCCATTGTGCTTCACGCCGATTTCCTGCTGGCTGACATAGTTGACCGACAGGTGATCGCCACCGGCCGTCAGCTTGCCATCAGCCGTGAAGTTGGCATCGTTGTACAGCAAACGGTCAGCATTGAAGCGCCCGCCGCGGCTGATGCGAACGAACACGTTGGTGCTGTCCGTGACCTTGTAGAGGCCACCCACCGACCAGCTGGAATAGCTCTTGGTGTAGTTCAGGCGCTCCGACGGGGTCGATGCGGTGACGAAGCTGGGCAAGGTGGCCGAACCCAGCGCGTCGGTCGACGTCACGTTGGGACCTGCGACCGGTGCATAGGCAACGCCGGCAGCCTGCATGCTGTCATAGCGGAAGCTGGCGTCGAGGTTCAGACGACCGATGTCCGATTCCAGCTCCACATACGGCGCATCGTCGGTGTACGAGACGTTGTACGAACGACCGCCACAGCAACCGCCCCACTGGTTGTTATACCCGGTCGCGCCATTGACGGCCAACTGAGCGCCAGCAGCGCTGAACAGGTCGAGCGGCGCGGGATTGCCATTGGTGTTGAGCGTCTGGGTGACGTTGTTGATCGCCCAATCCATCGCGACATTCTGGCGCATGTGGAACCAGCCGGCGCGGGCGTTGACCTTGGCATCGCTGCCCATGTCGAACTTGCCGTTGACCGTCAGGTCGTTCACCACGCTGCCAACGTCATTCATCTTGACGAAGGCTTGCGCGCTGTTGCTGACGAAGGCGCCTGTGTAGGCCTGACCCGCGTTCGGACCAGCGGCATAACGCAGCGTACCGGTGCCAGCGATCGACGCGGTGGTCGATTCACCCGTCCACTGGTTCGAGAACGAGCCAGTCATGTCGGTCCAGCGGGCCTTGTCGGTCACCGAGATGTTATGCGCGAATTCATAGTGGAATTCGCCCCCGATCGACGTCGCCACCGGGTGAATACCCTGCATGTTGACGGTCTGCAGCGCACCATTCGCGTTCACGATCTGGAACGTCTGATTGTACAGGCCGGTCGAGGCATACTGACGCGCATCAACGCCGGGCAACGTCGAGTAGCCCGTGATGGTGTTGCCCGAGAGGGTGGCCAACGCCGGCATCGAGGTAAAGGTCGGCTCCTGGTCGTCCATCCGCTTGAAGTTCAGGCGGATGTAGCCCTTGCCGTCTTCCAGTTCCTTGGTGATGTTACCCTTGATCTGGTACCCCTTTTCCGCCGTGTAGGGCAGGTGGGTCGGACCGTTGCCATCGACGACATAGCCGCCAACGTGGAAACGAACCGTGTCAGACAGGTGCGCACCATAGTCGAAATCAAGACGCAGTTCACGATAGTTCAGCGCGCTCGACACGCCGATTTCGCCGCCGTCCTTGGAACCGGTCTTCGACACATAGTTGATGACCGCGCCAGGGGCCTGGCTCGAGAAGGTCGAGGCCGAACCGCCGCGAACAGCTTCGACGCGATCGACGCTGTTGTCGAAACGGACCCAATAGTCGTTGTTGCCGAACTGCATGTCGCCGAACAGCGTGACGGGCAGGCCGTCTTCTTGCAGGCCGACATATTCCGAACCACCGGTCGAAACCGGGATACCGCGCACGCCGATGTTGGCGTTACCGCCCGGGCCGGCAGTGTCCTGCACGTTAAGACCCGGAATGGCGCGCAGCACTTCGGCCTGCGAGCGCGGCGTGAAATTGGTGATAGCTTCCTGGCTGATCTGCGACACCGAGATCGAGCTGTTCTGGGCCGTCTTGCCAGCGCTCGATGCGGTCACGACGATCACGTCATCGGCCTTGTCAGCGGCAGGCTTGTCGGCAGCAAATGCGGCGGATGACAGGCTGGCAACGCTAAGAACGGCAAACGAAACGCAGGATTTGAGCAGGGCTTGCTTCATCGGTTCCTCCCCCTTGAGGTGATGTGGTTCGCTCCGGCTCATGCCGAAGTCGATGCGGTGGACTGCTCATGACCGAGACAACAATCGATTGCAATAGGCTTGTGCAATGGATTGCATTAAATTCGTCGCAACATTTAAAATCCCGCGCTTTCTGTGACGGAATTGTCACATACTTCAGCGCTGCTGCCGTATGACCCTCGCCCCGTTATGGCTGTGCCAGCCCTTCCACCGCCATCCGCAATGCGGACAAGAGCGCCGGATTCACCGGCTTTCCAACGGCAACCGCGCGGGTAATAGCATCTGTAATTTCCAGGGCCCGCGCGACTTTCGCAACCCGTTCATTGGGCGCCGCGGGACCGACGGGATGTGATGCAATTTCGCCTGAATCGGACATCGCCCCGCAGGCATTGCATTCACCAATTCGCGCCTGAATTTCGCCGATCACCTTTTCCGCCTGCCGCCGGCGGGTCATTTCGCGTTCCAATTCATCGCGTAATTCGTCGAAGGCCAGCACCCGCATCGTCGCCCGTTCGTCAAGCGCGGCGTTAACCTGCAACAACTGCTTGCTCGACCGCTGCTTGACCAGTTGCGTCTCGATTCGCGCGCGCAGCACCTCGAAATCTATCGGCTTGGTGACATAGTCATCCGCCCCGGCGTCGAGCGCCTCGACCACGGCCTCGCTTTCAGCCCGGGCGGTGACCATAATCACCGGCAGGCTGCTGGTTTGCCAGTCCTGACGCAGGACGTGCAGCACTTCCACCCCGTTCATGTTGGGCATCATATAATCGAGCAACACGATGTCGGGCTTGCGCGCGCGAATAAATTCCAGCGCCTGTTCGCCCGATTCCACTTGGTGCAAATCATAGCCGAACGGCGCCAGGCGGCGGCACGCCAATTGGCGATTGCCCTCGACATCATCAACCACCAACACAACCGCGCGCTTGGTACGGCCCTCGGGAAGCGGAAGTTCAGGCAGCATATAACACCACGCTGATACGAGCGACCAACTGTCGCGGCGACAGGCCAGCCTTGGGAATCACCGCCTGCGCGCTCTGCTCGAGCATCCGCCGTTCCTCTGATTTCAAAAGAATATCGGTAACCACCACCAACGGCGGGCGATCCGACACAGGCCTTTCGCCAATCGCATCGATCACGGCGAGGCCATCACCGTCTGCCATTTTGAGATCAGCCACAACCAGCGCGAAATGCTCCGTCGCGAGCCGCGCCTTGGCCTGTGCCCCATTGACGACCCACACCACGCCAAAGCCCGCCTGACGCAGCCCGTGATCGTACAACCGAGCGGTGGCCTCGTCATCCTCAACCAGCAAAATCATGCCCGAATGACGCCGAGCATAGAGGTGCAGGATAGCGTCCAGTTCTTCGGGCCGGACAGGTTTGACCAAATGTTCGGTCGCCCCTTTTTCCAGACTGATGCGTTTGCGGTCATCGACGCTGACCATGATGGTCGGAATTGCCTGCGTCCGCGGATCGGCCGCCAAAGCGTCAAGCACCGACCAGCCGTCAAGCCGCGGCAGGCCAATATCGAGCAGGATAACGTCGGGCACCTGATCCAGCGCCTGGGCCAGTCCGGCCTGACCATCGGTGGCAATCGACGTGTCATAGCCATTGCGGTCGAGCATCCGGCGCAGCAATTCAACACTGCTCGGCTCATCCTCGACGATCAACGCCAGCGGCTTGTCCCGCCGAACGGTCGGCCATTGCGCCGATTCTGGCACGGTTGGCACCGCGATCGCGGGCGCGGCACCCATATCGCGCGGCACGCGGATGGTGAACACCGAGCCAAACCCGACATCGCTGGTCACCACCACGCTGCCCCCCATCATCCGGGTAAAGCGATCCACCAGCGCGAGGCCCAGCCCCGTGCCACCATAACGCCGGGTGGTCGACGAATCGCTTTGCACGAAGGGTTGGAACAGGCGGGCAATCTCGGCGTCGCTCATCCCGATGCCGGTGTCCGACACCACCAGCACGAGGTCGTCGCCCTCCGCGCGTGCCTGCACTTCGACAAAGCCGTCCTTGGTGAATTTGCACGCATTGGCGCCCAGATTGAGCAGGCATTGGCGCAACTTGGTCGCATCGCCGAACACCGCATCAATGTCCGTTTCGACCGCAAACGACAGCCGGTTGCCCTGCTTTGCCGCCAACGGGACCAGCACCGCCTGCACCTCGTCCAGCATTTTTCGCAGATCGAAACCGTGCAGGTCGAGCTCCATCTTACCCGCCTCGATCTTGGACAGGTCGAGCAGGCTGTTGATCAATTCGAGCAATTGTTGCGACGAAGAGCAGATCCAGCCGACATCCTCGGTTGATCGGATCATCCCGGCACGCGTCAAATCCTCGCGCAGCACTTCGCCATAGCCGATGATCGCATTCAACGGCGTGCGCAATTCGTGGCTCATATTGGCCAGAAATTCGGATTTCGCGACGCTCGCCGCCTCGGCCGCATCACGCGCCTCGGCCAGCGCGCCCATCGTATGCGACAGGCTGTCGTTCTGGCCCTCTACGGTATCCAGCATCGCGTTATAACTTTCGATGAAGCCGTCGAAATCGGGGTCGTCGCTACGTGCCACCCGTGCGGCCAGATCGCCCGAACTGCGCACGGTTTGCATCGCCGCTTTCATCGAATCGAGCGGACTGAACGCCATCCGGCGCAATTGCGTCGACAGCGCGATGCTCAACGCCATGCACACCGCCAACAACACCGTCGCCACCGGCAAGGTATCCAGCGAGATCGCCCCCAGCGAGCGATAGCGAAAGCCGATGGTCAAGACGCCGACTTGCCGATGATCGACCACAATCGGCATATGATAGACGCCCAAATTGCCAAAGCTGCCGAACATCCTCTGGTCGCCCGGCTCGATCGCCTGCCGTTCGGCCTCATCGCGCTGCGCCACGGTCATCGCGCTGTTCAAATAGCGCGCAATCGTCGCGCCACGGACATCGTCGGCCTCCATCCACAGGATGTTGGGAACGGCATGCGCCGAATGCACGATCGCGGCAGCACCGGCATGGTCCGCAAAGATCACCGCAGTGCCAAGATTGCTCACCAGCACATCGGCCAGTTGGTGAAAGTGCTGGTTGGCGCTCTCTCGTTCATGGGCATATTGCACCAACACCAACCCGATGCCCGACATCAACAGCGCCAACGCCGTCACACCGAGCGTCAGCGCCGTCAGCTTCGTACGGAACGGCACCACGGCCAGCGTGCGCGCGCGATAGGGGGATAGCATCAGACGGTGGCTCCGGCTGTCCCATCTGAGCGCCCCGATCCGCCTGCCGCTGCCCATTGCATCATCGCTCGCATCCGTTGATCACCGGCCCGCACAATGCGGCGTTCTCTCGCGGTTCTAGGCGGCGTATGGTTAACCGCTCAGGCGATCCGACTATCTGGATTTTCCACCAATTCGGCGATCTTGTGCAATAGTTCTTCCTCCGGCATTGGGCGGGCCACAAAATAGCCCTGAATATAATCGCACCCGGCCAGTCGAAGCAGGTCGAACTGCTCCGCTGTCTCGACACCTTCAGCCACGATGCCAAAGCCCAATTCGCTGGCCATGCCGATGATACTGGCTGCCACCACCTGCTGACGCCGGTCAGTCACGATACGGTCGATCAACGATCGGTCGAGCTTGAGCCGGTCCATCGGCAGGCTCATCAATTGCGCCAGATTGGAATAGCCGGTACCGAAATCGTCGAGCGCCACCGTCACCCCGTCGCGCCGCAACCCTTCGAGCCGTTCGAGCGAAAATTCGCCGCCGCACATGATCGCCGCCTCGGTAATCTCGATTTCGAGCAATTCGGGCGGCAGACAAAACCGGCCAAGGCAAGCGCGGACCATCGGGATCAGCTCGACACGGTACAGCTGTTTGGGGCTGACGTTGATCGACATCCGCAATGATTGGCCAGCGTCATGCCAGCGCGCCGCGGTCCGGATCGCCTCCAGCATCACCCAATCACCAATGTCGTCGATCAGTCCGTAGGTCTCGGCAAACGGGATAAAGTCGCCGGGATAGACCAGCCCGCGCGTCGGATGGTTCCACCGGATCAGCGCCTCGACCGCATCGACCTGCCCGGTCGCGAGGTTGAATTGCGGCTGGTAATGCAGGCAAAATTCGCCCCGTTCGAGCGCATTGCGCAGGTCGAGTTCGCGCTGAAGCAATTCATCCGCGGCTCGGCGCATCGCTGGCGAATAAAACAAACAGCCGCCCGGCCCTTCGCCCTGCGACTGCGCCATCGCGGCATCGGCGGCGGCGAGCAATTGGTCATATTGGCCATCGACATCGCCGGCCAAAGCCACGCCGATCGACAATTTTACCCGCAACGATTGCGGCCCGATATGCAACGTCTCGCCGATCACCCGCTGCAACCGCTGGATAAAGCGTTCGATCTCGCCGCGACAGTATTCGCCGGGCAGGAATATCGCGAATTCGTCGCCCCCCAATCGCCCGATCACCGCCCCCGGCGGACCGATGTCCAGCGCGTCGCCAACGCCGGCCGCGCGCGCCTCCGTCAACACCGAGGTTGCCAGGCGCAGCCGATCAGCCACCGCACACAACAACTGATCCCCACCGCCATGCCCCAGACTGTCATTGACCTTTTTGAGCGCGTTGATCCCCATCACGATCAACACTCCCTTTGCTTGCGCGCCCACCGGGGCAATGTGCGATTGCACCGCCAGCTTGAACGAGGCCGAATTGAACAGGTCGGTCATCGGATCATGCCGGGCGGCCCATTCCAGCATCCCGATACTGGTCTGCACCTGCGGCAACAGCCGACCGCAGGCCCGCGTGATATCGTGGAGCGACGGACTGGCCAGATCCAGTTCGATCACCTGAAAGTCGCTCCCGGCAAACCGGTCGAGCGCCGCGCACAAGCGCGCCCGATCGCGCCGAAACCGCAGATAGCCCCCCAGCATCAGCGAGAGCAGCGCCGCCGCAAGTACGGCACACAGCACCTCGCCGCCCCCCATCGCGGTGAGACCATGAAAAGACAACAAAGGGAGAGCGTAGAACGCAGCAGCCATTTCAGTTCAAACCCGGACCGGCGAAATGCCTCCAAAAGCCGAGCCCTGCCTAACGAAAACGCCTTAAATCCGGCCGATGCGCACCCTACGGAATAATCGCTAGGGCGGCATCGCGCCCGATCCAAGCGCAGGCCAGCCAAGGGAATTCGTCCGTCATGTCCCTTTCTCCTTGCACAGTCGCCCTACTCTAGTTAAAGGCCGCCTCCGCTATCACAGCGCCGCTTTAGCTCAGTCGGTAGAGCACATCATTCGTAATGATGGGGTCAGGTGTTCGAATCACCTAAGCGGCACCAC
>CAIOKP010000262.1 GCA_903858875.1 uncultured Sphingomonadales bacterium
AATTTGGCTGCGACATGAAAAGTTACACATATATTAATATATTAATTAGTTCAATATATTTCTACAAAATAATATACTTGTTGTAGCTCTCTATAATTAGTTCGTCTAGCTGCTCCATTTCTTTGACAGTAAGACCTAACTGTGATACCTCGATTAAAGCGTCTTCATCAGCTTTAACTACTTGATTTAGTTTATGTATTTCTCCTATAGTTCTAAAATACAATCTTTACTAAAACTTAAGCAAAGTTACAAAGTGCTTACAAATGGTCTTGCAGTTTGTAAAATATACTCTCGCCGGTGTCCAATATGTTTTCTTTTCTTTTTTTATTGTTTTCACAATATTCTGTCCAACTTACGCATTCTGGACTTGAGTCAACTTCTATTGGGCTAACTATCGGAGAAAACTCTCTAATTGAAACATTTCACAAAAATCCCGAAAATCTGCGGAAAATCAGTGCAAAGCTATGAACCCCAAGGCCGAAACTCTTAATCAGCGGGTCCTTGGTTCGAGCCCAAGTGCGTCCACCACTCCTCCCCATGACTAACATCACCACACGCCGTCTGCCGGGGTTGGAAGCGTTGCGCCTGGTCGCGGCGTCCTGTGTGCTGTTTCTTCATGCCCTGGCCAATTTTGGTGGGGCGGGCTGGTTCGGGCGGGGCTATCTTGGCGTCGATTTTTTCCTGATGTTGTCAGGTTTTCTGATGGCGCGGGCGCAGGAACCGCGTTTGGCCGCTGGCGCGTCGCCGTGGGCGTTCATTGTTAAGCGATACCGGCGGTTGTGGCCGATGATGGCATTAGGCGGGCTGATCGGCCTGCCACGGCTGTTCGTGATGTCGCGCGGCTTTGGGGATTTCCTGTGGGTCGCTGGCGCGAATATGCTGCTGCTGCCGGTTCCCGGCCACACCTTTGTCTTTCAGCTGAATGTTCCGGCTTGGACGATCAGTTGCGAATTGCTGTGCAATCTGCTGCACGTCACGGTTCTGTGGCGGGTGCGGGGCAAGTGGCTATGGGTGTTGTGGGCGGCGCTATTACCGCTCGAGGTATGGCTGGGCGCCCATTTCGGCACGTTCAATCTTGGCGCGAAGCCCGGCAATTTCCTCGCAGGGCTTGGGCGGACAGTATTCGCCTATACGCTGGGCATCGGCCTTGCGCGATGGTGGCGCGATGGTGCGCCGCTGCCCATGCCGTGGTGGCTGGCGCTGGCGCTGATGCCGGCATTGTTGGCGGGGTCGGTTTGGGCGAAACTGTGGGGCACCGGGTATGAGCTGGGCTTTATCCTCGTTGCCTGTCCATTGATGATCGCCGGCGGTTTGCGGCTCGATCGCTATCACGCGGTTGCGGCATGGATGGGGCGGATCGCGTTTCCGCTGTTTGCCTTGCAAATGCCGATCCTCGAAGGAATGCGGATGATGCGGGGCCAGTATTGGCCCGCGGTCGGGCTAGCCTACGCGGTCAGTGTCGGAGCGGCGGTGGGCAGCTACTATTTGGCGACGCGCCACCAGGCGGTGCCCAGCACGGACATAAGGGCAATGTGATAATATGCATTGCCAGCACATCATAATGTGCTAACCACAAAATATGTCACAAAGCATCATCGAACGCGTCCGCCGCCTCGTCAACGAAGGCGGCATGACCCGCGCCGGGCTCGCCCGCGCCGCCGGTCTCCATGCCAACACCTTGCGCGATTGCACCGAGGTCGAGTGGAACCCCACCGCCGACACACTGGGCAAGCTCGAGCGGTTTCTCGACACATCGGATGAAACGCCGGTGCTGGTCGGCATCGAGGAGATCATCGAGGAGGCCCGCAACGGCCGGATGTACATCCTGGTCGATGATGAGGACCGCGAGAATGAGGGCGATCTGATCATCCCGGCGCAGATGGCCACCCCATCGGCGGTCAATTTCATGGCCATGCATGGCCGCGGCCTGATCTGCCTCGCGTTGTCGTCCGAACGGGTGGAACAACTCGGGTTGGAGCCGATGAGCCGGCGTAATGACACGCCGCTCGGCACCGCATTCACCGTGTCGATCGAGGCCAAGGAAGGCATCACCACCGGCATTTCCGCCGCCGACCGGTCGCGTACCGTCTCCGTCGCCATCGACGGGTCCAAGGGCGCCACCGATATCGTCAGCCCTGGCCATGTCTTTCCGTTGCGCGCGCGGCCGGGCGGCGTGCTGGTCCGCGCCGGGCATACCGAGGCGGCGGTCGATATTTCGCGCCTGGCCGGCCTCAACCCATCGGGCGTGATCTGCGAGATCATGCGCGAGGATGGCACGATGGCCCGGCTCGACGATCTGATCACCTTTGCCCGTCAACACCATATGAAAATCGGCACGATCCGCGATCTGATCGCCTATCGCCACAAGCATGACCGCATGGTCGAACTGCGCGCCGAGACGAATTTCACCAGCAAGTTCGGTGGCGATTGGGTCGTGCGCGCCTATTACAACCGTGCAACGGGCGATGAGAACCTCGTGCTGGTCAAGGGGCGGATCGACCCGTCGAAGCCGACGCTGGTGCGGATGCACGCCTATACGATGTTCACCGACATGCTGGGCGAAGTTAGCGACCGGGCCAATCTGTTGCACCGGTCGATGGAAATCATCGCCAACGAAGGTGCCGGCGTCATCGTCATCATCAGTCGCCCTAGCCTGACCATGGTGTCGCGCGCCATTGCGGCCAAGGAGCAATTGCGCAAGGGCGACATGCGCCTGATCGAGGAATTGCGCGACTATGGCGTCGGCGCCCAGATCCTTGCCGAATTGGGCGTGCAGGATATGGTCCTGCTGACCAACACCCATCACACGCTCGTCGCTTTGGAAGGCTATGGCCTGTCCATCATCGGCGAACGCCCCATCGATTAAAGGACCAGAGTATGGCCAAGTTTCTTATCGTTGAAGCCCGTTTTTACGACCACCTGAACGACATGCTGATCGCCGGGGCCAAGGGCGCCTTAAAGGCTGCCGGGCACAAGGTCGACGTGATTACCGTGCCCGGCGCGCTGGAAATCCCGGCCGCCATCGCGCTGGCCGATCAAAGCGGCGAGTATGAGGGCTATGTCGCCATCGGCGTCGTGATCCGGGGCGAGACCTATCACTTCGAGATCGTCGCGGGCGAAAGCGCGCGGGGCATCATGGCGCTGTCGATGGATGGCCTGGCGATTGGCAATGGCATCCTGACCGTTGAGGACGAGGCGCAAGCGCTCGTGCGCGCTGATCCCGCGCAGAAGGACAAGGGCGGTGAAGCGGCCAAGGCAGCCATCGCTCTCTTGACCCTGCGCGAGAAGTTTGGGGCATAACTCTACGAAAAGGGGGGCAATTTACGGCCCCCTCCCCCTTACCAGATTTTGACGCGTTGCGCGGGCGGCAAGTACAGCTTGTCGCCCGGCTTCACGTTGAACGCCTTGTACCACGCATCGACATTGCGCACCGTCAGCGCACGATATTGCCCCGGCGCATGACCATCCACCGCCATTTGCGCGCGCAGCGCGGCATCTCGCGTCTTGCTGGCCCAGCTTTGCGCAAAGGCGAGGAAGAAGCGTTGATCGCCCGTCATGCCGTGAATGACCGGCGCCGCCCTGCCCTTTAGCGAGGCGTGATAGGCATCCAGCGCGGCGGCCAGCCCCGCCACATCCGCAATGTTTTCACCCAGCGTCAGATCGCCCTTCACATGCACACCGGGGAACGGCTCATAGGTGTCGAATTGCCGCGCCAGCGCCGCGCCCGCAGCGGTGAAGCGCGCAAGATCGTCCTTCGTCCACCAATCGCGCAG
>CAIOKP010000263.1 GCA_903858875.1 uncultured Sphingomonadales bacterium
ATGCCGTCGCGGCCGGTCTTTGACCCCACATAGACGATGGGATTGCCAAGGCCGGTGGCCGCCGAATAAAAAATCTTGTCCGTATCGGCAACGCCGACAGTCATCGCGTTGACGAGGATATTGCCGTCATACGCCCGGTGAAAATTGGTTTCGCCGCCCACCGTCGGCACGCCAACGCAATTGCCATAGCCACCGATACCGGCGACAACACCTTGCACCAGATGTTTCATCTTGGGGTGATCGGGGCGCCCAAAACGCAGGGCGTTCATGTTTGCCACAGGGCGCGCGCCCATGGTGAACACATCGCGCAGGATACCGCCAACGCCAGTCGCCGCGCCCTGATAGGGTTCTATGTAGGACGGGTGGTTGTGCGATTCCATCTTGAAGATGGCAGCCTGACCATCACCGATGTCGATGACACCGGCGTTTTCGCCAGGGCCGCAGATAACCCACGGCGCCTCGGTCGGCAGCTTTTTCAGGTGGAGCCGGCTCGATTTATACGAGCAATGCTCGGACCACATGACCGAAAAAATGCCGAGTTCGACAATATTCGGTTCGCGGCCAAGCGCGGCGAGGACCTTGTCGTATTCCTCCGGCGAAAGCCCGTGGGCGGCGACGACGTCAGGGGTGATCTGGCTTGCGGCGTGAGTCATGCGCGCGCCTTTAGCGGCCTTGAACGCGCAAGGCCATAGGGGGCGTGACATCTGTCCGGGGCTAAGCTGCGCATGACGGTATTTTTCGAGAAATTTAGACATATCGCAAGCTGTCGCGGCGTAAAGCTATCGCGGGCATAGAGCGTTTGGGCGAGGGGGGCAGACTTGGCTTTCAACATTTTTGGCGATGGCCCGGTCCGATCTGCGCTGGGCGCAGTCCTTTTGGTATGTACGGCGGTGCCGGTGCTGGTCGCCAACACCCCGCGACAAGACGGACCGCCGCCGTTGACCTCGAGGGCGGCCGCTTTCGCCAGCCCGCCCGATGAGTGTCAGACCCGCTTTCCCAAGGGGCAAGGCTTGATGGAGATGCCGTTGACCGCCTTATACGTGACGATTGGCGAGCCGGGCTATCATGGGGCTGATCCCGCAGAGGTCGATCTGGTCGGCCGGTATAATGCGGTGCAAATGGTCATGTTGCACAATCTCAACGCCGACATCCCCGAAGAGCCCACGCCCGAGCAACGTGTCGATCCGTCGGTGCGAAGCGCGATCACGGCCGCTGAGGCTCATGTGCAAGCGACATCGCGTCTTTATCATTTACCACGAGGTATGCACATGGCCGGTGCACAAAAGAACGGCATGTGCATCCTGCTCCATGCAAAGGTGGCGATGTACAAGGCCATGGCCGCAAATGATCGTACCAGTGCTTTGGCGCAGTGGGGCCGCCCCCCCGAGCGATAGGGTGTACCAGGCGCGTTGCCCCCTTAGGGCAATTTGGTATGGGTTTACGCTCTGGTGCCTTGACCCGGCGGCGGAGCGGGGCCATTGCATGACGCCATGACTGACGCCG
>CAIOKP010000264.1 GCA_903858875.1 uncultured Sphingomonadales bacterium
AGACGCTCGCCGCTCGCCACACGCAATTGCCATTCAACCAGATCGGTATCGGTGATCGCCTCGGTCACCGGATGTTCGACCTGAAGCCGGGTGTTCATTTCCATGAACCAGATCCGGTCAGCGCGCAGCCCCTCCGACGCGTCGGCGATGAATTCAATCGTGCCGGCCCCAACGTAATGAACCGCGCGGGCCGCCCGGATGGCCGCATCGCACAGCGCCGCGCGGGTGACGGTATCCATGCCGGGCGCGGGAGCCTCCTCGATCACCTTTTGGTGCCGGCGTTGCAACGAGCAATCGCGTTCGAACAGGTG
Source organism: uncultured Sphingomonadales bacterium (assembly GCA_903858875.1). Taxonomy (GTDB): domain Bacteria; phylum Pseudomonadota; class Alphaproteobacteria; order Sphingomonadales; family Sphingomonadaceae; genus Novosphingobium. The sequence continues at coordinate 312 of CAIOKP010000264.1, forward strand.
GACGATGTTGCCATGGGTGTCGCCGAACACCTGCACCTCGATATGCCGGGGCGAGGCGATGCATTTCTCGATCAACACATGCGCGTTGCCAAAGGATTTGGTCGCCTCGCGCTGGCAACTGGCCAAACTTTCCGCGAAATCCTCGGCGCGTTCGACGCGCCGCATACCCTTGCCGCCGCCCCCCGCCACCGCTTTGATCAGCACCGGCCAGCCAATTTCGGCGGCGCGGGCGGCCAAAAAGTCGGGCGCCTGTTGCGCGCCCATATAGCCGGGGGTGACGGGGACGCCCGCCTGCGCCATCAACGCCTTGGCCGCATCCTTCAGGCCCATCGCCGTGATGCTGGCCGGGCTTGGGCCGACCCAGATCAGCCCCGCATCGATCACGCTCTGCGCGAATGCGGCGTTTTCTGACAGAAAGCCATAGCCCGGATGGATCGCCTCTGCGCCGGTTTCGCGGGCGGCGGCGATGATCTTTTCGCCCACCAGATAGCTGTCACGCGCGGGCGAAGGGCCGATATGCACCGCGCTGTCGGCCATCCGCACATGCCGGGCGCCAGCATCGGCGTCGGAATACACCGCAATGGTGCGGATGCCTAAGCTCCGCGCGGTACGGATAATGCGGCAGGCGATTTCGCCCCGATTGGCGATGAGCAGGCTCGACATCATCGCATCACATCCTGAATACGCCAAAGGCGGGGCGTTCGGGGAACGGCGCCTCCAGGCAGGCGGCCAGAGCAAGACCCAACACATCTCGCGTTTGCGCAGGGTCGATGATGCCATCGTCCCACAACCGGGCGGTGGCGTAATAGGGGTCGCTCTCGGTGTCGAACTGGGCGCGGATCGGGGCCTTGAACGCCTCGGCCTGTGCCGCGTCCCAACTGGCGGCATCGCGGTGGACCGTGGCCAGCACGCTGGCCGCCTGTTCGCCGCCCATTACCGATATGCGCGAATTGGGCCAAGTGAACAAAAACCGCGGATCATAGGCACGGCCGCACATGCCATAATTGCCCGCGCCAAACGATCCGCCAATCAGCACGGTGACCTTGGGCACATTGGCGGTCGCGACCGCGGTCACCAGCTTGGCGCCATGGCGGGCGATCCCCTCCGCCTCATATTTGCCGCCAACCATGAACCCCGACACGTTCTGGAGGAACAGCAGCGGGATCTGCCGCTGACAGGCCAGTTCGATGAAATGGGCGCCTTTGACCGCGCTGTCGGAAAACAGCACGCCATTATTGGCCAGAATCGCTACCGGCATACCCCAGATATGAGCAAAACCGCAGACCAGCGTCCCACCAAACAGCGCCTTGAATTCGTGAAATTCGCTGCCATCGACAAGGCGCGCGATCACCTCGCGCACATCATAATGCGCGCGCACATCGGGTGGAATGAGGCTGTACAGATCCTCGGCCGGATAGAGTGGCGCACATGGTTCACGTAAAGCGACCTTGGCCGGGCGGCGCGGCCCCAGATGGCTGACAATATCGCGAAGGATGGCAATGGCGTGATCGTCATTGTCCGCCAGATGGTCGACGACACCCGATTTGCGCGCGTGTAAATCCCCGCCGCCCAGCGCTTCGGCGGTGATCTCTTCACCGGTCGCGGCCTTGACCAAGGGTGGCCCGGCAAGGAAAATCGTCCCCTGTTCGCGCACGATCACCGACTCATCGCTCATCGCGGGAACATAGGCGCCGCCGGCGGTACAACTGCCCATGACGCAGGCGATTTGGGGGATACCCTTGGCCGACATGTTGGCTTGGTTGAAGAATATCCGGCCAAAGTGGTCGCGGTCAGGGAAGACGTCCGCCTGCTGCGTCAGATTGGCGCCGCCGCTGTCGACAAGATAGAGGCAGGGCAAGTGGTTTTCAGCAGCGATCTGCTGTGCGCGCAAATGCTTCTTGACGGTCAGCGGGTAATAGGTGCCGCCCTTCACCGTCGCGTCATTGGCAAGGATCATCACGAGCCGTCCCGACACGCGACCAATGCCGCCAATCACCCCCGCGCCAGGTACGGCATCGTCATACACGCCGTTCGCCGCAAGCTGGCCAATTTCGAGGAACGGCGAGCCGGGGTCCAGCAACCGCTCGATCCGATCACGCGGCAACAGCTTGCCCCGCGCGGTGTGGCGTCGGCACGCCTGCACGCCCCCGCCCTGCGCGGCCGTGGCAACCCGCGCCCGCAGCGCTTCGGCCAGCGCGCGATGATGCGCCGCGCGCGCCTTGGCCTCGGGCGCATGGCGGTCGAGCGTGGTGGGGAGAACAGGACCGCTCATGATCCGATCAATTCGCGCCCGATCAACATCCGGCGGATCTCGTTGGTCCCCGCGCCAATGTCGAGCAACTTGGCGTCGCGCAAATAACGCTCCACCGGCCAATCCTTGGTATAGCCCGCCCCGCCGAGCGCCTGTACGGCCTCGCCCGCCACGCGAAAGGCGTTTTCAGAGGCCAGCAGGATGACGCCAGCGGCATCAAACCGCGTGGTCTGTTCCGCATCACAGGCCCGCGCGACGGCATAGACATAGGCCCGCGCCGATTGCATCGCGACATACATGTCGGCAACCTTGGCCTGCATCAGTTGGAATGTGCCGATCGCCCGACCAAACTGGCGCCGTTCGCGGACATAGGGAATGACGGTATCAAGGCAGGCCTGCATGATGCCGATCTGGATACCCGCCAGCACCACGCGCTCGTAATCGAGGCCGCTCATCAACACTTTTGCCCCGCCGTTCAGCGCGCCCAGAATATTGGCTTCGGGAACAAAGCAATCATCGAACACCAGTTCGGCGGTGGGGCTGCCGCGCATCCCCATCTTGTCGATTTTCTGCCCGATCGAAAATCCGGCAAAGCCTTTGTCGATCAGGAACGCAGTGATGCCCTTTGACCCGGCATCGGGCGCGGTCCGGGCATAGACCACCAGCGTGTCGGCACAGGTCGCGTTGGTGATCCAGAATTTTGTGCCATTCAGGCGATAGCCGCCCGGCACCGCATCGGCGCGCAATTTCATGCTGACGACATCGCTGCCCGCGCCGACCTCGGACATCGCCAAGGCGCCGACATGTTTCCCGCTGATCAACTTTGGCAGGGTTCGGGCCTTTTGCTCAACCGTTCCCCAGCGGCTGATTTGATTGATGCACAGGTTGGAATGCGCGCCATAGGACAGCCCGATCGCGGCGCTGGCGCGGCTGACTTCTTCCACCGCGATGACATGTTCAAGATAGCCCAAGCCCAGCCCGCCGTCCGCTTGCGACACGGTGATGCCATGCAGCCCCAGATCCCCCATCGCTGGCCACAAATCGCGCGCGAACCAATCCTCGGCGTCGATCCGGGCGGCCAACGGCGCGATCCGGTCATCGGCAAAGCGTTCAACGCTGGCCCGAATCATGTCCGCGTTTTCGCCAAGGGCGAAGTCGAAATCCGGTGTCGCCTTCATCGCCATCCTCTTTTCGGTGTTGAACGCAGGATAGCGCGTGGCGTTTGATTTAAGAATTTGAAAAAATACGCGGCTGAAGATAGAAAAAAACTATGATCAAGCGTAACCATATCCGCCATTTTCTGAGCCTCGCCGATGCGGGCAGCTTTGCACAGGCGGCGACCCGGTTGCACATTACCCAGCCGACCCTGTCGATCGGGATCGCGGATCTCGAACGTCTGGTCGGCAGCCAGTTGTTCGTCCGCGATCGCCGCCATATCCGACTGACCGATGCCGGCGGCGCGTTCTTGCCGATTGCTCGCGATCTGGAACGCGGCTTTCGCGCCGCGGACAGTTTTGGGCGCGGCGCGCAGCCAGAATGGCCGACGTTACGGCTTGGCGTGATCCGCACGGTGGCCAACTCGGTATTGCAAGCAATCATCGGCGCTCTGGCGGCCGATTTCGGTATCGAGGTAATCGAGGGCACCGATTATGAACTGCGGACCGGCTTGGCCAATGGGCGATTGCATCTGGCGCTGACGCTCCTGCGCAAGCGGGAAAGTGGCATTGTTGCGCACCCGCTATGGAACGAGCCATATCGGATGTTGGTGCCAGACCGCCATCGCCTCGCCGGTTCGGCCTGCGTTCCGCCCGAAGAATTGGCCAGCGAGATCATGATCGCCCGTCGGTCTTGCGAAATTCTCGAAGAAACCAGCCGTTTTTTCACCGGCGCCGGGGTGCGCCCCCGCTTTGCCTTGCGCAGCGATAATGATGAGCGATGCATTGCGATGGTTACCGCCGGCCTTGGCATCACCACCGCCCCGCTGTCCTTGGCAGTGCCGGGCATCGTGGCGCTGGACGTCACAGGTTATGCGTTTACGCGGTGTGTCGGCTTGCTCCACGATCCCGCCTGGCCCGCATCCGGCTTTGCCGACAGCCTCGTCGCCAAAATCAGCCAAGCGATCGCGACGCTGGTGCCGGGCGGATAAGTCCGGTGTCACAGCACGGCCGCGCGATGGGTTCGCGCGGCGCCACACTATCACGCAAAGGCACGGCGCAGCGCGTTGACCTTGGCGGCGGTGAAGTCCCGCGCCACCTTGGTCGTTGCGCCAATACCATCAAAGCCGTGGAAAGCACCCGGCACGACCTCCAACTGTGTCGCGACACCCGCATCAATCAGGCGGCGAGCGTAAGTCATGTCTTCATCGACGAACAGGTCAATCGAGCCCACGCCGATAAAGGTCGGCGGAAGGCCGGCAAGATCCTTGTAACGCGCCGGCACGGCCTCAACCGGCACCTGTGCGGAGCCCGGCGCCTGCCCGAGAAAACTCCGCCACCCGAACCGGTTTTTCGCCGCGTTCCACACGATGGTGCCGATCGGTGCGGGCGGCGTCGACACCGTGCCGGTACGGTCATCCAACATCGGATAGACCAGAATTTGGGCCACCAGCGGCACCTTGCCAACATCGCGGGCTTTCAACGCCAGCAACGCGGCATGTCCGCCACCGGCACTCTCCCCCATCACCGCAATCCTGGTGGCATCGACGCCCAAAGTGGATGCCTCGTCATGCAACCATGCCAGCGCGGCATAGGTGTCGCTGGTCGATCCAAGATATCGCGTTTCCGGGGCCAGGCGATAATCGACCGTGACAATCGTGCAATCGAGTTCGAGCGCCAGCCTTTGCAGATCGGCCAGCATATCCTTTGCGCTGCCGCTGACAAATCCGCCGCCATGGGTGTGCAGGATGGCCGGGCGTTTAGCGCCCGACGTACTGTTAATCACATAGACGTTCACAGGCGGATTGCCGTCTAGTCCGGGAACGAGCCGTTGCGCCCAAGCGGGAGCGGCGATGGGTGGCTGCGTCCAGCCCCCCATCGCTTGACGCGTGCGCGTCAGCGTTTCGGCCGACAATTCGGGCATGGTGCTGACGAGCTTCATCAATTGCTCGGCAACCGGCCGCAATTCGGGGTGCACGAAGGGAAAGCTCTCGTTTCCGGCCGCGCAGGCTGGCGACCACAGGCTTTCCAGCGCGCATGTTCCCAAAGCGGACAGCATGAAACGGTGAAGGTCGCGGCGGGTTGCGCAATGCATGGCCTCTGTCTCCCAAACTTTGCTGACCGGACTAAGATTTATCGCGGCGGACTTCAACGAAAGTGTTTTTAGGGGGTGGCACAGCCTTGGCCTATGGCTGACCTCCCGGCCCTGACCGAACTATGCCATGTGGGCGTTACGCACCCTGTGGCCCGCCACGCAATGCCGCCTCTCCGCCGCCGGTGCCCATCGCCGGATCGCTGATCGGCGCCCACGGCCCCGTGACACAACCGGCCAACCGGCGATGCCAGCCATCCGCCCCATCGATCACCATGTCATACCAACCATGCGTCGCCGCCAATGGCCACAGATGCTCGCCGCCCGCCGCGCCGGGCTGCCACGCGCCATGATGGTCGGCATAGACCCCGGGGGCACCGGGCCGGACCTGTACCACGCCGCGCCCCGCCGCGACCGTCAGGCGCAAGCCGGCGCTGTCGATATGCCAGCCGACCGCCGCCTCGCGCCCTTGCGCCCCGGCAAAGGCCCGATGAAAACCCGCAGGGCCCAACACCCATAGGTCATAGGCGCGATTGTCTCCGTGCAACGCCCATTGGGCCTCGACCACCCTGCCCGGTTCGACCGTATAGCGGCGCGGCACCGCATCGAGCCGCAGCCGGTCATAGACATGAAACACCGCAGCCAGCCCCGCGCCCACCGAAAAGGCCAGACGCATCGCGTCCGTTGCCGGATCGAGCTGCCCCTTCACTTCCAGCCGATAGCGCGTCGGACAAGCGGCGCGAACGCCGGTGGCCTGTTCCGGCAAGGGCAAGCCCTCTGGCACATCGGGGATCGGTTGACGCACGATCGCGCCGGCCGCCTTACCGCGCGCCGGGGCGTCAGCCAGCGTGGCGGCCAGTGGCGGCGTGATGGCCGCAGGCTGCGCGCCGCTGGCAAAGTCAAACGCGCCGACCAAATCGCTGCACACGGCGCGGCGCCATGGGCTGATGTTCGTTTCGGCCACGCCAAACCGCGCCTCCATAAAGCGCAGCACCGAGGTATGATCGGCGACTTCGGAAAACACTCGCCCGCCGCGCGTCCAGGGAGACAGCACATACATAGGCACCCGCGGCCCCAAACCGTAGGGACGACCACGCAACGCCCGCGGATCGCCCTGCGCCCCCGGCGCGGCGATGCGATGGTATTCGCCCCGCGTGTCAACCGTGCTCACCCCCGCATAGCCGCCGAGCGCATCGGCATCTGGCGACGGCGGGGCGGGCGGCGGCATATGGTCGAAAAAGCCGTCGTTCTCGTCAAAGTTGATAAACAGCGCCGTCCGCGCCCAGACCTTGGGATTGGCGGTCAGCGCCGCGATTACCTTGGCGGTATAGGCCGCGCCCTGCGCCGGACTGGACGGGCCGGGATGCTCCGACCCTTCGGCCGTGCCGACAATCCAGCTGATCTGCGGCAGGCGGTCGGCCAACACATCGGCCTGTAACGCATCGAGCGCACGGGTCGACAGGCCCTTGTCACGCAGCCCCGCGCGGGACTTCGCATCGCCGCGATAGGCCGCGCGAAATTGCAGGAAATTGGCCAGCGGATTGTCGGTGAAATTGTCCGCCATGTCCTGATAGATCTGCCAAGACACCCCGGCATTTTCCAGCCGTTCGGGATAGGTCGTCCAGGAAAACCGCGGCGTGGCGGCGGCGTCCGCCTTGGTCAGATCGTCGTCGGGGTTTTCAAGCGCCGGGCCACCCCCTTTGCCAAACGGATCATTGGTGCCGGTCCACTGGAACAGGCGGTTGGTGTTGGTGCCGGTATGCATCGAACAATGATAGGCGTCGCACAGCGTAAAGGCGTCGGCCATCGCGAACTGGAAGGGCAGATCCTCCTGCCCGTAATAAGCCATCGCGCGCTGGGTCTTGGCCTCGGGCCAATGCGCCATCCGGCCATGGTCCCATGCCGCCTGCGCGTCCGGCCAGGTGTGGGGTGTGCCCACCATGCGCATCAGATCGAAATGCGCGCGGGTCGACAGGCGAAACGGGCGCAAGTGGCGCGGCGGATCGGCGGTATCGTCGCGCTGGTCCCAGACGGTGCGCGGCTGGCCGTCGGGACCTGTGCCAAGGGGGATGGGAAAGCGATCCCCAAACCCGCGCACCCCGGCCATTGTGCCAAAATAGTGGTCAAAGCCGCGGTTTTCCTGCGTCAGGACGACAATATGCGCGACATCGCCCAGCGTGCCGGTGCGCCGATCCGGCCCAATCGCCGCCGCGCGCGCCAGTGCCGGCGATATGGCGGCCAGCGTCGCGCCGTGCAACGAATGGCGTAAAAGCGCGCGGCGATCGATCATCTAGACCTTATTCATGGCAGAGCGGCAACGGCGATATGGCGGTAGTGTGCGAGGATGTCTGGGCTTTTCTATCAAGCCCGATGGTATCAGCACGCGGCGATGACACAACCATGACTTCGCGTCACGCCACAGCGCAAGGCCGCAAATAGTCGGGCGAGTCTCCAAGATGTAACAGTTGCAAGCAAAGACGCACCGATGACCAGATCCAGCCTGCTGCTCGCCACTTTGCTATGTCTTGTGCCAACTCCGGCATTCGCGCAATCCTATGTCATTGCCGCCCCGGGCGGCGGCGCGATCTTGCGCGTGGTGACCGGCGATGCCGCCTGTCCGGTCGCCCAGGTCGACGGTGCGCCACACGCCTTGGCCGAACGCAGCGGCCCGCGCGATGACACCAGCCGCGCCGCGCCCAGCGCCTTCCCCTTGCGTGTTTGCGAAGTGCCGCTGGCGCGCGATGTACGGCAAGTGCGGGTTGAGAACCGCTCGGTTCCGGTTTTGCCGCGCGTGGTCCGGCGCATTGTGGTGATCGGCGATACCGGGTGTCGCCTCAAGGCGGCCACCGACGCTTGGCAAGCTTGTAATGATCCGCGTGCCTGGCCGTTTGCCCGGGTGGCGCGTGTCGCAGCGGCGATGCGGCCCGATCTTGTGCTTCATGTCGGCGACTATGATTACCGCGAGAACGCTTGCCCCGAGGACAAGGCCGGGTGCGCGGGTTCGCCCCATGGCTACGGCTGGGACGCGTGGCGCGCCGATTTTCTGACGCCTGCCGCGCCCCTGCTCACCGCGGCGCCGTGGGTCATGGTGCGCGGCAATCATGAGGAATGCGCTCGTGCGGGGTTGGGCTGGTGGATATTGCTCGATCCCCATGCGCTGGAAACGGGCGCGGATTGCAGTGATCCGGCGCGCTACTTCGCCGGCGATCATCGGGATCCCTATGCCGTCGAACTCGGCGGGCAGGCGCGACTGATCGTGGCCGATCTGTCCGCCATGGGTGAAAAACCGCTGATCGGGGCCGCGCTTGCGCGCTATACCAGTGACGCCGCCCGCATACGGGATCTGGCCCGCGTCGGCGACACCAATTTTGTTACCGCGCATTACCCATTTGGCGCCGTGACCGGCACCCAGCACAAGGGCTTTCGCAGGGGGATCCCCGCGATCGGCCAGGCGTTTGGAACGACGGCCCCGGCCCTCGTGCCCGACCTGCCGGCGGTCACCGCGATGCTGGCGGGCCATGTGCATATGTTGCAATATGTTGCCGATCACGGCCATCCCACGCAATTGGTCATCGGTTTTTCAGGCACGCAGGAGGACGCCCCAAAGGCGCCAGCCACAGTGAACGATCCGGGCATCGCGGGTGCCTTGCCGTCGGTGACCGATCTTGCCTCGCGCTTTGGGCAATATGGCTTTGGGTTGATGACCCGGCGTGCCGACGGGCGCTGGAATTTCACCGCCTATGATCAGAACGGCAAGGTGCTGCTTCGTCGCAAGATCGCGCGCGCCGGGGACTAGACCACCCTATCGCGGGCCCGCGTCAGCAGTCGGGCAATCAAGGTTGTCGCCGTCAGGTCGGCTGACACCGTGGTGAGGGTGATGATCGGATCGGGCAGAGCGATGACCGCAATATACAGGGGCATGATCGCCAGCGGTGCGCCCAGGACTTGCAAGCCGGGGGCATAGAAGGCGTAAATCACCGCCGCGCCCGGCAGGCCGGCGGCGCTGACACTGGCCAAAACAACCGCCGCGCCGGCGATGATCAATTGGGACAGGCTAGGCTCGATGCCCGCGGCGTGGGCGGCAATCAACACGGCGGGCACCGCATTGGCGACCGTACCCATGCGAAAAATCGACACGGCGACCGGGATCACCATGGCCGCGACATCCTCGGGCAGGCGCAGTTTTTCGAGCGCCACCTCCAGCATGATCGGCGTGCTGGCCATCGACGAACTGGTGCCCGCCGCCATCGCTTGGGCCGGCGAGATGGCGGCGGCAAAACGCCCTAGCGGATAGGCCCGCGTAACCCACACCAGCAGATAGCACACCAACAGCATGATCACGCTGTTGGCCACACATAGGCCGACGAATATCGCCAACAGGCGCGCAACCTCGAGCCCGGCGCTGAGCGCCATGCCCATCGTCAGCAGGAAAATGCCCAGCGGCGCGGCGACCAGCACCCATTCGACAATGATCATCATCGCGCGCCCCAGATCCGCCAAAAGCGCGGGCAAGCGCGAAGGCGCGCCATCCACCCCGGCGGGCAGACGCGCGATGGCAAGGCCCAGCAGGACGGCAAAGATAACCAGCGGAAAGATTTGTCCCTGTGCAGCGGCGGCAATGGGGTTGTCGGGGATGAGGCCAAGCAATTGATCGGCAAAGCCGGGGATCGCCTGCGGCGCGCTTGCCGGTACCAAGCCCGCCAAGGCGTTGGGAGGCAGCGGCCAGAGATGCAGCACCGTCTCGCTGGTAAAACTCGCGATGATCGCGGTTAGGACCAGAAGAGCGGCAAACACCGCGCCTGCCGTGCCAATCAACCGCCCGCCGCGTCCACCGGCCACCGCCTCCGTCACGCCATGGGTCACCATCGCAAAGATCAGCGGCACCAGCGTCATCTGCAAAGCGCGCACCCACATTTGCCCGAGCGGCAGCACCGCCTTTGCCGCGGCGAGCAACCACACATTGCCGCTGGCGCGCAAGGCAATACCGATCATCAGGCCCGCAACCAGCGCAAACAGGATCGAGCGTGTACGGGTCATCAAAAGTCGGCTTTCACAAAGGGGATCATCTGCGCCTGCCTAGCGTGGGAAAGACGCGTGGTGAAGACCCGCCTTGCCCTCTTTGCATGCTCACCCCCGGTGCAATCGCGAAGCTGGCGCCTGCGGATCGCGGGGCGATGAGGCAAAAGGAGGAAACACCCCGCCGGACGAGATAAAACCTGTCTTTTGAGTTGAGTATTGTCGCGCGAGACGTCATTGCGCGCGCCCCAAAAAAACCTGGCCGGTCAGCCCAGTACGCCACGATGTCGGTGGCGGCGGTCCCCGCCAAGCTTATCCGCGAGTAAAGCGCCAGCGATCGCCATCGCTCTCGGCCGGATCGAAACGATAGCCGTCGCTGTCGAAGTCGCGCATCGCCGCAATGTCGGTGATATAATGCTCGCACAGCCAGCGGGCCATCATGCCGCGCGCGCGCTTGGCGTTGAAACTGACGAAACGCGGGCCATCGGGGCCGGGCTCGCGAAACTCGACCTCGACGATGCGCACGCCCGGCATCTTGCCCTTTATGGCCGCGAAATATTCCACGCTGGCCAGATTGAGCACCACGCCCGATCCCTCGTCGGCAAGCTGCCGCAGCAACAGGTCCGCGATCCGCGTGTCCCACCAGTCGGTCAGCTTCTTGTGACCCGGCGCCCAGCGCGTGCCCATTTCGAGCCGGTAGGGCCGGATCACGTCGAGCGGACGCAGCAGGCCGTAAAGGCCCGACAACATCCGAATATGATCCTGGGCAAAAGCGACGCCCGCCTCATCCAGCGTATGCGCGTCAAGGCCGGTATAGACATCACCGGCAAACGCGAACAGCGCCGGCCGCTCTGGCAAGGTCGCAAAGTCGCGAAAACGGCTCGCGTTCAGTTCGGCCAGCCGCGGCGAGATATGCATCAGCGTCGCCAACCGCTCTGGCACGAGATCCGCCGCCGCCTTGGCAAGGTCGCGCGCCGCATCAGCGAAATGCGGCGTCGTGGCGGTCAGCAATGGTATCTTACGCTCGAAATCGAGCGTCTTTGCGGGGGAAAGCAATGCGATCATACCGCTGTCCGTAATGGGGATCGGCGCCGGCGTCAAAACGCTTGCACCATTTAGATGGGGCCAGCCGGATCCCTGTCGATCGTTCACCGCATCGGGCGCGACAATCGGCCGGCGCGCGCCGGTCGAACCACTTCGGGGATTGACGGGCGCGCCTGTCCTGCCACAGTCGCCCCAGAGTATCGTCGCCAAACCGGGCGAGAGGGGGAACAATGACCGCGTCTTTTACCATGCAGGACCTGCGTGACCACTTTGCGTATTGCGTCCAAGTGCTGGGCGGCGTCACGGCGGCCTCGCGGCGCCTCGCCATCGACGAAAGGGCCATTCGACGCTTTATCAACGGTGAACTGCCACTGAGCACCAATCTCATGAACGACACCGCGAAAGCCCTGCGCGTTCTGGTCGTCGAGGCGACAGCGGCGGCGGACCATATCGCGACGGCATTTCCCCCCCAACCGAACGCGCCACACACACCAGTAGCCTAAAAGCCAACCGCGCTTTGGAGCGGCAAGAGCGGGAATCCACCGACCGACTGACCAAAAATCCGGCGATAGGCCTCATAGGTTTGATTTTCGCCGGATTTATAATGTTTTTGGCTGATAAATACTATCGGTCGTGTGGCACCGGGCCGAAACCTGACCGCGCCGCCAATCATGACACATACCTTTGGATAACCGATCCAAACTATTGAATCCTTGGACTCATATAGATGGCATCGATCATTGGCGTGGTCACCGGAATGCCAAAACTATAGGGTGGAACATAGTTGAACTTCATCTGGCCAACGAACAGATAGCCGCCGGCCTGCCCGACCTGGGTCAGCGAGCTGTTGCTCGCGGCATAATTGCTGCAAATCCCCACCGAATTGTTCGGATTGACCGGGATCATCGGCGCCGTCACCATCGAACTGGGGATCGCGACAACGCTTGCCGCGCTCAACGCGCCGGCGGTCAGGGTCGAGGTGGTTGCCGTGGCCGTACCAGCGGTTAATTGCGCGGCGGTCTGGGTCTGGGCCTGTGTCCATACGACCCAGGCGTGGCTGGCATCGCAGACGCGAACCAATGCCACCTGCTGGGTTGCCTGGGTGACATCATAGGGCAACAGCACCACCGCACTCGCGCTCATATAGGACGCCGCCGAAATGCCGGACGAATTGGCCTGAATCCCGCTGGCGGAAAGGTTGCGGCTTACCATGTCGACTAAGGCGCGGGTCGCCACCGTAACCTTGCGGTTACACGTGACCATATCCGTCGCCACAAAGGCCAATTGATACAATAGCAGCAACAACGGCAGGCTGATCGCGAATTCGACCAACACCGATCCACCCACATTCCGCCCCAACCGCCTCAGCACGACGTCTGCCCCGCAGCGCAGCTATAGGCCTCGGTGGTAAACACCGAAGTCGCCACCAACCGACGCGTGCCATTGCCCTCGTTGGCCAGATTGAGCCCCATCAGACCGCCAAACGTCGGCCAATCATAGACGAGTTGCACCATCATGATCTGGTTCTGCCCCTGACCGCCATTCTGGGTGATATAGGTCCCGGTATTGGCCACTTGCGCACCGCCAGTCTGGGTATAGGTCAGGCCCAGCGACGCGGGGCTATAGTTGACCGGGGTCACGTTGATCCCGAGGTGACTACAGGTCAGGAATGGTGGCAACATCTTGGCAAAGTTGATCGTCGCGCCGCTGGCATCCTTGCCGCGCAAGCCGCTGCAGATTGCGGTTTTGAAATCTGCGGCGCTCATCCCGACATCCGTGCCGCCGCTCGCATTGGTGACAGTGGCGGTTTGGGCCTGCCCGGTCATCATCATCCGGCCCGCGCTCTCTGCGACGGTTTCCAGGCCCGCCTGCCCAAGATAGGTCAGCGCGATATAGAGAATACCGGTGAGTAGCGCGATAAAGGGTGGGGCCGCAAAGGCATATTCTATAGCTGCACCACCACGACAATCTCGAAATATTTTCGAAATTATTCGAATAGTTTTATTATCAAATAGATGTATCGATATAAAATTATCCACCGAACGCCCTAAAATGGATCTCATTCAACAATATTTTAGCCATATCCGATTAATTTTCCGCGGGATTCCGGAATATGTAAATATACAGGCCATCGCCATTTTACCGGATGATCGGATCGCCCAGACACGCTATCGTGGTGCATGATGATGACGGACAACATTTAGCCATGGCAACTCTTGCGCCCCCCTCGCCCGCCAAGCATCTCGTCCCCTGGCTGATTGCCGTCGCGTTTTTTATGGAATCGCTCGACACAACGATTTTGAATACGGGCGTGCCGACAATTTCGCAGGCGCTGGGCGTTGCCCCGCTCAGTATGAAGTCGGTGCTGGCGAGCTATACGCTCAGCCTCGCGGTGTTCATCCCGATCAGCGGCTGGATGGCCGACCGCTTTGGCACGCGGCGGGTGTTTGGCTCGGCGATTGCGGTGTTCACGCTCGGCTCGTTGTTGTGCGGCATGACCAGCGACATCCATGTTCTGGTGGTCTACCGGATCATTCAGGGCATGGGCGGGTCGATGATGGTGCCGGTTGGCCGCCTGACCCTGGTCCGTACCTTTCCAAAGGCCGAACTCGTGCGGGCGATGAGCTTTGTCGCGATCCCGACGCTCATTGCACCGATGCTCGGGCCTTTGCTGGGTGGGCTGATCGTGCATTACCTGCATTGGCGGTTGATCTTTTTCGTCAATATTCCGATTGGCCTTCTGGGTATCGTGCTTGTCTACCTGAAACTGCCCGACTTTACCGATCCGCATCCCAGCCCGTTGGATGTGGTGGGGCTGATCCTGTTCGGGTCGGGCATTGCTCTGCTGTCCTATGTGCTCGAAATCTTTGGCGAACACACCCTGACCGCTGGCGAGATGGCCGGCCTGCTGGCGATTTCACTGGCGCTGTTGGCGGGCTATGGCGTGCATGCGGCGGCAATGCACACGCCGCTGCTCGACCTCACGCTGTTCCGGCTGCGGACCTTTGCTACTTCGGTCACGGGCAGCTTTGTAACGCGGATCGGCATGGGCGGTGTGCCGTTTCTGTTGCCGCTATTGTATCAGATCGGGTTGGGGCTGACGCCGGTGCAATCGGGTCTGTTGATCATGCCGCAAGCCCTCGCCTCGATGACCACGAAATTCTCGCTCCCGGCCATTCTGGCGCGGTTTGGCTATCGCAATGTGCTGATTGTAAACACCGTTCTGGTTGGCGCGACGATTATGCTGTTCGGCACGGTCACGTCCGCGACCCCGGTGTGGCAGATCGTCGCACAGGCCCTAGCCTATGGCGCGCTGATGTCTTTGCAATATACCGCGATGAACACGCTGGTCTATGCCGATGTCTCCGAACACAAGGCGAGCCGCGCCAGTTCGATCGCCAGCACCGCCCAGCAATTGTCGATCAGCTTTGGCGTCGCGATAGCCGGACTGACGACGGTGTTCTTTCTACCGGCGCGCCATGGCGATGCGGTGGGGATGGTGCATGGCCTGAACCACGCCTTTCTGACGCTAGGCGGGTTTACTATGGCCTCGACGCTGGTCTTTCGCAAATTGCAGCGGCAGGATGGCGCCGAGGAATCGCACCAAACACGCCTGCCACCGGCCTAATCCCTCACTTGCGCTTGCCCCGGCTCCAGCTCGGCACACCCGCCTCCTCCACCGTCAGCTTGCGCCAGCGGTCATAGCGCACCGGGTCGATCGCACCGGCACGCAATTCCACCTGCACCGCACAGCCCGGCTCGACCGTGTGCCCGCAATTGGTAAACCGACATTGCCGCGCCAACAGCACGATGTCGTCAAACACATCCGCCAGCCCCGCCGCCGCATCCGACAGCTGCAATTCGCGCATACCGGGCGTGTCCATCAACCAGCCGCCCTGTGCCAGCCGGTGCATTTCGCGCACCGTAGTCGTGTGACGGCCCTTGCCGTCCCCGACGCGCACCGCTTGCGTCGCAAGATCACATGATCCGCGCAAGCTATTTATAATAGTTGATTTTCCTACGCCTGATGATCCCATCAACGCCACCGTCTGGCCATACCCACACCACGCGGCGAGTTGCGCCACGCTATCGGGATCGCGGGCGTTGACGATTTCCACCACGATATCCGGCTGCAATTCGCGCGCCAGCGCCGCAAAACGCTCGGGCGCCTTGGCCAGATCCGCCTTGGTCAGCACCACGACCGGCGTCACCCCCACCTCGCGCGCCAGCACCAGATAGCGTTCGAGCCGCGCGACATTGAAATCCTGGTTGCACGACGCGACAATGAACAGCGTATCGACATTCGCCGCGATCAATTGCAATTTTCGCCCGTGCCCTGCCGCCCGCCGCTTGAACAGGCTGGCGCGGTGCAGCAGACGCAAGATCTGCGACGTTTCGGGGTCGATCAACAACCAATCCCCGACCGCCGGGTGGTCTTCCTCACTATCGTCCTGTCCGTCGGCCGGCGCGATATAGGGCGGGATCATCTGCTCAAACCCGGCGCCGGCCACCGCGATCTTGCCGCGATGCGCCGCCATGACGCGCACCGAGCGCAGCGTCGCTGCCTCGTCCGCCGTCACCTGCGCGCTGAAAAACGGGGTCCAGCCGAGATCGCTTAATGCCGCCATACCGTTCAAATCGTTGCTTTCGCGTTGGGACTGCTCAACCGGGCTTGGCCGCCAGCCAGATGGTGTGCTGCACATTGTCTTTATATTGGTCGGCATCAATGGTGATTTCGTCGACGTCAAATCCAGCGCGTTCCAGCCGCTCATAAAATCCGACGTCGCTGTACGACGACCACACCGCCAGAATACCTGCCGGACGCAGCGCCGCATAGGCCGCACACAGGCCCCAATTGCAATAGAGCCGGTCGTTTTCCAACTGGATCAAGCCATCCGGGCCATTATCGACATCGAGCAAAATCGCGTCGAAATGGTTCGTCGACCGCACGATCACATCATGCACATCGGCCAATTCCACCGTCGCGCGCGGATCGGCCAGCGACCCGCCAAAAATATGCGCCAGCGGCCCACGGGCCCACTCGATCACTTTGGGCACCAGTTCGGCCACGACGATCGTCGCGCTCGGCCCCCATGCGCCCAGCGCCGCGCCCAGCGTAAAGCCCATGCCCAATCCACCGATCAGCACCCGCCCGTTCCGATCAGCCAAACGGTCACAGGTCAGCGTGGCCAAAGCCTGTTCGGATTGCCGAACATGGCTGCCCATCAATTCTTCGTCGCCATATTGAATGGAATAAAACGTACCGCTGCGAATCAGGTGTAACGCGCCGCCGCCAGGGAGATCTGCCACATCGAGTGTTTCGAAGGGCACCCTGGCGGCTTCCTGGCCGGTGTCCGGCTGGGTTAACGGGGGGGACAACGGCGGAATTAGCGCGCAGCCTTCACAGGCTTTGCCGCGTCAACCACAGCGGTTTCGGCAACAGGCTTCGTAGTTGCCGAATGGGCGTGGGCACGCTTGTGCCGCTTGTTGGCGGTACGGATATTGGACATGGATTATCCTGTCTTTGGAAAAAATCAGGCGCGGGTGTTGGCCGGTTGGCGTCGATAGGGCGCTGATCGGGGTC
>CAIOKP010000265.1 GCA_903858875.1 uncultured Sphingomonadales bacterium
CTGATGCCCGATCAATTTGCGCTTACCGAAGACCAGTTGGCGATACAGGAGGCCGCGCGCCGGTTTACCGTCGATGCCATCACACCCCATGCGGCGGGCTGGGACGAGACGGGGCATTTCCCCCGCGATGTGTTGAGCGCGGCGGGCGAAATGGGCTTTGGCGCGATTTATGTGTCGGAGGAAAGCGGCGGGATCGGCCTTGGCCGGTTGGAAGCGGCGCTGGTGATCGAGGCGATGGCCTATGGTTGCCCGGCGACCAGCGCCTATATTTCGATCCACAATATGGCGACATGGATGGTCGACCGCTTTGGCGATAAGGATGTGAAGGCGCGGTATCTGCCGGCGCTGGTGGGTATGGAAAGCCTTGCGTCCTATTGCCTGACCGAGCCGGGATCAGGGTCGGATGCGGCGGCCTTGCGCACCAGCGCCCGGCGTGACGGCGACGACTATGTCGTCAACGGCACCAAGCAGTTCATTTCCGGCGGCGGGGTCAACGACGTCTATCTCATCATGGTGCGCACCGGGGGCGAGGGGGCCAAGGGCATTTCGTGCCTGTTGATCGACAAGGATATGCCAGGCGTCTCGTTCGGGGCGCCCGAAAAGAAGCTGGGCTGGCACGCCTCGCCTACCGCGCAGGTGATCCTGGAGGATGTCCGCGTGCCGGTCGCCAACCGGTTGGGCGCGGAGGGCGAAGGCTTCAAGATCGCCATGGCCGGGATCGACGGCGGGCGGGTCAACATCGGTGCCTGTTCGCTGGGCGGCGCGCAAAGATGCCTTGACGAGGCGATCGCCTATACCAAGGACCGCAAGCAATTCGGCAAGGCGATTGCGGAATTTCAGCACACCCAGTTCCAATTGGCCGACATGGCGACCGACCTCGAAGCGGCGCGGGCGCTGCTCTATATGGCGGCGGCCAAGGTGACGACGGGCGCGCCGGACAAGACCCGCTTTGCCGCGATGGCCAAGCGGCTGGCGACCGACAATGGCTCGGCAATTGTCGATGCGGCGCTGCAAATGTTTGGTGGCTATGGCTATTTGCGCGACTATCCGATCGAGCGGTTCTGGCGCGATTTGCGCGTTCACCGCATTTTGGAAGGCACGAACGAGGTTATGCGGATGATCATCGCGCGGGATCTGTTGAAGTGAGCGTGGCGATGTTGACCGACGAAGTGCTGATCCGCACCGACGGGGCCGCAGGTATCCTGTCGTTGAACCGGCCGCGCGCGATCCATGCGCTGACGCTGGCGATGGTACGGGCGATGGCTGAGGCGTTGCTCGGCTGGCAGCGTGATCCGGCGGTGGCGGTGGTGATGATCGACCACGCGGCGGCGCCCGATGGCGATCCCAAACTGTCGCGCGGGTTTTGTTCTGGCGGCGATATCAACCTGTTGCGGCATTCGGCGGTTGAGGATGGCGGCATTGCGGGGCGCAAGTTCTTCTTTGACGAATACCGGCTGAACCATTTGCTGTTTACTTACGGCAAGCCAGTGGTGGCGTTCATGGACGGCATTACGATGGGCGGCGGCGTCGGCATTTCACAACCTGCGACCTTTCGCGTCGCGACCGAGGCCACGCGGTTCGCCATGCCGGAAACGGGCATTGGCCTGTTCCCTGATGTCGGCGGCGGCTGGTATCTGTCACGTCTGGCGGGGCGGTTGGGGCAATATTTGGCGTTGACCGGCGCGCGGTTGGACGGGGCGGAATGCTTGTGGGCAGGGCTGGCGACCCATATGCTCGCCAGCGCCGATTTGGCCGAGGCCAAGGCGCGGATCAGCGCGGGCGAAGCGCCGGGCGCGGTGCTCGATGCGCTGGCCATCACGCCGCCCGCGCCCCGGATTGCGGCCCACGCGGCGGATATCGCGCGCCTGTTTGCCAGCGACCGGTACGAGGATGTGCTGGCCGCGCTGGCCGATGATGGTGGCGAATGGGCGGCGGCAACGCTGGCGACGCTGCACACCAAGAGCCCGCAGACCTGCAAGGTCGCGCTGCGCCAATTGGCAACTAGCCTGACATTGCCCGATTTTGCCGCAAACATGGCGATGGAATACCGCATCGGCAGCCGCGTGCTGACGCTGCCCGATTTTGCCGAAGGGGTGCGCGCGGTGATCGTCGACAAGGACAATACCCCGCAATGGTCGCCCGCTACACCAGAGGCCGTGTCGCAATCGCTGCTCGATGATATATTCGCGCCGCTATCCCCGCTGGAAGAATGGAAACCGCTATGAACTTTGAAACGATTTTGGTCGAAACCCGCGGTGCGGTAACGGTGATCACGCTGAACCGGCCCAAGGCGCTGAACGCGCTCAATTCCACCGTTTGCGCCGAATTGACCGCAGCCTTTGCCGCGTTCGAGGCCGACGCGACTCAAGGGTGCGCGGTGTTGACCGGCTCTGGCGAAAAGGCGTTTGCCGCCGGTGCCGACATCAAGGAAATGGCCGACAAGCCTGCCGCAGACTTCTTTTTGGCGGATTTTTTCGCCGCGTGGAATAGCGCGATCGTCAAGCCGACCCGCAAGCCATGGATCGCGGCAGTCAATGGCTTTGCGCTGGGCGGGGGCTGCGAATTGGCGATGATGGCCGATTTTATCATTGCCGCCGACACCGCCAAATTTGGTCAGCCCGAGATCAAGCTGGGCGTTGCGCCCGGCATGGGCGGATCGCAGCGCCTGACCCGTGCGGTGGGCAAGGCCAAGGCGATGGAAATGTGCCTGACCGGCCGGATGATGGGCGCCGAGGAGGCCGAACGCGCCGGGTTGGTGTCGCGCATTGTGCCGTTGGCCGACCTGTTGGCTGATGCGCTGGCGACCGCCGGGACGATCGCCGCGATGCCGCGCATGGCCGCAATGGTGAACAAGGAAATGGTCAACACCGCCTATGAAACCACGCTCGACCAAGGGTTGTTGTTGGAGCGCCGCCTGTTCCAGATCCTGGCCGCGACCGAGGACAAGGCCGAGGGCATGGCCGCGTTTGTCGAGAAGCGGGCTGCGGCGTGGAAGGGGCGGTAAGGCAGGGTTAAGCGCTGTCTAGCCTGATGCAGGGGCGGCGGTAGGTTTGAGGGCGATCGCGCGCAAACCTACCCCCCCACTTTCACAAAACTGTCCATCACCCGCTTGCGCCCGGCTGTTTCAAAGTCGATTTCCAACTTATTGCCTTCTTGCGCCGCGACGGTGCCATATCCGAACTTTTCATGGAAAACGCGAGCGCCGAGCGTGATGTCACGGCGTGGTTTGGCGACAAGGCTGGCCGCGCTGCGCGTTGCCTCGGGGATGCGGCGCGGCGTGGGGTCGCAGTGAGTCGCGGCGCGCTGCCAACCGGGGCCGCGATGTTCGGTTTTGGCCGTCGGGTCGCGGGCGAGATGCGCGAAGGGATCATCGCGCTCGCTCCATTGCGCGCGCCATAACGATGCGCCGCCGGTCATGGTGGTTTCGGAATCGATGTGGGCGGGCGGCAATTCGCCGATGAATCGGCTGGGCAGCGAGCTGGTCCATTGCCCATAGATCCGGCGGTTGGCGGCGTGCAGGATGGTGCAATGCCGCCGCGCCCGGGTGATCGCGACATAGGCGAGGCGGCGCTCCTCCTCCAGCGACGCGAGGCCGCCTTCGTCGAGCGAACGTTGCGACGGGAACACGCCTTCTTCCCAGCCGGGCAGGAATAAATGGTCGAATTCCAGCCCCTTGGCAGCGTGCATGGTC
>CAIOKP010000266.1 GCA_903858875.1 uncultured Sphingomonadales bacterium
GTCAAATTGCCCGGGATGTTGCATGCCCGTGTGATCCATCCGGCGACGCTCGGCTCGACGCTGGTCGCGGCGGGCAAGCTGGATACGGCGCAGTTCCCGGGCGCGCGACTGGTGCAGGTGGGCAATCTGCTGGCGGCGGTCTCGCCCGATGAATGGCAAGCGGTACAGGCCGCACAGGCCGTCGCGGCGGACACCAAATGGAGCGATTGGCAAGGCTTGCCCGGATCGGACAAGCTGGCCGACCATCTGGCGCATAAGGTGGATTGGAGCGCGGTTCCGGCCACGAAAAGCAAGGCCAGCAAGGGCGATGTGGCGGCCAAGGTTGCGGGCAAATCCCAGGCGGCGACCTATTTCGTGCCCTATCTCAAACACGCGCCGATCGGGCCGACGGTCTCGCTCGCCGATGTTGGGGCCGATGGGTCGGTGACGGTCCATACCCACACGCAAAATGCACAGTTCCTGCGCATGGCCATCGCCAAGATGCTCGGTAAGGGTGAGGATGCGGTGGTGATCCGCACCTATCCGGGGCCGGGGCATTTCGGCCGCTCGAACGGGGGCAATGCCGGGTCGGAGGACGAGGCGGTGCTGTTGTCGCGCGCGCTGGGCGTGCCGGTGCGGGTGCAATGGATGCGCGGCGATGACATGGCGTGGTCGACGCAATCCTCGTGCATGATGGCCGATATTCGCATCGGCCTGGACGCGGGCGGGCATATTGCCAGCTATGAGGCGACGCATTCCGGCCCGCCGATGCAGGACGACCGCCCGATTGGTGCCTTGCTGGCGGGGTTGCCGACGATTGATTCGCCCAACCCGACCAATCCATCGCCGATTCACACCGCGAAAATGGGTATTTCGGACACTTGGGTCTATGGCACGGTGCCCAATGTGGCGGAAACCGGGCGCGGCATGGCCCAGATCGGCGAAAAGGAATCGCCCATCCACGTCGGCCTGCGCGACCATTCGATGCGCACGCCGATCCAGTTCCAGCAGAATTTCCCGCGCGAAGTGGCGATCAGCGAGGCCGCCGCTTTGGCGGGCAAGGATGCGCTGCAATTCCGTATCGACCATACCGATGATCCGCGGGTAAAGGCTGTGCTGGAACGGTTGCGTGCGGAAAGCGGCTGGGACACGCGCCCGTCGCCCGCCCCCACGGCGCGCCACAATGGCAAGCAGGTCGTGCGCGGGCGCGGCGTTTCAATGATGTTGCGCGACAACGGCTATTGGGCCTGCGCCGCGCATATCGCGGTGGTGCCCGAAACCGGCGAGGTGCGGGTCGAACGCATGACGCTGGTGACCGATCCGGGCATCGTGGTGAACCCGCTGCAATTGAAGCGGCAGGCGCAGGCGGGGTGCCTGATGGGCGTCAGCGAGGCGTTGCATGAGGAAGTCAGTTTCGACATCGGCGCGATCACCAGCGTGGATTGGATGACCTATCCGATCCTCAACATCAGCGAAATGCCGGAGCTCAAGATCGTGGTGGCTCCGCAACCGGGGGCGGAGATTTATGGCCAGGGGTCCGAAAGCGCCAATGCGCTGGCGGCGCCCGCGATCGCCGGGGCGTTTTTGGACGCCACGGGGCGGGCGGCGCGGCGTATCCCGCTGCGGCCGGACTATGTAAAGGCGATGTTGGCCTGAAGCCACGCTGTCGCGGGAACGAAACAATTGCAATGGATAGGCGGGTCGGGCAATCCCTTGCCCAACCCGCTGCCCATTCTGCATCAAGGACGCCCCGCAATGATCAAATCCGCCTTTGTCCTGCTCGCTGGCGTTGCGCTGGCCAGTTTGCCAGCGACCGCGCAGGCAGCGCCCGCCTATAGCGTGGTCGACAAAATTGCCGGTCCCGATGGCGGCTGGGATTATGCGAGCTTTGATGCGGCCACGGGCAAGTTGTATGTGGCGCATGGCACTGCGGTTCTGGCGGTCGATGTCGCGACCCGCGCAGCGGTTAATCTGGCGCCGGCGAATGGCGCGCATCAGGCGATGGCGATCGATGGCGGCAAGACCGTGGTCGAAACCGATGGCAAGACCGGCACGACCCGCTTTATCGACGCCGCCACCGGCGTGGTACAGACCGAAGTCGCCACCGGCGTAAAGCCCGATGCCGCTTTTTATGATCGCGCCACGGCACGCGTCGTGGTGATGAGCCCCGGCAATGACACCGTGACCCAGATCGATGCCGTGACGCACAAGGTCGTCAACAGCTTCAAGCTGGCAGGTGGCCTTGAATTCGCAGTGCCGGACGGCAAGGGCCGGGCCTTCGTCAACCTTGAGGATGGCAATGCGATTGCCGAGATCGACCTGAAAGCGGGCAAGCTGTTGCGCAAGATTGCGTTGCCCGGTTGCACGGGGCCGACGGGGCTGGCGTTGGTCGGCAACGGCACTCGGTTGATTTCTGCGTGTGCCAATGGCGTCGCGATGGTGGTCGATGCGGTCAGCGGGCGCGTCGTCGGCCACCTGGATACCGGCAAGGGCGCCGATGCCGTGTTGGTCGATGAACAGCGTGGGATGGCCTTTATCCCTTGCGGGGGGTCGGGCACATTGGTGGCGATTTCGATTGGCGATGCTCGCCATATCGCGGTGGTCGGCACGATTCCCACTCAAATCAGCGCAAGGACCGGGGCTCTCGATCCGCGCGATGGGCGGATTTATCTGCCCGTTGCAACCTTTGCCGCGCCTGAACCCGGCGCCAAGCGCGGCAAGCAGACCCCCGGCAGCTTTATGGTGCTGGTCGTCGCGCCACAGGCCTAGGGCGCCCGGCGTCACAAGTGCGGTCGTCAACATCGGGCATTTGATCTATGAGGTCGCATGATCCAAATCCTGATTGATGCCGATGCCTGCCCGGTGAAGGACGAAACCTACAAGGTGGCGATGCGCCATGATGTGCCGGTGGTGGTGGTCAGCAACAGCCCGATTCGCGTGCCGCTCCACCCCCGCATCACCCGCAAGGTTGTGGGCGATCAGTTCGACGCCGCCGACGACTGGATCGTCGAGCGGGTCGCTGCGGGGTCGATTGTGATCACCGCCGACATCCTGCTGGCGGACCGCTGCCTGAAATTGGGCGGCGAGGTGATCGGCCCGACCGGAAAGCCGTTCACCTCCGCCTCCATTGGTCATGCCGTGGCGACACGGGCGATCATGGCCGATTTGCGCGCGGGCGGCGACAATGTCGGTGGGCCGGCGCCGTTCAGCAAGGTCGACAGGTCCCGGTTCCTCTCGACGCTGGATGAGGCCTTGGTGCGGTTGGCGCGGAGCCGGTAATCGCGCTGGCGGGATGGTTAGGGGTTGATATCGGCCCTCTCTTGGCAATAGGGGCGCAGGCGTCGGGGGGCCTCGAACCTGGCGGAATCGGCTCTGTTTGTGACCGACTTGTCATATTTCATGCCTAAAGCCGGTGCAAGGAGAGCGTTGCGTGCCTTATACGACTTTCAAAACTGTTTCGGTTGCTCTGGCCATGGCCGGTTTCGCTGTCGCGCCGGCGCGGGCCGAGGACGCCGCTGCGCAGCCGGCCCCGGCGCAGGCCCAGGCGCAGGCCTATGCCGTCCATGGGCAGGCGACGTTGACCGTTCAACACGTTGGCGATTTTGCCTCGCCCTATGTTGGCGCGAATTCGTTGACGCCGCGGCAGACGCAGGAGACGGTCGACGTCACGCTGGATATCGGCCTTCGCCCTTGGGACGGTGCCGAAATCTGGGCAAATCCCGAGATCGATCAGGGCTTTGGTCTGTCCAACACACTGGGCGCCGCCGGTTTCCCCAGCGCAGAGGCGTATAAGGTCGGCAACAAGCACCCCTATTTCAAACTGCAACGCCTGTTTGCGCGCCAGACGATTGCGCTGGGCGGCGCGGCGTTGGCGCTCGATGCCGGCGCGAACCAATTGCGCGGCACGACGACGGCCAATCGGATTGTCATCACCGCGGGCAAGATCGGCGTTGGCGATGTGTTCGACACCAACAAATTTGCCCATGATCCGCGCGGCGATTTCCTCAACTGGTCGTTGGCGGATACCGGCAGCTATGATTACGCCGCGAACGCCTGGGGCTATTCCTATGGCGTCGCCGCCGAATGGTATCAGGGCGCATGGACGGCGCGGGCCGGGCTGTTCAACCTGTCGCGGGTGCCCAATGGCGTCGCGCTGGAAAGCGATTTCAGCCAGAACGAGATCGTAGTCGAGGGCGAACATCGCCACCATATCGCCGGGCGTGATGGCACGTTGCGCCTGACCCTGTTCCGCAATCGCGGGCAGTTCAGCCGGTTTGACGATGCGGTGGCGCTGGCCACCACCACCGGGCAACCGATCGATCTGGCCTTGACTCGCCGCCGCATGAGCCGCGCCGGCGTCGCGTTCAATGGCGAACAGGATGTGACCGCCAATCTGGGCGTGTTTGTCCGTGCCGGCACCACCGACGGCGCGATCGAGACCTATGATTTCACCGATATCGACCGCACATTCGCCATCGGCGCCGCATTAAAGGGCAAGGCTTGGGGCCGGCCACAGGATACGCTGGCGATTGCGGGCGTCGTTAATGGCATTTCGGCGGCGCACCAACGCTTTTTGGCGGCGGGCGGGATCAGCGTGCTGGTCGGTGATGGGCGCTTGCCGCATCCGGGCGATGAACAGATCATCGAGGCCTATTACGCCTTTCGCCCGGTCGGTTGGGCGGCGATTACGCTGGATTTTCAACGCATCACCAACCCCGGCTATAACCGCGATCGTGGCCCGGCCAATGTTGTGGGCGCAAGGTTTCACGCCGGGTTCTGATCCCGGTGCGGCTTTACCCGTTGGTTGAAAAGCCCGGATAGAGCGTCATGCCCCCATCGACGAACAGCGTCGTTCCGACGATATAATCCGCCATGTCGGAGGCGAGCCATACCGCAGCATTGCCGATGTCCTCCGGCTCGCCAATCCGGCCATAGGGGACCAGCGTCATCAGCTTGTCATAGGCCTCTGGCGTTTCCCACGCCGCTGTGTTGATCGGCGTGCGGATCGCGCCCGGCGCGATGGAATTGATGCGGATATGCTGCGGCGCCAATTCCTGCGCCATGCTTTCCATCATCAGTTTTACGCCGCCCTTGGACGCCGCATAATTGACGTGGCCGCCCCACGGGATCACCTCGTGGACCGAACTCATGCAGATGATCTTGCCCGCCGCGCGCGAAATGGCCGGCACTATGCCGCGCCGCTGAAATTCCTGCACCGCTGCGCGGGCGCAGAGGAATTGCCCGGTCAGATTGATACCCAGCACGGTGTTCCACTGCGCCAGTGTCATCGACGCGAAGGCCGCATCACGTTGCAGGCCGGCATTGGCGACGAGGATATCGACGGTGCCGAAATCCGCGACAACTTGCGCAAACATCGCGGTGACTTGCGCTTCGTCGGACACATCGGCCTTGTAGGCCTTGGCCCGAACGCCGGTCGCGGTGATGCGGTCGACCACCGCCTGCGCCGCGTCGTCCCCGGCGACGTAGTTGATCGCGACATCCGCGCCCGCCTGCGCCAGCGCAAGCGCCACCGCCGCGCCAATCCCCGAATTGGCCCCGGTAACCAGCGCCTTTTGCCCCGCGAGCAAGCGGGGCATGGCAAAGGCGGGGGGCGATAACGCATCGGTCATGGGCGCTGCTCCTGATATGTTTCGGCGATCAATACGGCGATCAGGCCAGTCCAGCCGGTCTGATGCGCGGCGCCCAGACCTTGGCCGGTTTCGGCGTGAAAATATTCGTGGAATTGGACGAGATCGTGAAAGGCTGGATCGGCTTGGGCCAGCGTGTCCGGTCCCAAAAACGCGCGCCGCCCCTTGGCATCGGCCAGAAACAGCGATTGCAGCCGGGCCGACAACGCCTCGGCAATCTGGCCAAGGGTGAGGACATTGTCGCTGCCGGTGGGTACCGCCATGCTGAAATCATCGCCGTAATAGCGATGCAGCGCACGCAAAGCCTCGATCAGCAGGAAATTGATCGGCATCCACACCGGCCCGCGCCAGTTCGAATTGCCGCCATAAATCCGCGTCTGCCCCTCGCCGGGTTCATAGTTGAGTTCGAACACCGCGCCGCCCTGGTCGAACACATAGGGGTGCGCGGCGTGGTATTTCGACACCGAACGAATGCCGAAATCGGACAGGAATTCCTCTGAATCGAGCATCCGGGTCAATAGCGCATTCAACCGGCTCTTGCGCAGCAGCGAGAGCAATCGCGCGCCATTGCGGCCCGGCGTTTCCCAATGCGACACCAATTCGGCCAGATCGGGCCGGTGCCGGGTGAACCAGTGCATCCGCGCGGCGAATTTCGGCAGATCCCGCTCCAGATCAATATCGAGCGCCGCGCTGGCGAGGATCGGCAGCAGGCCGACAATCGAGCGGACGCGCAACATATGCGGCGGCTCCCCCGGCACATTCAGCACGTCGTAGTAGAACTGATCCTGATCATCCCACAGTCCGTTGGCACCGCGCACCCCATCGCCGTGCAAGGCCGCCGAAATATAGATGAAATGTTCGAAAAACTTGGTGGCCATGTCCTCATAGCGCGGATCGAGCGCCGTCAATTCGATCGCCATCCGCATCAGATCAAGCGCAAATGCGGCCGCCCATGCGGTGCCATCCGATTGTTCCAACCGCCCGCCGCCGGGCAATGGCAGCCGCAGATCGAACACGCCGATATTGTCCAGCCCGAGAAAACCGCCTTCAAAGATATTGTTGCCCTCGGCATCCTCGCGGTTCACCCACCACGTGAAATTGAGCACCAGCATCTGGAAAATGCGGGCGAGGAAACTGTGATCGGGCTGACCATTCGCCGCCCGGTCCGCCGCAAACACCCGCAATGCCGCCCAGCCGTGGACCAGCGGATTAACGTCGCCAAAGTTCCATTCATAGGCCGCCATTTGCCCATTGGGATGCAAGGTGCGCGCCTGTGTCAGCAATAACAATTGCGCCTTGGCAAATTCGGGGTCGATGATCGCGAAGGTGGCCGCGTGAAACGCCAGATCCCACGCCGCAAACCACGGATATTCCCAGCAGTCGGGCATCGCCAGAATATCGCCGCCGGTGTGGCTATCGATATCGCCCATCGCCAGATGCCGCCACGCGCTGTTTCGGCCAGCCCGTCGTTCGGGCGGCGGCGCGGGCTGGGTCGGGTCGCCGTTTAGCCAGCGCCAGACATCATAGCCATAAAACTGCTTGCTCCACAGCATCCCGGCGAGCGCCTGGCGTTGCACCAATCGCGCGTCGGGGTCGGTAATGCCGGTTTGCAGCGTGGCGTAGAAGTCATCCGCTTCGCCCCGGCGTTGGTCGACGATGGCGTCGAAACCGGCAAATGGCGCGTCTGTCGCGTGGGGGCATAGCCGCACTCGCACCTGTTGGCTTTCGCCCGGTGCCAGGCACATCGCCACATGCGCGGCGGCCTTGGTGCCGGTTTGCGCCGGGTTGACCGCCGCCTTGCGGCCATCGACCACCGCGTCGTTGATGCCGTCCTTGCACCAGCCCTGCGCCGCCACGCCATAGAGTCGCGCCGTATTGGTCTCATTCTCGCAGAACAGCAGCGGGGCGGGGGCGTCGCAATACCAGTGGAAATCGCCCGCCTCTGGGTGGGTGAGGGCGATCGCGCCGGGGCCGGTGGCAGACATTTGCGGTCGCGCGTGGCCTGTGTCCCACGACCAATCGTTGCGAAACCACACCTGCGGCAACAGATGTAGCGGCGCGGCATCCGGCCCATGGTTGGTCGCGGTGATCAACAGCAGGATGTCGTCGGGGCCGGCCTTGGCATATTCGATCGCGATGTCGAAATAGCGCCCCCCATCGAACGCCCCGGTGTCGGCCAGCTCATATTCCGGCTGATCCAGCCCGCGCGCCGCATTGACCGCCAGCAGATCCGCATAGGGAAACGCCCCTTGCGGATATTTGTACAGCATCTTCATATAGGCGTGCGACGGCACCCCATCGAGGTAGTAATAGAGTTCCTTGACGTCCTCGCCATGATTGCCCTGCGTGTTGGTCAGGCCAAACATCCGCTCCTTCAGGATCGGATCGCGGCCATTCCACAGCGCGAGCGACAGGCAGATCCGTTGGCGATCATCGCAAAAGCCGCCGATGCCATCCTCGCCCCAGCGATAGGCACGGGACCGGGCGTGATCATGCGGGAAATAGGCCCAGGCATCGCCGTCGGCGCTGTAATCCTCGCGCACGGTGCCCCATTGCCGTTCCGACAGATACGGCCCCCAGTCGCGCCAACCGAGCGCGCTGGACATCTCGGCGATCCGTTTGCGTTCGGCCCGTTTGCTTTCGGCGTCGGCCATGCTCGTCACCTTGGGATGCTATTGCGAAAATGCAGTCCAGCTTGCGGGCAAGCATGACGTTGAAATACCGCATTTTCACGTAATTGCAAAGGCATCCGTGGCACGAGCCCGTCGTCAGCGCAGGCCGTTCCTCACACCTTGGCTTTGGGTTTGCGCATCAGGGCGTTGACCTGCGACGTATCGGCCAGCGCGACGGGCGCGGCGGGCTTGCCTTTGTCGGCTTTCGGCTTGCGAATTTCGCGGGTGCTCTTTTTTTGTGATTTCGCCATGGTACTGCGGCTCCCTAGCGGATCGCTCGCGCGGTCCTGTATCAAGCGGGGGCCTGTTTTATCCCTCAGCCACGAGACGCTTGCGTCAAAGTCCCATGATGGGGCGGGCATATCATGGTTTCAAAGGTTACCGGCACGAATTCAGTGCAAGCCCATCCCCACACCGGCGCGATCAGATCCCCAGCCGGTCCTCGTCGGTGTAGACATCAAAGCGAGACAGCATCACCGGGCCAAACGTAGTGGTCAGCGCAGCATCGGCGGCATCGCGGCCGCGCGCCATCAGGATGCGCCCCCGCCGTGGCCGATTGTGCCGGGCGTCGAAGATATACCACTGGCCGTCGAGATAGGCCTCAAACCATGCCGAAAAATCGATGATTGTCGCCGGCGTCGGCATATCCATATCGCCAATATAACCAGTGCAATAGCGTGCGGGAATATTCATGCATCGGCACAAAGTGATCGCCAAATGCGCATAGTCGCGGCACACGCCGACCTGTTCGTGCCAGACATCCCACGCCGTTTTCGTCGGGCGCGCCGCCTGATAGTCAAAGCCGATATGGTGGTGCGTATAATCGACAATCGCCTGAACCAGCGACCACCCCTGCGGCAGATGACCAAACAGGCCCCAGGCCACATCGGTCAACCGGTCCGTCTCGCAATAGCGGCTGGCCAACAGATAGAGCAGCGCGTCGTCTGGCAATTTGTCCACCGGCACCTGCGCCGCATCGGGCGCGATCACGTCGGGTTCGAACGGATCCTCGATCACAAAGCCACAGGATACGGTGATGCCGCCCGCCGGGATCGTCAGCCGGGTGCAGATGTTCCCAAAGCTGTCGACGTAATCATACAGCGGCACATCGGGCGTGGTAAAAATGCGCTGGGCGGTGCGCAGGTCCTTGTTACGGCTGGCGTGCACGCTCAAATTGGCGAGCATTGGCACGTCTTGGTCGGTCATAAATCCGATGTCGTATCCGGCGCGGATCAGCATATGGGGGTCGCTTGTTCAGGAGGGGGGCTGAGAATTGGTAGGGCAGCCTAGGGGTTATGCCGGGCTCGACCTAAGGTGGCAAGGGCGTAGCGGTGGGCCTAGCCCCC
This sequence comes from uncultured Sphingomonadales bacterium, assembly GCA_903858875.1. Taxonomy (GTDB): domain Bacteria; phylum Pseudomonadota; class Alphaproteobacteria; order Sphingomonadales; family Sphingomonadaceae; genus Novosphingobium. The sequence goes on from CAIOKP010000266.1 coordinate 9,646, forward strand.
TCCGTGGACTGGCTAGCGGCGGCATATAAAGAAGGTGTAAAACCGCCGCACGTGCGTATAGGTGCGCGATAGGAGTATCGCGTTAGGCGGGCTGCGCTCGCGACGCTTTTGCGGATTGCACAGGCGTCTCTGCTGGGCTTGGGCGCCGGTAATCGGAAATTTAAACTGGTATTTCTCCTGAAGTTCGGCTGTTTGGCGCGCGGGGGAATCAGTCGCAGCATTGAGGAAAGCAGACCCATGTTGATTACTTCCCTGACGGTGCTGGCCTGGGGCCTATCGCCCGCAGAATCGGTGCCGCAACCGCAACCGCAACCGCAACCGGCTGTCGCTGCTGCCCCACTGGACGGGGTGGGGGCGCATATCGAGGCTCAGCCGGTCGATCAGGGGGGGGCTGCGCCGGAGTCGACGGCCCACCCAGCGCCCGCGATCCCCGGCGGGCCTGATCAAGGAGCGCCGACCGATGCGGCGCCGGCATCCGAACTGATGTTGCTGCGCGACCCTTGGGAAAAACCCAATCGTGATATCTTTGCGCTGGATGTTGCGTTTGAACGGCATCTGTTGGCCCCTGTCGCGCATGGCTATAGCGCCATCGCACCCCAAGTGGTGCGCGTGCATATTTCGAACCTGATCTACAATCTTGATGAGCCGACCACGACGGTCAACGCGCTGCTCCAGTTGCATGTCGGTCGCGCGGCGCGGAGCGGGCTGCGCTTTGTGATCAATTCGACGCTGGGTATCGGGGGGCTGTTTGACATTGCGGCGTCCGGGGGCCTGCCACGGCGCACCGCTGATTTCGGCCAGACATTGGCGCGGTATGGCGCAAGGCCGGGCCCCTATATCATGTTGCCATTGTTGGGGCCGTCGAATGTGCGCGACGGGTTTGGGCGGTTTGTCGACAATATGACCGACCCGATGGGCTTTGTACTGGGCAGCATCCTGACGCCCGTCGGCGCCGGGCGCTTTGCCGCCGAGGGCGTCAATTGGCGCCAGCAATCGGATGGGACGATGAAGGCGGTCTATGGTGCCACCGACGCCTATGCCTTTGCCCGGGCGGCCTATGGCGAACAACGTGCAGCCATTGTTCAGGACTCGACGGGTAAGGCGACCGCGTTGCCCGATTTTTGATCGGGCGCGCTGATTTATCAAAACACTTCGGGCGGCGTTCAGTTCCCCGGGGCGCAATTGACCAAAGACGCCGGGCAGACCATGGGCGGACCATGATCGGCGCGCGGCGGCAGCGGAAAATGGAATGGAGTATGGTATGGATCGCGGTTTTCTGAAGGCTTCCCTCACGCTGGCGCTGTCGGGCGTGATTGCCGCTACAGCGCCGCTGGGCGCGACGGTGGCGATGGCCCAGTCGACGCGCGATGCCGGGGCCGAGGCCTATGTGCAGGCCGGTGCACGCGATGTGCTGGGCGTGCTCAACGACAAGAGCCGCAGCACCGAGGGCAAGCGCGAGGCGTTTCGCGGCATCGTCAACCGGCTGGTCGATGTGCCCCGCGTGACGCGCTTTGTGCTGGGCAAATATGCCCGCACCGTGACGCCGGATCAGTATCAGCGGTTCGCCACCGTGTTCCGCACCTATGCCGAGGGCGTCTATCAAAAGCGGATTGACGATTATCACGGCGAAAAGGTGGTCGTGGTGACCTCGCTGGTGCGCAAGCCGGGCGATGTGCTGGTGACGACGCAATTGTCGGGCGGCAAAATGCAGCAGCCGACGACGGTTGTGTGGCGCGTGCTGGGCAGCGCTGGCCAGTGGAAGGTCGTCGATGTGCAAGTGTCGGGCGTCTGGCTGGCGATTACCGAGCAGCAGGACTTTGTCTCGACCATCGACAATGCCGGTGGCAAGATTGATGTGTTGATCAATCAATTGGCGCATGACACCAATGGCGAGGTTCTGCGCGCCAAGAAATAAGGCGGAGCGATCCGCTGGCGTGACGACCGAGTTTTATACAATACCGGGGCAAGACAAGATTATGCGCGCACATCTCGGCGAAACGCTGATGGGGTTTGTGGTTCTGGCGTTTGCCGGGCTGTTTCTGGCCTATGCGTTGGGCGTGGCGGGGCTGGGGGGCGCGCATGGCGCCTATGGCCTGACCGCGCGCTTTGGCGAGGCGGGCGGGTTGCAGCCGGGCGCCAAGGTGACGATTTCGGGCGTGAAGGTCGGCTCTGTTTCGGCGGTGACGATTGACCCCAAGACGTTTCTGGCGGTGATTCGCGTGTCGATGGATCAGGCTGTGCAGGTGCCGTCCGATTCCACCGCCAAGATCACCAGCGATGGCCTGCTGGGCGGATCGCATATTGCCATCGCGCCTGGCGGCGCGGCGGATAATTTGAAGCCCGGTGGCGAAATCAGCAATACCCAGGGGACCGTCGACCTGTTCGGCCTGATCGGCCAGGTCATGCGTCCGCATGATGCGGCGCCAGCGCCCACCCCAAGCGCGACGCCTGCGGCCAAGACCCCGGCCGCCTTGCCCGATATGGGCGGCCAGTAAGATGGAGGCAGGCGCGCCCACCGGCGTGATCGGGCTGGTAGCGACCATCGGGCGGGCGACGCTGGGCGGCGTGGCGGCGATTGGCAAGGTGGCGAATTTTGCCGGGCGCGGCATCCGCGCGGCGGTAACCCCGCCATGGTATCCGCGTCAGATTTTGGGCCAGTTCATGGCGGTCGGCTTTCTGTCGCTGCCGGTGGTCGGGCTGACCGCGTGGTTCACCGGGGCGGCGCTGGCGCTCAATATCTATTCGGGCGGCGACCGGTTCAATGCCGAAACGGTGATGCCACAGATCGTCGCTTTGGGGATTGCGCGCGAACTGGGGCCGGTGCTGGCGGCCCTGATGCTGGCCGGCCGGGTGGCGTCGGCGATGGCGTCGGAAATCGGCGCGATGCGCGCGACCGAACAGGTCGATGCGATGGTCACGCTGTCCACCGATCCGCGCCGCTATCTGATCGCGCCGCGCCTGATCGCGGCAACGATATCGCTGCCTCTGTTGACGCTGATTGCCGATATCATCGGTGTCGCGGGCGGGATGCAGGTGTCAAAGCTGCTGATCGACCTGTCGCCCAGCATTTATATCATCAACACGATTGATTTCCTGCGGTCGTGGGATGTCGAATCGGGTCTGATCAAATCGGCTGTATTCGGCTTTATCATCGGCTTGATGGGCTGCTATCACGGCGATCATGCGCAGGGCGGCGCGCGCGGCGTGGGCCGGGCGACAACCGCCGCGATGGTGTCCTCCGCCGTGCTGATCCTTGCCGCCGACTATGTCCTCACCTCCATTTTTGCGCGGCTATGACCCAGACACCCAACCTCGCCCCCGCCAAGCTGGAATGGCGCCATGTGACCAAGCGGTTCGGCGCCAACAAGGTGCTGGACGGGCTGAACCTGTCGGTCGGCAAGGGGCGCTCGCTCGCCCTGCTCGGCCGGTCGGGGCAGGGCAAATCGGTGACGATCAAGGTCGCGCTGGGCTTGATGCGGGCCGATGGCGGCGCGGTTTTGCTCGATGGCGTCGATGTGACCCACCTGCACGAACGCGAAAGGCGGGCGAGTTTCGCCGGGATCGGGATGTTGTTTCAGGGCGCCGCGCTGTTCGACAGCCTGTCGGTCTGGGAAAACGTCGGTTTCCGCCTGATCAACGCCGATGGCACGACCCGGCGCGAGGCGCGGGATCGCGCGATCGAGGCGCTGGCGCTGGTGCGACTGGGGCCAGAGGTGGCGGATCGCTATCCGGCCGAGCTGTCGGGTGGCATGCAAAAACGCGTAGGGCTGGCCCGCGCCATTGTTGGCGCGCCCAGCCTGTTGTTCTTTGACGAGCCGACCACCGGCCTCGACCCAATCACGGCGGGCGCGATCAACGAATTGATCGTGGACAAGGTGCGGTCATTGGGCTGTACCGCTGTGTCGATCACGCATGATCTGACCTCGGCGCGGATGATTGCCGACGATATTGCGATGCTGGATCATGGCAAAATCGTTTGGCATGGCGCGGCAGCGGATCTGGATCATGCCGACCATCCGCTGGTCCGCGCCTTTGTCACCGGCAAGGGCGACGGGGTGGAGTAATCCTCCCCCCCGTCCTGTTCGCTCAGCGTTTGAGCGCGCAGGTGTTGATCCCCAGAATCCGATAGAGCGGGCAAAAGCCGACCAAGCCGGTCAACAAAGGCACCAGACCAATCCAGCCGAGCGGCGTTTTTGGGCCAACAAACACCAGTGCCAACAGCACCAGACCGGCAATCACGCGCAGCACGCGATCAATTCTACCTTCATTACGCATCGAAAGTCCCTTCGTAGTATGGGGCAATGATGGCAGGGCGGTTTGGCCCCGTCTGTGACTTGGTCACGGGCGCGCAAATACATCTAGGCGAGCCCGGTCCCGGCCAATGCCCGCAGCCCGTCGGGGGCCAGCACATGGATCGCGCCGCGCCCCACGGTAATCAGGCCGCTGCGGGCAAAACCGGTCAATTGCCGGCTGATGACTTCGCGGGCAGAACCGATCTCGGTCGCCAATGCCTCTTGCGTGGCGGTCACGGTGCCGCTGGCGTCGATCAAACGTAGCAATGCCCGCGCCAACCGTGCCGGAATGCCAGTCAGCGCGACATCCTCGACCAACCTTTCGAGATCGGCAAAGCGGTGCGCGACGGCGGCGAACAGCATGTGAAGAAAGGCCGGGTCATTGGTGACGCGTGCCTGAAAGGCGGCGGGCGAAATCATCTCGATAAGGAGGTCGGTTTCGGCGATGCCCTCGGCGCCATAGCTGGTGCCCCGAACCAAGCAGCCAAAGGTCTGGAGGCAAATATCGCCGGGCCGCACGCGATAGAGCACAATCTCGCGCCCGTTTTCGCCGGTCAGCGATACCCGCACAGTGCCCGAATGCACCACGACAAAGCCACCGCAGTCCTGCCCCGGGCGGAACAACACACCGCCCTGTGGCACAGATATCGTGGGGGATGTTGGCATCGCGGGGGCCTCCTCCTGCGGCTGGTCCGGCTGGTTGTATGGGATAGGCCGCCGGTTGCAAAGCCGCCGGCGAGATTGCCGGCATATTCAAGCACGATCAACGATCCATGACGAGGTATCAACGGCTTTGCGACCTTTGGAACAAGCGTTTGGTTCGGTCGGGTGCTTGACGGCAGGCCATCGTATTGGCCATGACGGGACCATGACCCGTTCCCCCAACCCGTCCGCCATCCAACCCCTGCGATTGTCCCGCCACGCCATGCCGGCGCGGTGGTGGTGATGGGCAAACTCCACCGTGCGATCCCGGTGACCGCCGTCACGTTTTTTGCGCTACTGGTCTCCGCGGCGGTGCGTTCGGCGCCCAGCGTGTTGATATTGCCGTTGCACCTGCACTTTGGCTGGGATCGGGCGACGATTTCGGGCACGGCGGCGCTGGGGATTTTTCTCTACGGGTTGGTGGGGCCGTTTGCGGCGGCGATGATGCTGACGGTGGGTATTCGGCGCACGATGATGGCCGGGCTGACAGTCATGGCGGCGGCGACGTTTGCCAGCCAGTGGATGACGCAAAGCTGGCAATTCCTGCTCAGTTGGGGCGTGTTTTCCGGGCTTGGCAGTGGCGCTGTGGCCAGTGTGCTGGGCGCGGCTGTGGTCAATCGCTGGTATGCCAAGCGGCAGGGACTGGTCATGGGCATTCTGTCGGCCAGCACAGCGACCGGCGCGCTGATCTTTCTGCCATTCCTTGCGTGGCTGACGCGGGCGGGCGCGTGGCAGCCGGTGGTGATGGCGGTGGGCATTGCCTGCCTTGCGCTGGTGCCGCTCGTGGCGATATTCGTGCCTGAACACCCAGAGGACGTCGGCACGACCCGCTTTGGCGAGGCGCCCGATGCACCGGCGCCGCGCCGCATTTCGGCCAGCGCGATGTTGGCGTTGCAAGTGTTGTGGCGGGTCCGGGCGCATCCGACATTCTGGTTGTTGTTCGGCACGTTCTTTGTCTGCGGGCTGACGACGAATGGCCTCGTGGGGACGCATTTGATCGCCTATTGTGGCGATCATGGCATTGCGCCTGTTGCGGCGGCGGGCTTGCTGTCGACGATGGGGGTGTTTGATATGTTCGGCACCACGGCATCGGGATGGTTGACCGACCGCTATGATCCGCGCCGGTTGCTGGTGGTGTATTATGGGTTGCGCGGGTTGTCGCTGATCGCGCTGCCGTTCCTCAATTTTGGGCCGGTGGGGTTGGGGGCATTTGCCATCTTCTATGGCCTTGACTGGATCGCCACGGTACCGCCCACCGTCGCCATCGCCAACCGCACCTTTGGCGAGCGGGAGGCCCCGATCGTGTTCGGCTGGGTCGCGGTTGGCCATCAGGTCGGCGCGGCATTCGCGGCGCTGGGCGCCGGCCTCGTGCGGCAGGAGACCGGCAGCTATGGCCCGGCGTTCATGATCGCGGGCGTGGTCGGGGTGGTGGCCGCATTGGCGGTGTTCGCTTTTGCCATGGTGGGGGATCGACGCCAATTCGCAATTGCGAAGGGGTGATCCTACGCTCTGCGGCGCGCCAGCAGGCGTGTCGAAATGAGGCAATATAGGACGATCTGCGTGGCCATTGGGGCACTTGCAACATTTGGACGACCGTGCAACATTCGCAGTTGCACAATATAAAAGTCGTACAAGGCCGTATCGCATGGGTCGACACCAAACTACGCGCAGGCCGGTGATGGCTGCGTCACCGATGACGGCGCCCCGACCGATTGCGGCCGGGGCATGGCGTTGAAATCGACGGACACTCGTCCGGGCGATGTCGACAGACTCGGCGATCGCGCCGGCGCCTTGTTTGGTGCGGTCTTGTTCGGTTGTGGTTTGGTCGACCTGCTGGCCTTGGCCCAGAGCCGCGGGCATTGGAACGATACGCCATTCCATGTGGTGACATCGGTGGTTATGCTGGGCATCGGTGGCGCCAGTTTGCAGGCGTATCGTTATTGGCAGCGCCTGTTGCGTGCCCGCGCGGCCGACGGCGAGACGATCACCCGGCTGGATAAAGCCAGGGCCACCGCCGAGGCGGCCAACCTTGCCAAGAGCCGTTATCTGTCGACAGTCAGCCACGAAATCCGCTCGCCGCTCAACGCCATTTATGGCTATGCGCAACTGGTTGGGCGTAACGAGGGCGCTGGCGCGATCGAGGCCGCCGCGGTCATTCGCCGCTGTGCCGAACACATCACCAGCCTGGTTGAGGCATTGCTCGACATTGCGCAGGTGGAAAATGGTGTGCTGCGCATCAAGGTCGAGCCGGTGCGGCTCGATCAGTTTCTCGATCAGATCATCCGCATGGTCCGTCCCAGTGCTACCGCGAAACGGCTCGATTTCATCTATGAGGCCAAGGGGCGGTTGCCGGCCATGGTGCGGATGGATCAGAACCGGTTGCGTCAGATATTGCTCAACCTGTTGTCGAACGCGGTCAAGTATACCGATACAGGGTCGGTCACGTTGACGGTACGTTATGCCGCCCAGATCGCCATTTTCGAGGTGCGCGACACCGGGCCTGGTATTCGTGTCGAAGATCAGGCGGCGATTTTCGAACCCTTTGAGCGTGGCGGTGACGATGCCCAGCGGGCGCGGCCGGGCGCAGGCCTTGGGCTCTCGATCGCGCGGGCTGTCGTCGATATTCTGGGCGGGCAGCTCGAACTCGCCGACTCATCGCCAGCAGGCACGTGTTTTCGTGTCACGATGATGTTGGGCGAAGTGACCTCGCAATATCGTCAGCCCGTGACCCGGCGACAGGTGTCAGGCTATCTCGGGCCAATACGCAGGGTTTTGCTGGTCGATGATGACGCAGAACAGCGGCGTTTTTTGTCGTCCTTGTTGGGTTCGCTGGGATTTGAGGTCGATGCGGTCGCCGATGGCGAGACCGCTGTGGCGTTGGTCGATATTGGTGGCGATGTCGATGATGCAACGTTGCGTCCTTTTGATCTGGCCATCCTCGACATCACCATGCCGGGTATTTCCGGGTGGGAAACGGCGGCGCGGCTGCGCGAACGGATGGGCGAGGCTATCAGCATTCTGATGCTGTCGGCCAATGCGCAGGAATTCCACCGCCCCGACACGCAAGAGCCCACACATGATCACTTTCTGGTCAAGCCGGTGGAATTCAACCAGTTGATCGAAACGGTCGGCGGCCTGCTCGACCTTGCCTGGACGGTGGAGCCCGATGTGCCAAAGTCGACGGCTGCGCTGTCGGCGGTGGATGTGCCGGCCGAACCTGTCCCACCGACGCTCGATGCCGATAGGCAGGCCCATACCGCCCGCATTCGCGAATTGCTGCGCATTGGCTATATCCGTGGTATCGAGCAGGAAATCCGCCATCTGGCCGAACATCCCGCGACCGCCCCGCTTGCCGATAAATTGTTTGCCTGTTTGGATCGGTTCGATCTGCCGGGCATGTCCCGTATTGTTGAGGAGTGCTAGGGGCCATGTCGTTGCCCGCCCACACGCAGACCGTTCTGGTCGTCGATGACGAACCTGATTCGCTGCGTATGTTAACCGCCGCCCTTGAAGGGGCAGAATTGAGCGTGCTGGTGGCCACATCTGGCGAGGCCGCTCTCGACTTGCTCGACCATATCCTGCCCGACATGATCCTGATGGATGCGGTCATGCCGGGCATCGATGGGTTTGAAACCACTGCCCGGATCAAAAAGCGCCCCGAATTGGCCAATGTGCCGGTGATCTTCATGACCGGCCTGACCGAGAGCGAACATGTCGTCGAGGCGTTCGAGGTGGGCGGCGTCGATTACATTCGCAAGCCCGTCAACCTGATGGAACTGATCGCCCGCGTCCGCGTCCATATCTCGCAAAGCCGGGCGATGCATGCCAGCGTCGCCAGCCTGGACGCCACCGGCCGGTTGATGATGGCCACCGATGCGCAGGGGCGCATGTTGTGGTGTACGCCGCGCGCCGAACAGGCGATTTTGCGTATCGCGCCCGATTGGAGCCGCGACGGCAATCCGTTGCCGGTCGAGGTGTCGACGCTGGTCGAACGCCTGTTGTCGCGCGGGGGCAGGCCGGGGACGGCGGCCAAAGTCGAGCAGGGCGAGTGCGTTCTCGAACTGGTGATCATCGCGCATTATCGGGAAAATGAGGTGCTGATCCGGCTGAACGAGATCAGCCATGAGCAAAATGTCGCCAAATTGCGCGATCAACTCGAATTGACCCAGCGCGAGGCCGAAGTGCTGCTGTGGGTGGGCTATGGCAAGGCGAGCAATGACATCAGCGACGTGCTGAGCATTTCGCCGCGCACCGTGCAAAAGCATCTCGAGCGTATTTATGTGAAATTGGGCGTTGAAAAACGCTCTGCTGCGGCGGCGATCGCTATTCGTGCCATCGAGCAATAAGCCCGCAATAAGCCCGCCATAGCGTGCGGTTAGCGTGGTCGCCAGCGCCAGTGCCCGCGAGCACCGGCGCTGGCGTAGCGCTTACTTGGCGGGGGCCTTGGCGGCGGTCGCCTCGATCTCGATCAGAAATTGCGGGGCGGCCAGCGCGGCCACCTGAAAGGCCGAACGCGCCACGGTGTTCGGATTTTCGGCGGTGCCAAAGAATTGCTTGAAGCCCGCATTGGCGCCGGCGAAATCCATCTTGCCCAGCTTTGGATCGGGCGCGATGAACAGCGTCATCTTCACCACATCCGACATCGCATAGCCCTGCGAGGCGAGCTGTGCCTTGATCTTGTTCAGCACGCTGATCGTCTGGGTCTTGGTGTCGCCGAAATCGTCAGGCGTCATGGCCGGGCCCATTGGCTTTGCCGGGTCGAGCGGCGCCGCGAGCTGGCCGGACAAGAAATACAGGTCAGTCCCGGCGGCGATGCGCACGCCATCGAGAATCACTGCGTTGGGATTGGTCTTGATCCGCGTCACCTGCGCCGAGGCTGGCGCCGCCGCCAGCGTGGTCGAGAGCAGGGCGGCAAGACCGGCCGTGATCAGATGTTTGGCGGACATTTAGGTTTCCTTATCCTGCGGTGAGGGAAGCGTGAAAGCAGGCCTCCGAAATGCTGATCCCGACTGTAATCGGCGGCCGGCCAAATCCTGTACGCAAATCGGCGTATGGGCAAGCGGGCTGGCTTCCGGTGCTAATCTCGGTCGCAGGACGAGTGCGGCCCCGCGATGTTACCCCGCGATGTTGCCAAGCCCAAAGCGCCCGATTTTCCAGAATGGAAATACCAGATGACATTGAAAACGCTCTCGACGATCATGGTGAGTGCAGCCTTGGCGCTGCCTGTGACGCCGGCCATGGCCAAGGGGCACGCGAAAACGCCCGTGGCCAAGCCCGCTATTGAGCGTACCGCGTCCGGCCCGACGGCGATTATCGCCAGCACGGCAATGCTGCCCGCAGGGTCCAGGATGCTCTACCTGTCGGGATCCACCGCATCGCCGATCGACCCGTCCAAGCCCGAGGAATTTGGCGATACCGCGACTCAGACCAAATCCATCCTGACCAAGATGAAGGCGCAATTGGAAGGCATGGGGTGGAGCCTGTCGGACATCGTCAAGGTCAATGTTTTTCTGGTCGGGGTGGCGGACAAGGGCGGGCACATGGATGCGCCGGGCATGAACGAAGTGTTCAAGACGTTCTTTGGCACCACCGAACAGCCGAACAAGCCAACGCGTTCGACCGTGCAAGTGGCGGCGCTGGGCCGTCCGACCACGCTGGTGGAAATCGAGGCGATTGCCGCGAAGGCGCCGTGACAGGTCGATAGCAAGGCGGATGCGCAACGCCGACGGATCGCTGTCAGCTTTGCTCATCCAATCTTATTGTGAATTTTGCCGCGACAGCATCAGCATTTGGCCAAGGCTTTCGATCGTCACCAGCCCAACCAGCGCGCCTCGGGCATCGACAACCGCCACCGCTGACACACCGCTCGTCTCGATCAAACGCAAGGCAACGTCGAGCGAGGCGTTGTCCTCCACCGTGGGCAGGCCGGGCTGCATGACATCTATGACGGGATGGTTGCTGCCATGGCTGTGCAATGCCCGGGCAATCGCGTCGCGGGTCAACAGGCCGACCGGCTTACCCATGGCGTCGAGCACCGGGATGTCATGCTGGGTCGAATGCACCAACAGATCGACCGCATCGCCCAGAACAGCCGTCGGCCCCAATTGCCCCAGCCGCGTGATCATCGCATCGCGCACCCGCGCCCGGTCGGCAAAAGCGTGCAACCGTGTGCCATTCGCCTCGCTGCTCGCCCCGAAATAGATAAAGGTTGCGACCAGCATCAACAGCGGATTGCCGTTGAATAGGCCATAGGCCCCGAGCAATAGCGCCAGAAAATGCCCGATCTTTGCCGCAATATCGGTCGCCAGCAGCCGGCCCAACCGCATCGCCAGCAGCGCACGCAACGCCCGCCCGCCGTCCATCGGAAAGGCTGGCAACAGGTTGAACGCCGCCAATACCAGATTGGCGATGGCCAGCTGCGTCGCCAAGGGCAGCTCTGGCCCGGCCCCCTGCGCCGCGGCGGAGATCTGCGCTGCCATCACGTTGGGCCCGATCGCCGCGATCAACACGCAAAAGATCACCACATTCACCGCTGGCCCGGCCACGGCCACCAACAATTCCTGCGATGGCTTTTCTGGAACCTGCTTCATGCGGGACACGCCGCCGATCGGCAACAGCACGACATCCAGTGTTTCGGCCCCAAACCGCCGCGCAGTCAGGATATGGCCAAATTCATGCGCCACCACGCAAGCAAACAGCAACAGGATATAGGCCAGCGCCATCATCGCCGCATTGCCGCCATCCTGATGCCATTGCGACAGGCCGACCCATGCCAAAAGGAGCAGGAAGGTGAAATGGATCCGCACCCGGATTCCGCTGATGCTGCCCAGCGTCAATGACCAGCCCATGGTTGTGACCTCCTATTGCCCGGCGTCGGTGGACGCCCGGTCCTTGTCGACCTTATCGTACTCGCTCTGGATGTCCTTGGGAACGTCGTGAAAGCTGTCCCACGGCAAAGTCTTGTTCAGCGTTTGCGCCCAGCGTTCCATCCAGTCGACGCCGTCGGCATCGGCAAAGCGGTCGGGCGTCCGATAGGCCGGATCGCGCATGGCGGTATCGAGGCTGACCGGCCGCAGCTTTGCCTTGCGCAGCAGGGCCGCCAGATCGTCGATGCAATCGGCATTCAGCCGTGTCGTGTGCAATAACATGACATAGGCAATGTCCCGCCCGAACAGCACATCCGACGCATCATGGTACCACCCGATCATTTCCCGCGTATAGGCCAGATAGCTGGCGCGGATGCGCGCCGCACGGGCGGCATCGTGGTGCAGCACCGCATCGTCATAGGGTTCGGCAAATTGCCAGTCGGTGGCATTCATCGTCACCGGCGCCATGCGATAGCCATGCGTGGCCAGCCAATCGAGGATCTCCTGCTTGGCGGCCATCGGGTGCCCGGTTTCGAGATTGGGCGCACGAAACCAGCGATCGCGCCGCCCGCGCGCGGCCAGCAGCTTTTTGGTCACCAGTTCGCCATTGGCGATATCGTCAATATAGGCCTTTACGCCGATGTCATTGGGGCTTTCGTGGCTGAACGTGTGGTTGCCCAGATCCATGCCCGCGTGGAGCCACGCCTTTAATATCGCGATCTGGCGCGGGCGGATCATGTCGTCGAGTTTGTATTCGTTGACAAAGCCGGTGGCGGGCAGGTGATGGCGCCTTAGCCCGGCCAGCAGGCGCCGGTTGATATCCTCGACATAGGCCTCGTCCTTGCTGAGCGCGATGGCGGGCAGATCGTCGAAGGTCAGCGCCACCTGTCCGTTCGCCGTTGCCCCGTTGCCCGAGGGTGCGCCGCGCGACACTATGCCGCGCGCCTGTGCGCCACCGGCCAGCGCCGTCGCGATGAGGCCAATGCACAGGGCAAATCGGGCAAGGCGCGAGCGCGAGCGCTGGGACATGGTCCAAAGAATTCCTAGTATAAATACATCGTTTGATCGGTCCTTACCGAGTTGAATCGCGCTTGGGCAGCCACGAAACGGAATTAACGGTGCAAGGCCGGTTTTTGTGCGCCACACCGCCGCGGGAAAGGTATCGGCGTAAAGGTTTGGCCCAGCGGCTGTCCCGTTTAGCGACAGCGCCGGTGGTGTGTGCATGTATAAATCCCTACAAGGTCCCGCGATGGGACAGGTGGGGCAGGTCGGCCGATTGGGACCGCGTTGACCCTGGGCGGTCTGGGGCTGACATCCCGGACATGACACAGAAAAACTCCATCTCGAATAAAACTCTGGCGATGACCGCCGGTGAGTGGCGCTTGCGTCTGGCCGAATTGTGCCGCGATTGCGCGATGGCAGATGCCGGCGATGAGGCCCAGCAATTGCGATTGGCGCATTGGTTGTTGGCGCTGGCCCCGGACAATCAGGAAGAGGACTGGAGCGCCTTGGTCAACCATTTGCCACCGCGCGCGACATTTGAAGGCCTGTTGCGGCTGGGCGCCTATGACAGCGCGGCGATGAGCCTGGTGCCGGAGATGGGCGGCTATATTCTGTCGCGGTCGGGCGGCGGTGCGTGCCTTGCTTCGGTGGTATTGCCAGGCATGGACGAGGAAATCACCGCCGAGGCGGAAAGTTCGGCCCTGGCGCTGCTTTCCGCGATGGTCGCCTGCCTGGTCGAAGTCAGCCGCGAAATGGACCCGCAGGCGATGATGGACAGCAGCGCGGATCGCAAGGCGGCCAAGCAACGCCAGGGCGCAGTGGCCAATTGTGGCGACAGGGCCGAGGGGGTGACGCAATGGCAAGTGCCCGCTGGCGTGCGGTTGCACTAGGGCGCGGTAGCCGATGCGAAGGTGGAGCGGAAAATTGCCCCAGCCGGGGGAGGGCCAGGCGGCTGGGGCAAGTCTGAACCCGAAAAAGATGCTGGCCGACGACTTGGGGTTCCGACCAGGCTGACTTTTTTCGTGCTGTCCAGCTATAGCGGGGCAAGGTTAGCAGGGCGTCGTCAATGCCCTAGGCATTCCTCCGCGATCGATGCCATGAGGCCGATCGCGGAAAAAAACATCGGGTCAGTGCGACGCGTTGGGCGAGGCAAAGCGGGCCTTCAAAGCCTCCACGCCGATGGTTTTCACCGCCGTCAACGGGCAATCCGCCTGTAACAGCGTCGCCAGCCAGCGTTGCTTTTGCGCGATCAGGTCGATCGATTGCAGCGTGGCGAGATGGTTCTGGATGATGGCCGGATCCATACACAAGGTGGTGCCAAGGTCCTCGATCTCGCAAGCGAGTTCGTCGAGGACATCGGCCACCGTGGTCAAATGGGCCGCGATGCGAGCGTCATCGGTCATGCGGCCTCGCCAAATTCCGCCCCATCGCCCAGCGCTGCCAGGTGGAGCACCATGACCATGCGGTCATCAATGGCGGCCAATCCTTCGAGGAAGGTGATGATGCTGTCGTTGGCTGTGACCGGGGGCGGTTGCATCGCTTCGCTCGATACGGTGACGATGTCGCTGACCGAATCGACGATCAAGCCACACGCCTGATTGCCCAATTGGGTGACGATGATCGCGTGGCGCGGGGTTGGCTCTGTCGATTCCCAGCCGAGGCGGGCGGCCAGATCAATCACCGGCAGCACCGTCCCGCGCAGATTGACGACGCCAGCCACATAATGCGGCACATGCGGCAAGCGGGTCGAAGGCGTCCAGGCGCGGATTTCGCGGATCGCCATGATGTCGATGCCAAACACCTGGCCGCCAACTTCGAAAGTTATCAGTTCACGTTGCATTGTTGCAAACTCCTTCCGGCTGGGTTTCAATGTGCGACGCGGCGAACGGCCGCGACAAGCTTTTCGGGGTCGAACGGTTTGACGATCCAGCCGGTGGCCCCGGCGGACCGCGCCCGGGTCTTTTTCTCTTCCGAACTTTCGGTGGTCAGCACCAAAATCGGCCGGTCGCGATGGCGATTGCCCGCGCGCAGCTTTTCAATCAGGCCAAAGCCGTCGAGGCGCGGCATGTTGATATCGGTGATGACAACATCGACCTCGTTCAACGCCAGCCATTCGAGGGCGACTTCGCCATCCTCGGCCTGGGCCACGTCAAAGCCTTGGCTGGTCAGCGCATGGTTCAACAGCGCGCGCATGCTCGCGCTGTCATCGACAGTCAAAATTCGGGTGGTTTTGCTCATGGCGGGGCTCGCTTTCATCAGAACAATTCGACATCGCCGCGGCTGAGCGACGGACGGGGCGTGGGACGGGTATCTGCGACAAGGGTGTTTTCGACGGTCCGGCAACGGACTTGGCCATGCGCCGGGCGGAAATCGATGCGGCGGGCGTTGTTCCCGCCCAGATCCTCGCGCACGACGGTGATCCGTTCGCTGGCAAGGAAACTATGCGCGAAGGCGGCGTTCTTGGTGCCGATCCGCGCCAAACCGGCGTTGAGATTGGCACCGCCATACAGATGGGCGCGCAACCGCGACTTAGCCGCGCCGTTCGCCAGCATCTCGTTGATGAGCAATTCCATCAGATAGACGCCGTAATGTTCGTCGAAATCGCCAGTGCTGGCCCCCGGTGGCGGCTCGGCCAGCAAAAAGTGGTTCATGCCGCCGATCTGGATATCCGGGTCGAACAGGCAGGTCGCGACGCAACTACCCAGCACCGTGGAAAATTCCACCCGCGGACCGGCTGATACGCGGGCCTGCCCTTGCAGGATGTTGATCCGCGTCATGGCTGTGGCCGAAAAGGGGGCTTCAAAGGACATGGCCAGTGCGCTCTCAGTTAAACGCGTGTTGGGCGATGCGGCCGATGGGCGCCACGACATTGGCCGCCCCCAGCGAGATGGCGACGCGCGGCATACCGAACACGGTGCAGCTCGCCTCATCCTGCGCGATGGTCAGCGCGCCGGCCTGATGCATGGCCAACAGGCCCTTGGCCCCATCGGCGCCCATGCCGGTCAGCAGGATGCCGATGGCATCGCGGCCGATCCGTTGGGCGACCGACATGAACAACGCATCGACGCTGGGCCGGTGGCCGGAAATCGGGTCGCCGGGGCGCAATTTGGCGTGCAGTGTCTTGGTGCCGGCGACCATCAGGTGCCGGTCGTCGCCGGGTGCCAGATAGATATGGCCGGGCTTTAGAGGCATATCGGCTTCGGCCAGCAGGACCGTGGCTGGCGACACCTGGTTGAGCGAACGGGCAATGGCCGGGGTAAAACGCCCATCGACATGCTGCACAATCATTACCGGCGGGCAATCCTCGGGGAACGAACGCAGCAAGACCTGCAACGCCTCGACCCCGCCGGTGGATGAGCCGATGGCGATGACCTTGGTGTCTTGGCGCGCGGCGCGGACCGGGGCGGCGATGTGCTGCAATTCGGGCGCACGGCGGCGGACCCGCACTTGCGCGGCCTGACGCACCATGCCGGCCAGCTTGCCGCCATCCTGCATGGCGCTGCCCGAATAGTCGGTTTTGCAATAGCAATCGACCGCACCCAGGCCCAGCGCACGGGCGGTCACATCGCTGCCCGCTTGGGTCAGGCCCGACACGATGATGACCGGCGTCGGGCGCAGCGTCATGATCTTGTCGAGGAAATCGAGCCCGTTCATGCCGGGCATCTCGATATCGAGCGTCACGACATCGGGTTCGAGTTCCTTGATCTGATTGCGCCCTTCGGCGGCATTGCAGGCAAGGCCCACCACCTGAATATCGGGATTGCCCGAAAGCCGGGCGGCCAGCACGGCACGCATGGTTGCCGAATCGTCAATGATCAGAACGCGGATCGTCACCGGCCCCTCCTGTGATAAATGGTTGGCCCGACCGATTCGAGCAAGTCTTCGGCCGGACCGCTGACGCGTTCGCTGTGGCCGATGTAAAGATAGCCGCCCGGCACCAAGGCCTGGGCGAAACGGGACACCAGCCGCTCTTTGGTCGGCTGATCGAAATAGATCATCACATTGCGGCAGAAGATAACCTGAAACTGCCGCTGCATCGGCCATTCGCCTTGCAGGTTGAGCCGCTTGAACTGCACCATGGCGCGGGCCTCGGGCGCGATCACCATGTTGCCGCCCTGCGTGGTGGTCCAGGCGCGGCGCAGGTCTTCGGGCAGGCCAGAGGAATCGCGCCCGTCATAGATGCCTTCGCCCGCTTTTTTCAGCGCGTGATCGGCAATGTCGCTGGCCAGAATGCGGATGTCGCGGCGGGCAATCGCCATGCCTTCCTGTCGGTCAGGGCCAAGCAAGGTCATGATCAGCGAGAACACTTCCTCGCCGCTGGACGATCCGGCCGACCACATCCGCGCCGATCCGCCATGCGCCAGATCGTCGAGCATGCGGGGCCGCACTTCATGCGCGAAATGTTCGAAGTGGTGCGCTTCGCGATAGAAAAACGTGTGGTTGGTGGTCAGTGCGTTGACCGTCTTGCGGCGTTCGTCGGCATCGGATTCGATCAGCTGGATATAGCTGGAAAATGTGCCCCGCCCGCTGGCCCGGACCAGCGGCGCGATGCGCGAATAGACCAGCATCGCCTTGCCCGGCGGCAGCAGAATGCCCGCCTCCTTGTGCAGGATTGCCGCCACGGCCCGAAAGTCCCGTTCGTCATAGACGCCGGGGCTGATGCCGGGCATTTTGGCGGCAAAGCTGTGTTCAAGGTCAGGCGCGAGGCTCATGCGGCCTCAAGCCCCATGCCGCGTGCGACCGCACTGGCGACCAGCGTGTCGACATTCAGGATCAACGCCACGCGGCCATCGCCAAGGATCGTTGCCCCGGCCACGCCATCGACATTACGATAATGCGTGTCGAGGCTCTTGATGACAAACTGCCGCTGGTCCCAGATATTGTCGACCAACAAGGCGGCTTGGCCCGCGCTTTCGGTATCGACGACGATCAGTACACCTTCATGCGGCATGTTGATCGCGTCATGCGCGCCAACCGCGTCGCCGACCGACACCACCGGAATGAACCGGCCGCGCACGTTCAACATCTGGCGATTGGCGCCCAGCCCTTGGACATCCTTGGGATCGGGGCGCAAGCTTTCGACCACATGGGTCAGCGGGATGACCAGCGTTTGATCGCCAACCTTGACGATCATGCCGTCCGAAATCGCCAGCGTCAGCGGCAGGGTGAGCGTAAAGGTCGTGCCCTTGCCCTCTTCGCTTTCGATAGTGATGCGGCCGCCCAGATCCTTCACATTCTGGCGCACGACATCCATGCCGACGCCGCGGCCCGACACGTTGGTGATGGTCGCCGCGGTCGAAAAACCGGGGGCGAAGATGAGGTTGTCGATGTCTTCCTTCGACAATTGCGCGTCGGGGGCGACGAGGCCCTTTTCCACCGCCTTGGCCAGCACGCGGGCGCGGTTGATACCGGCGCCATCGTCGGCAATGCGGATCAGAATGCGGCCCGAGCGATGCTCCGCCGCCAAGGTCAGCGTTCCCTCGGCGCTCTTGCCAGCCGCCAGTCGGTCCTCAGGCTTTTCGATGCCGTGGTCGACCGCGTTGCGGATAAGGTGGGTCAAAGGTTCGCCCAACCGTTCGATCACGGTCTTGTCGAGCTCTGTCGTTTCACCGACCAGTTGCAGATTGACGTGCTTGCCCGTGCTCGACGCCAGTTCGCGCAGGATGCGCGGCACCCGGCTGAACACGCTGCCGATCGGTTGGGCGCGGATCGACATGGCGCTTTCCTGAATGTCGCGCGTCAGCCCTTCGAGCAGCGTCAGCTCCTCGTTCGACTGGATGCCTTCGGTCTGCAAACGTTGCGCCAGCATCGCCTGGGCGATCACCAGTTCACCCACCGTGTCGATCAATTTGTCGAGCTTGATCAGGTCGATGCGGATCGATTGGCCGGGGGCGGGGGCGGCTGGCGGGGCGGAGCCGGGCGCCGGATTGCTGGCCTGCACGGCAGGTTCGGCGGCCGCCTCGACGCTGGGCGCAGCGGGTACGGCGACGGCGGGCGCGGCGACCGGTTTGGCCACGGGGCTGGGCGCTACCGCTGCCAGCGGTGCGGCGGCGATGACCGGCGCGGCCTTGGGCTTGTCGATCTGGGTTGGCGGAATGGTGGCGCCCGGGCCCATGGCGATCGGGCAATCATCGCCCACAAAGTCAAAGATGTCGCGCACCGCGCTCTCGGACACATCGTCGGGCACGATATAGGTCCAGCCGAGATAGCCTTGATGCGGGTCGAAATCGTCGAGGCTGGGGACTGCGCTGATGTCGCATTCGCGGCATTCCGCACCCAACGCGACGAGTTCGCGCAGCAACAGAATGGGTTCGCCGCCATTGCGCATGGCCCCTGCATGGGGGCGCAAGTGGACCTGCCAGCCATCCGGCGCTTCGGCCGCCATTGCTTCGTCGATCGGTGGCGCGGCGGCGAGGTCGTTGAGCATCATGTCCAGATCGAAGTCGCTGGTCAGTTCGTCCTCGTCGTCGAACGGGGGGCTGGCGATCGGCTCCGGCGCGGTGGGCGCAGCGGCGCAGGCCTGTCCAACGGCATTGGCCATCGCGCCTTCCAACTCGCGCAGCAGCGCGGCGTCTTCGGGCGCGGTGCCGCTTTCACGTGCCGCCGTCACATGGTCGGCCAACACGTCGAGCGCCCGCAACAGCAAGTCGATCAACGTGGGCGTCAGTGGCACGAGATTTTCCCGCACGTCCGACAACAGCGTTTCGAACACATGGGTAAAGGCTTGCAATGCTTCGTAACCGAAAGCACCGGCGCCACCCTTGATCGAATGCACGGCGCGGAAAATCGCGTTAATCGTGTCGGCTTCCTGCGTCCCTGCCTTGCACTGGGCGAGGCCCTGTTCGGCGGCGGCCAGCGATTCCTCGCATTCGACGAAAAATATGCCCTGAATTTCCTCGGGGGTCATGCGACATTCCCTTCGAACAGCGCGCCTTCGAGGCCGGTCAGGCGGGCCGCCTCGCGCAGAGCGGGCGATGGTTTGATATGGGCGCCCTCGCCAGTGCGGCGGGCGCTGATCAGCAATTGCAGCATGGCCTGGCCGATTTGCTGTGTCGCGCTGGCGTCGATCGACAGCATGTCGCCGGACAGCGCGGCCTGAAATTCGGGCAACAACACTTCGGTGGCGGCGCGGTCACATCGGGCCGGCAGGGTAATGGTGCGCATTGGGCAATTCCTTCCAGTGTCCGGCTGCGCCGTCAGAACTCAGACCAGTTTTCGGCCTGCGCCGAAGGCTTGAGCGCGAGATTGCCGCGCGTGGCGGGGGCGGGTGCCGTGCGCCGCGTTGGCGCTGGCGTTTGGGCGGCGCGACGCTGGCTGCTGCGCATAAAGGGCACGGCATCGCCAAGGTCGGTCGAATGCGATCCGGTGTGAAAGCGCGAGACGATGGTTTTCAACTCGCGCGCTTCATCGGCCAGACTGCGTGCGGCGGCGGTCGATTGTTCGACCATCGCGGCGTTCTGCTGGGTGACGCGGTCCATTTCACCGACGGCGGAATTGACCATGTCGAGACTGTTGGCCTGCACCGTCGCATTGGTGGCGATTTCGCCAACCAGCCCGGTGATTTCCCCGACCCGGCCGACGATCTTGCCCAGCAAATTGCCGGTTTCGCGGACCAGATTGACGCCGCCCGAAACCTGTTCGGTCGATGTGGTGATCAACGCCTTGATGTCCTTGGCCGCATCGGCCGACCGTTGGGCCAGCGCCCGCACCTCATTGGCGACCACGGCAAAGCCTTTGCCGGCATCGCCAGCCCGCGCCGCCTCGACGCCGGCGTTCAATGCCAGCAGGTTGGTCTGAAATGCGATACCGTCGATGACGCCGATGATTTGGCTGATTTCCTGCGCGCTGCGCTCGATCGCGGCCATGGCTTCGATGGCGCGGGTCACGACTTCGCCGCCCGCGGTGGCTTCCTGATGTGCCTCGGTGATCGATTTTTGGACTTCGGCGGCGTTTTTGGCGCTTTCCTTGACGCCTTCGGTCACCTGATTCATCGCGGCGGAGGTTTCCTCCAGCGTTGCGGCTTGTTGCTCGTTGCGATTCGACAGGTCGTCGGAGGCCGACCGGATCTCGGTCGCACCGTTCAACACGCCGTTTGCGCTGTTGCGCACCGCGTCGAGCGCCTCGACCAACGAGTGGGCCGCAGCGTTGAAATCCTGACGCAGCTCTTCATAGCCGGTGGGGAAGGGGGCGCGGATCTGGCAATCGAGCCGGTTGGCGGCCAAGGCCTTGAGGCTGCTTCCCAGATCATTGACGATGCGCTGTTGCACTTCACTCGCTTCGCGCACGGCTAAGGCGTTTGCGCGAAAGGTGAACATCGCCTTGGTCATCCGGCCGACGCAATCGCGATAGTCGGTGTAGTGGATCGCCGACGTCAGATCGCCGGCGGCAAGCGCCTCCATGCGGCCGACCGTGTTGACATATGGCGTGGTGATTCGGGCGGCGGCGATCGAAACGACGAGCATCATCGCTGCCACGGTAGCGACGGCCATGCCGATGGAGACCGGGGCGGACACTACCCCGAACGCTGCCAGTACCGTCGCCAACCCGCCAAACGTGGCGATGGCCGACAGTATCATCAGCAGCATCCGGAACTTTGCCCGGATCGGGGCTTCCTTCTCAAACCAGTCCAACATCATCGTCTCCATTTCCTGCTCGCCAACCGGCGCCTTCGGTGGCCGAGAGCCAGCCTCGCACCCGGGGAAGTCAGGGGCAGCATGTGGTTAATTGTAATGCCCGGACGGCAACTTCTTGTTTGCGACAAGGTCTGTATTTCCCCGTGGCAATCCGACCGTCGGCGGGGAAATAGCGGTCAAAACGCGTCCCAATCGTCGGCGGACGGCTGCATCGCCAAATTGCCGAAGGTTGAAGGCGGCGCGGCGGTGCGGCGCGACGGCCGAGCAAAGGGGACCGCAATCGATTCGCGCGCGGGCGGCGCGGCGTGCAAGCGTTGTGGCCGCGCCGGTGGGCGGTCGGACTCGCCGGCTTGAAAATGATTGATCAGCCGCGTTAATTCGCCCGCTTCGTCGGCCAGGCTGCGTGCGGCGGCGGTGGCCTGTTCGGCCATGGCGGCGTTTTGTTGGGTTATGGCATCCATCTGGCCGACGGCGGCATTCACCATCGACAGGTTGGTCGCCTGCATATCGGCAGAGGTGGCGATACCGCCGATCTGTTCGTTGACCTCCCCCACGCGGGTGACGATTTTTGCCAACAGGTCACCGGTTTCGCGCACCAGCGCCACGCCGCCGGACACTTGTTGGGTCGAGGTGGAGATCAATGCCTTGATGTCCTTGGCTGCATCGGCCGATCGTTGGGCCAAGGCGCGCACTTCGTTGGCGACGACGGCAAACCCCTTGCCCGAATCGCCAGCCCGGGCCGCTTCGACCCCGGCGTTCAGCGCCAGCAGGTTGGTTTGAAACGCGATGCTGTCGATGACATTGGTGATTTGCGCGATTTCCTGTGCGGATTGTTCGATTTTGGCCATCGCCTTGGTCGCGCGGGCGACGACTTGCCCGCCTTCTTCGGCCTCGTGATGCGCCTCGGCGATCGATTGTTGCACGATGAGCGCGCAGCCCGCGCTGTCGCGGATGATTTCGGTCACTTGGTCCATAGCCGACACCGCTTCTTCCAGATTGGCAGCGTGGCGTTCATTGCGCCCGGCCAGATCATTGGAGGCGCTGCGGATTTCGGCCGCCCCGCCATCGACCCGCCGGGCGGCGCGTCCGACGCCGCCGATCACGTCGGACAATCCGGCCAACGTCCGGTTAAAACTGGCGCGCAGTTGTTCATATTCGGGCGCAAGGGGCGCTGTGATGCTGTACAACAGATTGCCGGCGGCCAATTCATCCAGCCCGAGCGACATTGCGGTAACGATGCGTTCCTGTTCGACGGTCGCGGCGCGTTGCGCCAGGGCGGTCGCGCGGAACACTTCGATTGCGCGTGTCATGTCGCCGATTTCGTCGCTGCGGTGCACGGTGACGCCGCCTGCACCAAGGTCGCCATCGGACATCCGGCGCATCACCTCGGCGGTGTCGGCCATGGGTTTGAGAGCCATTTCGCGCTGCGCCCATGCCGCGCCCGCCACCAACACGAGGATCCCGCCGCCCAGCACCGCCAGCACCACGACGACAATCGTCAATGCCGTACCGCTGTTGGCCAGCAATTCGGTCTGGCGCCCGTTTGCCACGATGGTCACCGCGTCGATCTGGCCGCGGTGAGTGGTATAGATCGCCGTCAGCGTGCGATAGGACGCCTGCGCCGTCGCGGCATCATGGTGTTCGAGTGCCGGCAGAAAACGGCCATCCAATTCGGTCCAGAACTGCGTGGCCGAGGCATTGGACTCGCTCAACAGCTTCTGTTTCAGGTCGTCGTCCAGGTCCGAAGCGCGCCAAAATTCGGCTCGAGTGTGAAAATCGCGCTCCAATTGCTTCAATTTTTCGCGGTGATCGATCAATGCGTCGGGATTTTGCACCAGAATCGACGCCTCGAGGAACGGCTCGATAACATATTCGGGCGGCGGCAAAATATCGGCGATAAAATCGCTGACCTGTTGATTGCGATGGTGCAGCCCGCCACCAAACCGAATGCGGTTGATCCCCAATGCCGCGACGATGAACGTGATGATGATCGCCGAAATGATCACCACCGCCCCGATCTGGCTTTTGCGCGCTATATTCATGGGGCGTCCCTGCATTTGGATTTGGCGCTATTGGGTGTCATCCCATTTTGCCGAAGGCACGCCTAATAGGCCTCGAAAGCGAAGCGCCGATTAGGGCGGCTTAGGTGGGTTTGCCTAAGAACGGGCGGGCATTTGCTTTCAAACTTGTGTCGTAAAGGCAGACCAAGCCGCCCACGCGGCCATGATTTGGATTTCAGACGGGGTATGCCGAAATGAACGATGCACGGGTGCTGGTTGTGGATGATTCTGCCGCCATGCGAGCGCTGTTTTCCGACGTGCTGGAGCAGCAACGCAACGTGACCGTTATCGGCACCGCTGCCAATGCCGATGAAGCTCGCGATCAGATTGCCGAATTGAAGCCCAATGTGATCACGCTTGACGTGGAAATGCCCGGTATGAGCGGGATCGAGTTTCTGGCCGAGTTGATGCAGACCAATCCGTTGCCCGTGGTCATGCTGTCGTCGTTGACGCAAAGCGGTACGGAGACTTCGCTCAAGGCCTATGAACTGGGCGCGGTGGAATGTTTCCCCAAGCCGTTGAAGGCCACCCCAGAACAATTCGCCAAGACCGTGGGCAAGCTGGGCAAGATCGTGCTGGCTGCCGCCAATTCGAACGTCCGCCACCGCAAGCCGGTTCACCGCGAAACGCGGACCGAAACGCAATTCACCTGGAACGGCCATTACGCCGCGTTCAGCACATCGATGGGCGGCATCGATGCCTTGACCCAGATGCTGGCCGAGTTTCCAGCCGATTGCCCGCCAACCGTCATCGTGCTGCAAAGCGAACCGGCACTGGTCGATACATTTATCCATCACCTGTCGAGCGAATTGAAGTGCAAGATCCTGCCCGCCAAGGATGGCGCCGCGTTGACCCAAGGCACCATTCATGTCGCCGCCGACCCGGAAAAACACGTTGTGTTCGAACCGGGCAGCCCGCCAAAGCTGCGCATGGTGATGCGCGATCCCGTCGATGGCGCGCGCCCGTCGGCCACCTTGTTGTTCGGCACGATTGCCCGGGCGGGTGTCCCGGCGGTGGGTACGGTGATGACGGGCATGGGCGCCGATGGGGCCAAGGGCCTGCGGATGATGCGCGATGCCGGGTGCCGGACGCTGGCCGAAGATCCCGCGACGGCGACCGTGGGCGAAGCGCCCGCCGCAGCGATTGCCGCCAGTGCCGCCGAAAAGACGTTGCCGCTCGATGAATTGGGCGCGGCGGTTTTGGGGTTCTGTAACCAGGCCTGATCATGGCCGCGACGATCGGCGTCGGCCCGACAAGGCCCCTCTGCCCCCACCGCGGCAGAGGGGTTTTTCGTGTCAAGTTTTGGCGCAAAAGAAAAGCCGCTTCCGGGCGGGGACCAAATGTTCCCCATCAGGAAGCGGCGTTAGATGCCACGGGCCGAGGCCCTTGGCAGGTCTGACGACAAGGCGCTCCAACGCAGGAGGGGCGGTTGCGTCGGAACGCAGATAAAGAGTCGAAGCTTGTTTTGGCCGCCTCCGTGATGGGGGCGGCCGGCCTCGTGTTGCCTTTATCCGTGTTCGCTCGTCAGAAGCGGAAATCGCGACGGATTAGAGTCGACGGACGGGGCGACGGTGGCGCCGCCGCATCATGCGCCCCGCCCCGGTGTCAGTTGACCAGCGCGGCCTCGATGGCGATGCGGATCGCCTCTGATGTGTGGTTGGCGCCCATTTTGGTTAGCATATTGGCGCGGTGGATTTCGACCGTGCGGGGCGAAATCGACAGTTTCTCGCCAATCATGCGATTGGACATGCCGCCTGCGACGCCGGTCAAGACCTCGCGCTCCCGCTTGGTCAGGCGATCAACCCGGCTGCGGGCGAGGGCCTCGCGCAGTTTGGCGCTGCCGAACACTTCGGCCTTGGCCTCTGCATCGGCCACCACTTTGGCGATGTCTTCGCTGGTGAAGGGCCAAGAAATGTAGTCGATCGCGCCTTCCAGGACGGCACCGACCACCATTCGGGTGCTGGGGGCCTGGGCAAAGCCGATCACGGGCAGCCATTGTCCCAGCCGGCCCATCTGGCCCAATAGTGCGCCGATCGCGACGCCATCATCATGAACCAGCAACAGCCCGGATTTCGGCCAGCGGCTGATCAGTTCCGAAGCATCTTCAAACGGTTCAACATGGATGCTGCTGTCTGCGAGGCAATGCGAAATTGCGGCCCGACGTCGAACATCACCGTCGACAAGAAAAAGGCTGGTCCCATTACTCACTTTAACCCTACCCCCCATTGCTTACGGTTAATGCCTAGCAAATACTGCCTAGACATTGGACGCAAACTTGCTCCGTTTCGGGTTACCGTTCGATCCAAAATAGTTTGATTTGCAATGACCTAGTGTATATACGTAAAAACACACTTTGATCGATTTCGAATGATTTAAATCTGCGCAAACAGGGGCGTGTTCATTGTTTCGATTTTAGAATTGCGGATGGGGCGCGCTTTTCTGCGATGTACGCGGCGGCCAATTCATTTCGCGTCATTGTGGCGCGCCTGCCGATCCGGCGCATCGCGCGTAACCGGTTAGTGCGGGATTTGGGATATGCTTTCGGCGATATCAATAAAATCCTGCCGAACCTGAGCGATCGTTTCCGCATCAAAACTCAGCACGCTGTCCAACACCGCGCGACGGGCCGCTGTATAGATATGAAGCAGCGCATCGGCCATCGAAGTGTCGCCCGAAACGCCCATCTGCAGCGCGGTTAGCGCCGAAATGGCGCGGGTTAGCGCTTTACTCTTCATTTGGTTGTCGCCGCGCGTCTGGGCCAATTGTGCGCCGCCCAGGGCCGAGATCAGCTGTTCATAACACATACGGACCAATTCGCGCGGATTGGCGCCAGAGATGCGGGCGTCGAAATCAACGCGGCGATAGGCCTCGCCGGGGTTGCGTTGGGAGAGCATGGAGCAACCCTTCCTGTTAGCTGCTGGTCGAATTCCACGCCGCGATCTGGTTTTTCAGAAAGGTGAGCGTGGAGTTTGAGGCGGCGACTGACGCATTGGCGGCGGCGTATTGGCTGACGAGGCGGGTGCGCAACTGGCTTTGCAGCGTTGCGATATTGCTCTGTTGGGTGGTCAGGCTGGTTTGTAGCGCGGTATACCGTGTGACCGAGCCATCCAGCGAGCCGGGGTCGGTCGATGTCGTCAGATTGGTGATCATCGTGTTGAGCGTGCCATAGATCCCGTTCACGCCCTTGGTGAACATCGCCGCAACGGCACCGGTATTGGCCGCCAGTGCGGTCTGCAAAATGGTCGAATTGAGACTGAAATTGCCGTCTTTGTCCATCGATACGCCAAGGTCGGCGAGCGTTTGGGGCTGGCCCGCGGTAGCATTGGGCATGATGGTCATCCCGGTCAGCGTGCCAAAGGCCCGCGACATCGCCTTGGCGCCGGGGTCATTGTAAAGCTTGCCGCTGGAGGCCGAGGTGTCGGTGTTCATTTCGGTAACGAGGCTGTTCAGCGCGGACACCAGATTGGTCATTGCCGAGGTAATGTTGCTCGACGGATCAGAATAGGTGATCGTTGTCGGGGCGCCGACATTGGTTCCGGTCAGGGTCAGCGACAGGCCGGGGGCCGCGCTGGTGATGGCATTGGTGGCGCTGGTACGGCTGATGCCATCCAGCTTGTAGGCGGCATCCATCGCACTTTGCACCAGCGTGGTCGCATTGGACGATGCCGCGGGGTCATAGGCCAACGACGACAGGCTGGTGCCTGTCGAGGCGGCGGTTGTGCTGTCGGCGGACGTGATGGTGAAGGCGCTGTCCGCCCCCTGTGCCCCTTTGATGACCAATTGCTGGCCATTGGCATTGGTCGCGACATAGGCCGTTACGCCGATGTTCGCGCCGTTGATCGCGCTGGCGGCCTGGGCCAGCGTTGCGCCATCGGGGATGGTGACCGATGCCGACGCCTTGGTGGTGTCCCGCGCAAAGGTGCTGGTCGTGGTGCCGCCGCTGGTGGTGGTGTTGACGGTGCCAAAGGCGAAACTCATCGTGCCACCCTTCAGCGCGACCGAATTCGACAGGCTTGCCGAGCTGAGAACCTGTGGCTGGGCCAATTGCGACACTTCCAGCGAATAGCTGCTGGTCGATCCGCTGGACCCGATGGGCAGACTGGCGCTGGCCACCGAAGCGTTCGTGACGGTGGGCGAGGGAATGAGATTGCTGCCATCGATCAGGCTGGACAGCGACGAGTTGAGCGTCAGCAGGTCGTTTTTCAGCTGCGAGGCTTCGGAAATCTGCGTCGTCACCGTCGCCTGTTGCGTGGTGAGCGCGGAGGTCTGTGTCATGTATTCCGCAGCCGAGATTTCGGTCGCCATGTTGGTCATGTCGGTCCCGGTTCCGCCCGCCCCCATCGCGGTCAGCAGCGCCGAGCCCAGCGACGCGGTATCCGACGTCGTCGTGGTCGCGGCGGCTACCGCCGTATTGGTCGTGGCCGTTGTGCTTGATGAGACAGAGGAGGTGGTCATGGTTACAAGAACGACCTTGGTTGCGCGGACTTAAGTGTCCGGTGTGATGGGATGGTGATCGTGGGGATCGGGGCGGCCGTCGGCGTCGAAACGCAGGGCGACGGGGATCTCGACCGCCGGTATGTCGCGCTTTTCACCACGTTTCAGCGCAAAGACGAAAGCGAGCACGCCGGCGACCGCGACAAACAATTCCTCGCGGATGACCTGGCGTTCGCGGGTGGTGTAATAGAGCGCGCGTGCCAGGCCCGGAAATTCGAGACAAGGCAGTTCGAGTTCGGCGGCCATTTGGCGGATCGCGGCGGCTTTTTCGCCGCGCCCCTTGGTCAGCACGATCGGCGCCGGGGCCAATTCGGGGTCATAGGTCAGCGCGATGGCAAAATGGGTCGGGTTGGTGACGACGAACTGCGCCTTCTTCATGGCGCCGGCGATGGCCCCCATGGCGATCTGGCGTTGGCGCTGGCGGCGGGCGTTTTTGGCCTCGGGGCTGCCGTCCTGTTCCTTGTGCTCGTCCTTCACTTCCTGAAGGCTCATGCGCAGCCGTCGCATCCGGCGCAGCCATTGCACCGGAAAATCGATCAGCGCGATGATTATCAGCCCGCCCGCCAATTGGAACAACAGGCTGGTCAGTGCCTCCCACGCAAAGGCGAGTTGCCCGGCCAGGCCTACCGCGCCCAATTCGAGCACTCCGGTCATGAGCGATTTGCCCCAATGATAGGCAATCGAGCCAAGCAGCAGCAGCTTGATCAGCCCCTTGCCCACCTCGATCCAGCCGTTCGGGCCGAACATGCGGGTCAGGCCGGACATCGGATTTATCCGGCTGGCCTTGGGCAGGATATTTTCGAAATTGAACCGGCCGCTGCCCGAGGGCCCGAGTTGGGTGAGTATCGACATCGCGCTGACCATCAGACCCAGCAACAATACGGGCGGCGCAACGCGCATCCCCATCGCCAAGCCCATTTTCGATGGGGCGAAATTCTCGATCGCGGCACGGTCCCAGGTAAAACCCAGCTTCATGCTGTCGGTCAACGCCGAGAGCAGCCAAGGGCCGCCCATTCGTAGAAACATCGCGCCGATCAACACGCTGCCGGCGACGGTCAATTCCTTGGAGCGCAAAACGTCGCCGTTCTTCGACGCCTCGCGCATCCGCTTTTCGGTTGGGGCGAGGGTTTTCTCGCCGGCGGTCTCGGCCATGCGTCAGCTTCCGATCAGCCGCGCGGCGGCGGCAATGGCATCGGCGGACAATTGGGTCATGCGGTCGGTCAACATCGGCGCGGTCGCGATCAGCGCGGCAAACCCCGCGACGATGCTGGCCGGCAGACCGAGCGAAAACAGGTTGAGCGCTGGGGCCGAGCGCGAAATCACCCCCGCCATGATCATGATCAGCAACAGCATCAACGTCACCGGCAAGGCCATCGCCAGCGCGGTGGCAAACAGCGTGCTGCCATAGGACAGGATCTCCATGATCCGATCCGGCCCGATCCACGTATGGCCGGGCGCAAACACCGTATAGCTTTTGACCACCAGCGCGATCCATTGCAGGTGACAGCCGAGCGAAAAGAAGATCAGCGTCAGAACCACGGTGAAATATTGCCCGAGCGCCGGCGAATGCCCGCCGTTTTGCGGGTCGATCGTGGCGGCAAGGCCCATGCCCATGCCGCCGCCGATCAATTCAGCGGCAATCGCGGGCGCGGCAAAGGCGAATTGCAACACAAAGCCGAGGCACGTACCGACCAGAATTTCGCCGGCCACGGCCAACATGCCGGCCAGCGAAAACAGGTGTTCGGGCGCCTGCACATTGGTCGAACTGGCGATCATCAGGCTGATCGCGCCGGCCAGAACCACGCGCACCTGTGGCGCCACATTGGTTGTGCCAAAGAACGGCGCCGCCATCAACGCCGCGCCGATCCGCGTCATCAGGAACATCCAGCGCCAGAACTCAGCCTCTAGCGGGCCAAAGCCGAAATCGAAGGAGATCATCGCTTGATGCCCCTATTGCCCGGCGCCAGCGCCAAGATGGGCGATGGTGGCGAAAATATCCTTGGCGAAATCACCGATGATGCCGAGCATGCTGGCGCCAAACAGCAACAGCACAAGCGCGGTCACCATCACTTTTGGGATAAAGGTCAGCGTCTGTTCGTTGATCGAGGTGGCGGCCTGAAAGATGCTGACCATCAGGCCAACGGCAAGGCTGGCAAACAGCACCGGCGCGCCGCATAGCGCGACCACATACAACATGCGGTCGGCCAGAGCGAGCATGGCGGGGGTTTCGTCCATCGCGGCGCCCCTAACCAAAGCTGGCAGCAAGGCTGCCCATCAACAGAGCCCAGCCGTCAACCAGCACGAACAGCAGCAGTTTGAACGGCAGCGAGATGATCGCCGGGCTCATCATCATCATGCCAAGGCTCATCAATACCGCCGAGACGACAAGGTCGATCACCAGAAACGGCAGATAGAGCATGAAGCCGATCTGGAACGCGGTTTTCAGCTCCGACGTGACAAAGGCGGGCAGAAGGATCGAGAAGGGGACATCCTCGGGCCGGTTGAATTTGGGGCTTTTGGCCATATCGACGAACATCGACAGGTCGGCGCGGCGCGTCTGGCGGATCATGAAGCTGTGGAATTCGGCGCCAGCTTTGACGATCGCGGTCTGCGCGTTGATCTGCCCGGCGGAATAGGGGGCGATGGCATTGGCGTTCACCTTGTCGAGGGTCGGCGACATCACGAACAACGACAGGAACAGCGCAAGGCCGACCAGCACCTGATTGGGCGGCGATTGTTGCAGCCCCAGCGCTTGCCGCAGGATCGAGAACACCACGAGGATGCGGGTGAAGCTCGTCATCATCAGGATCAGGCTGGGCAGGATCGTCAGCAGGCCCATGATGATGAGCATTTGCAACGACAGGGTTAAACCTGCGCCCCCGCCGCCGTTCATAGAGGAGAACGCCCGGTCAAGCGCGCCGGGCACAGCGGCCGGGACCGCGGGGCCGGTTGCGGCCTGAGCGGCGGCCTGAGCCATGGCGGCGCCTGTGTGCAATAGCGCGACGGCGGCGATGGCCAGCGTGGACAACAGGCGTTGGGTGCGGTTCACCGTTCGACCCTCCGCAGGGTTTGGGCGAAATTGTTGCCTTCGCGGAAATTCTCGCGGAAATCGGTGTCGTCGGCGTCGTCCTCGACGCGCAGACGCGCCGGGGCTTCGGCCAGGCGGGTCATGCCCGCCCGGCTGGTCGCAACGAGGATCTCGCGCCCGTGGAATTCCAGCACCGCCAGCTTTTGCGTCGGGCTGAGCATGATCGTCTCGATGATGCGCACGCTGCGGGTGGTGCCCTGCGCCATGAACCGCTTTTGCATATGTTGCGACAGTTTGAGGCTGCCCCAGATCATCCCGCCAATCAGGGGCAACAGGATGACCAGCTTGATGATGTACCAGATCATCAGCCGATATCCGCCCCGAGGCCAAGGCCGCCTGGCGCGACCTGATCGCCGCCGGCCATCTCGACGATGCGCAGGCCAAAGCGGTTGCCCTGCGTCACGATCTCGCCCTTGGCGATGACCTTGCCGTTGACCATCACGTCGAGCAATTCATCGGTCAGCCGTTCAAGCATGACGACGCTTTCCTCGCCCAATGCGAGAACATCTTTCAGCTTCATGTCGGTGCGGCCCAATTCGACCGAGAGGCGCACATCGACGTCCTTGAGAAAGTCGAAACCCCGCGTGGGAAATCCGGATTGAGCGTTCATTGTGGGCTCCTGTTATCGGTAAAGGCTTGGTTGATTTGTACGGCCACCTGGTCATCCATCGTGCCGACGGTGCCATGGGCAATGGTTTGGGCGCCGATGCGCAGCGGCA
This sequence comes from uncultured Sphingomonadales bacterium, assembly GCA_903858875.1. GTDB lineage: Bacteria > Pseudomonadota > Alphaproteobacteria > Sphingomonadales > Sphingomonadaceae > Novosphingobium. The sequence continues at coordinate 41,502 of CAIOKP010000266.1, forward strand.
CATGGCGTGCGACCGACACCGGCAGGATCTGACCCGGCGCCAGTCCCGCGATGGCGGAAAACGGTATGCTCATGTCGACCAGTACGGCGCTGACCGACAGGGGCAGGTCGCCAAACGGCGCGGCGGCCGGATTGGCGCGGCGGCGCTGGCCAGCCTTGGGGTCGATCAGTCCGGCGCCTTCGGAAAAGCCGAAAAGCCGGGCGAGCGACGTAAACGGCATGGCAAACGTCATCAGCCACGGCAGCACGCCGCCATCATCGACCTCCATATTCAGCACCGCCAGCGGCAGATCGTCGGGAAACGGTGCCAGCAGCGCCAGATTGCCATCGCGGCGCAGCCCGGTGATTGGTGGGGTGATGGCGCCGCGTGCGCCGCCCGCCGTGACCGTCACCGCCGCCGACAGATGGTCGGCCAGCAGCGTTTCAATCCGCCCGATCATCAATTCGGCGGCCATCGGAAATGTCGATGGCATCGGCGCGGGGGCCTCGCCCTTGCCGCCAAAGGCGCGGTCGACGATGCGCAGCACCGGCTCGGCCTCGATCGACACCAGCATCGGCATATTTGGCGCGCCAATGGCAAAAACGCTGTTCGCCGCCAGCGAGGCGATCGAATGGTGCAAGCTGCCGAGCGTCGTTTCGCGCGGGTCGGTGCATTGCACCAGCGGCGCCTCGCCGCCCAGCAACGGCGCCAGCGCGCCCGACAAACGACGGGCAAAGCGGTCGCCCATGCGACGCAGCAAGGGCAGCAGCTCGTCCGGGCCCGGCCCCTTGCGGAGCAGCTCGGGGCAATGCTCGGCAAGGGGGCGTTCGGCAATGAACTCTCGCATCGGCTTCATACAGGGGGTGTTTCTGTAAAAATGGGGGGTGCAGGTTACTGAACGAGGAAGCTTTTGAAGTAGACGTCGTCGACGCCTCCAAAGCCTTCTTCCTGCAACAGCACCTTGTTGATCGCCGCGGTCAGCCGCTTTTGCAGCTTTTCCTTGCCTTCGATTGTCGAGACCTCTTCCTCCGGCGTGTCGGCCAGCACGGTCAGCATGGCCGAGCGGACCGCCAATTCGTGCTTTTTGAGCCAGATCATCACGCGTCCATCGCGATGGGTGGAACAGGCAATGCTGACCTGCACCAGCGAGGAGGATTGCTTGAGGTTTGAGGTGAAATCCTCGGTGAAGGTGTAATAGGAGGTCTTGTAGGGGCTGCCGCCTTCGCCTTCGACCTCCTTGCCGCCTTCGCCTTCCTTGCCGCCTTCGGCCTTGGGGGCGAACGGGTCAGGGTCGCCTTTTTTGAGCAGCTTGGGCGAATTGTCTTCCTTCTTTGCAACGGCACCGCCGCCGCCGATCATGCCCATCTTGACGAGAGCAAAGGCCCCCCCGCCGCCCAATGCCAGCATCACCACCGCAACGATCAAAATCAGCATCAGGGGGCTTTTGCCCTTGGCTGGCTTGTCGTCCTTGTCGGCCTTGTCTTTGCTCATGTCGCTCAACTTTTCTTACAAATGGGGGTGATCAGGCGAGGATGCCGGACCGATGGGAAAGGGCGGCATTGGTATCGCCGGTGGCGTTTGCGGTCGCGCCTGCGGTGGCGGGATTGCTGGCGATGCCGGTGTCGCGGCTATCGGCCCAGCGGCCGGGTTGCCCTTGCGCGCCGTTGCCCGACGATTGCCCGCCGGTGGAGCCACCCGCGGTGTTCTGCGCAAAGCCAGCGTGGCGGGCGTCGGCCTGGGCATTGCTGCCCGACTGGCTGCCGGTGTTCGTGGAGGCGCCATCGGCGCTGGCGCTGGCGGCGATCTGGGTGGACTGGGTCTGGGCCATCGCGGCCTGCGCTGCCGGGGCAAAGCCGGGGTCGGCGCTCGACATCGAGACAGACAGGCCGGCGTCGTCCTGATTGAAGTTCAGCGCGACCCGGCCGAATTCGACATGGGTAATCGCCGCCTGCACCAATTGCGCGGCGCCGCCAGCGCGGGCGGCCTGGCGCGCCTCGACCAGGCGGTCGACTAGGGCGGTCATATCGGTGGGCGTGGCCCCTGATGTAGTCGTGGCGGCGCTGCCAATCAGCCCTTGCGCCGCCCCGCTTTGTGAAAGCGCCGACAGGGTCGCGCCCGCCGATGCCTCGGTTTGACCGGTCGGCGCGGCGGCCGTGCCGGAAGCAACGGCGCCCGAAGCCGCGGTGGTCGAAGCGTGGTCGGTGGCCGATGTGGCCAACGGATCGGTGGATTTGGCGCCGCGGCCACCGGTGCCGGCACCGTTCTGATGGGTGCCTTGTCCGCTGGTCTGGCCCTCTTGGCGCCCTGTTGCGGCTGCGCTGGCAAGCGCGGTGTCGCCGGTCACCACGGGGCGCAATTGCACCGTGCCGCTGTCGTTGGCGGCAGCCGCCGGCGCCGCGCCCTTGGGTGTCACGGTGATGGGTGTCGCGCCAACCGATTGGATTAGCGCCGGGCTGGCGACGATGGCCAGTTGCGTGATGGCTGCCTGTAGCGCGGCTGGCGGCGGGACCGACGAGGGGGCAGCAGACGGGGCGGCGGCAGATGGGGGGGAGGCGGACGGGGGGGAGGCGGGCGATGAGGCGGTGGTAGGCGGCACAGGCGCAGCAACCGGCACGGCAGATGCCGGGGCTTGTGGCACAAGGCCCGCCGCGACCATCGCCAGAGCCGGATCGAGCATCAGCGGTGCCGGTGCGGTGTCGGGCGTTGCAGTGGGCGTGGCGGCCGCCGCGGTGTCGCTTGGCGTTGTCGTGCCATCGGTGGCGGCGCTGGCCGGCAAGGTCTTGCCGGAGGTCGGCAATTTGCCGTTGCCTGTCAGCGCCATGGCGATCGCGGATGCCGCAAGTCGCGCGCCGGTGGCGAGGAGATTAATCGCTGCATTTGCGGGCTCTGCCTCGCTCACGACAGGGGCGCTGGCGGTGGTTTGCGTCAGGGGGGCAGGGGTCTGTTGTGCCAGCATGGCGTGGAATCCCCCGATGCCGCTGGTTGCGACATCGGTGCCCGTCGCATCATTGGCGGCCAGTGGCGCGGCATTGATACCAGAAACGATGCCAGACGGCGCGTGGGGCGTAGAGGTCAGGCTGGACAGTTCAGACATTCGCATCGTCTCCGTTGCGTTGATCGCCTGTTAACTATGCAGGGTCCGTGCCAAATCGTTTGGCAGCGGTCGGGCGGCCCGATAGCGCGGTATATTGCGACTTCGCGGCGATCTGGCGGGCTTGTTCGGTCGCGCGGTCCTCGACGGCGGCGCGGCGGCGTTCGGCGGCGGCCAATTCGACTTGGCGCTTGTCAGCGATGGCCTGGGCACGGGTGGCGTCGGCGGTAGTGGTGGCGCGGATGCCCTGTAACCCGGTGGCAAAGCGACGCATCTGGCGCAGGTCAGACCCGTCGACCACATCGGTGCGAGAGGCATAATCGGCGGCCAATTGTGCCGTGCGGTCGGCCAGCATCGACAATTGCGCATAGGTTGATTCAGCGCGAGCGGCTTCGGTTACGGCGCTCTGTTTGGCGATGGCGCGCATCTTTTCGAGCCTTTGCAGCCGATGGAGCTTGGCGTGTTCAGCCTTCATGCGCCAGCAATTGAGTCAGTTGGGCGACGCTTTGCGCCAGCGGCACGACATTGCCGCCGTCCTGCGTCAGGAATTCGACCAGCGCCGGATGCATCGCAATCGCCTGATCGAGCTGCGGATCGGCACCCTGGCGATAGGCGCCCATCAACACGAGGTCGCGGTTTGCCTCATAGGCGGCGACCAGCGCGCGGAATTGGCGGGCATAGCGTTGATGGTCCTTGGCGGTGATGTCGGTCATCACGCGCGATAGCGATGCGGCGATGTCGATCGCCGGATATTGCCCGCGTTGCGCCAGATCGCGCGACAGCACGATATGGCCATCAAGGATGGATCGCGCGGTATCGACCACCGGGTCATCCTGATTGTCGCCATCGGCCAGCACAGTGTAAATGCCGGTAATCGACCCGCCGCTGGCCGCCGAATTGCCGGCGCGTTCGACCAGCTTGGTAATCGTTGCCAGCGCCGATGGCGGATAGCCTCGCGCCGCGCCCGGCTCGCCCAGCAATAGGCCGATCTCGCGCCCGGCATGGGCGACGCGGGTGAGCGAATCCATGATCAACAGCACTTTGCGCCCCTGCGCGCGGAAATATTCCGCCATGCTGGTCGCCAGCATCGCGCCGCGCAGCCGCAGGTTTGGCGCATGGTCGGCGGGGACCGCGACGACGGCGGTGGTGGCGCGCTTGGCGCCGGCCATGTGGCGTTCGACGAAATCGGACACTTCGCGGGCGCGTTCGCCGATCAGGCCGACGATCACGATATCCGCCGTCGCCCCATGCGCGATCATGTCGAGCAGCACCGATTTACCGACGCCCGACCCGGCCATAATGCCAATCCGTTGCCCAACGCCAAAGGTGGTGATGGCGTTCAATGCCCGGACGCCGGTGTCAAAGGGCCGGCGCACCGGGCTGCGATCCAGCGCGCCGGCGCGGACGCCGCCTGCGGGCCATAGCGCGCGGGGATGGAGCGGGCCGAGGCCGTCGATCGGCTTGCCCTCACCATCGACCGCGCGGCCGAGAAAGGCCTCGCCCACCGGCAACATGCCGGGTTTGCCGACGGGCCGTACCCGCGCGCCGGGGCGCAGCAGGACGGTGTCGCCCAACATCATCATCAGCGTGCGGCCATTGCGAAACCCGATCACTTCGGCGGCCAGCGTGTGGCCATCGCCTTGCGCGATCCGGCATTGCGCGCCGACCGGCACCGACAGGCCCGATACTTCCAGCAAGCCGCCGTCGCAGGCGACCACCACGCCAAATCGCCGCGGGGTGAGGTCGATGTGGGCCTGGCCCATCTCGCCCAATAATTCGTCAAACAGGCGCAGCATTATTCCGCGCCCCCAAGGTCCAGCGCATCGGCAATTGCGCGGCGCCATTGCGCCGGGCCATCCTCAACGCCGCCGCCGTCCTGCCCGCGGCTATGCGTTTCGACGCGGATCGCGCCGCGTTCCAGCGCGGGGTCGGGCGCGAATGTCCAATCCTCGGGCAATTGGTCGCGGATGATTGCGATGTCGTCAGGGTGCAGGCGGATGACGCGTTCGTCATCGGCGCGGGCAAACATCGCGACCGCTTTTTCGATCCGGTGGGCCAGGGCCACCTTGTCCAGCGCCAGCGGTTGCAGCGTCGCCTCGCATAGCGCGACGACCGTATCCATCAAGCGTTGGCGCAATTGTTCGGCCAAATCGGCATCGAGCCGCTCAAACGCGTGGGCCAGTTGCGCGCGGGCGGCTTCGGTCTCGGCGCTATCCTGTGCGGCGGCGGCGCGGGCGTCCTCGGCCCCTTGCGCATAGGCATCGGCGCGGGCGAGCGCGATAGGGTCGGGCGCGGGTTCGGCCATATGCACCGCGTGGCGCCCGGCTTGGCGTGATCCGGCATGGGCCAGCCGCCCGCTCAGTATCGCCAGCGACACGGGCAAGGCATCGGCCTGTTCCCCGGTCAGCGTGGCAAAGCGGACATCGGGCTGGAACCCGCCGCGGCGGGTGGACCCGGCGGAAAATGGTGAGAGATCGGCCATGATCAACGGCCCCCGTTACACATAATCGTCGTCGCCCGCGCCGAACGAGATGACGCCCTCGGCCGCAAGGCGGCGCGCGGCGGTCACGATCAGCTTTTGCGCCTCAATACAATCGGCCATTTTCAGGCGGCCGCGGCCATTGATCTCGTCCTTGACGCCATCGGCGGCGCGGCTCGACATCGCGGCAAAGAACACGTCGCGCTGGTCCTCGGGAATGCCCTTGAGCGCGTTGATGAGCACATCGCTTTCGACTTCGCGTAGCAGCGAGCCCATCGATTTGGCATCGAGCGAGAACAGGTGCTCGAACTTGAACATCTCGTTTTCAATCGCGCGGGCGAGGTTTTTGTCCATCTTGGTGATTTCGGGCATCACGCGTTTTTCGACGGTCTTGGCCGAATTGTTGATAATTTCGGCGGCATTCTTGGCCCCGCCCATGGTCAGCGCGGCCTTGCCGTGGAATTCCGTGATCCGGCGCGCCAGCAATTCTTCGAGCATGTCGAGCGCATCGGGATTGACCGGCCCCATCGTCGCGACGCGGTGGACCACCTGCGTTTGTTGGTCTGTCGGCAGGGAATGGAGCACTTGCGCTGCGACATCGGCCTCGAGCTGGATCAACAATACGGCGATCGCCTGGGGATGTTCGCCCTTGATCATTCTCACGATGGCGGGCGCGTTCAACCATTTGGCCATCTCGATCGACGAGGCCGGCGGTGCATCGGGGGCGATCCGTTCCATCAAATTGTCGGCCTTCACCTCGCCCACGGCGCGGCGCATGATCTGGTGCACGCGGTCGACCCGGCCATAGGCGTCGATGCCCAGCTTGTCGGTTTTGGCGACAAAGCCTTCGACCGCGCGCATGATCGCCTGCGGGCCGATATCGCCCAGCGCACACATCTTTTCGCCGAGCAATTTCAGCTCGGCGGGTGATAGCGCACCCAGCAACCGGCTGGCCTGATTGTCGGCCAGCAGCATGACAAACACAGCGGCGGCCTCGGCATCGCTGAGCGGCGGCAGGTCGAGGGCATCGCTGGCCTCGCCGTTCATTTGGTTCATCGCGCTCATCAGGCGGGGTTCTCCTCGGGCGCGGCTTGCAACATTTGGCGCAGCGCGATGACGGCATTATCGGGTTTTGTTTCGACGATATGTTGGGCCAGGCCAACCTGACGGCCGAGCGTTTCGGCGTCGATCGGCGACATCGGTGGCGGGTCACGCGGGCGCGGGCTGATCGCGGCGAGGCCCGGTGGCTCGGCGGCGACATCCTCGGCCGCCTCTTCGGCCTCGGCGATGGCGTTTTTGGCCTTGTCGCCCTTCAACGCCTTGATCAGCGGGCGCACGCCCAACAACAGCACCATCAACGTGCCCAGCAACATCACCCCGTAATGCAGTGCGCTGGCGAACCACGGCGCTTCGTAGAACGGGATTTTTTCTGCGACCGGCGTGTCGAAACTGCGAACGATCACCGCGACCTGATCGCCGCGCGTCAAGTCGGCGCCGACCGCGGCCGAGACCAATTGCTTGATTTGGTCGATGTCGGATTGCTTGGCCTTGGCCATCGCCTTTGATGATAGCGCGACGGCGACGGACAGGCGTTTGATCTTGCCGGGGCCATGATTGGCCACCGCGACCTCGCGGCCGAGTTCATAGGTCTTGGTGCCCGAACTTTCGGTCGCAGCGGGCGCCGGGGCCGCGCTGGCGGCGGTGCTGGGCGTGCCTTGCGGCGCACCGGGCGCGGCGGTGGTAACGGGCGGCGGGGTGTTCGACAGCACGCCGGGTATGCCACCGGGGGCAGCGGCGGTGGGTTGCTGTGATTGTTGCTGCGTTTCGCTGCGCACAACGCCTTGCTTGTCATAGGTTTCGCGTGCGCTGGTGACCTGATCCATGTCGAGCTCGATCTGGATCTCGCTCGAAAAATTGCCATCGCCCAGCATTGGCGTCAGCAAGGTGGCGACCTGCCCGTGCAGCTTTTCCTCCAGCCGCGCTTCCATTTCGAGGCGGTCGCTGTCCTGCCCATTGGTCTTGTCGGTCAACAGCCGGCCGCGTTGGTCGACCACCTTGACCGCATCAGGTGTCATACCCGGGATGGACCCCGCGACCAGATTGACGATCGCCTGCACTTGGCTCGACGACAATTGCCGCCCGTCGGACATCCGCAGCATGACGGAGGCCGATGGGGCGATCTGATCGCGCACAAAGACGGATTTCTGGCCCTCGGCAATATGGACACGGACGGCCTGCACGCCCTCGATCTCCTTGATCGAGAGCATCAGCTCGTGTTCCTTGGCGGCGCGCAGGCGTTCGTCTTCCAACGCGCGGCTGGCGCCCATCGGCAATTTGTCCAGCCCGTCGCTGGCGGTATCGGGCATCGATAGCGAGCCCGTCTGGGCTACCACCATCCGCGCCTTATACACATTCGCCTCGTCCACGGTCAGAGCGCCGGTGGAACTGTCGATGTGGTAAAGGATCTTGGCCTTGTCGAGCGCATCGACCACGCTGGCGCGTTCGCCATCATCGAGGTGGGAATAGAGCACGCGCTGCGGTGCCGGGGCCAACATGCCCCAGCTGACCGCCGCGCCGCCCAATACGGCTATGCCGGCGAACCAAGGCAGCGCCTTTTTGACCGCGTTCTGGCCGAAAAAGCTGCGCGCCCGCGCGGCGGCAGAGCCACCGGCGGGATCGGTAAACGGCGCGAGCAACGATGTGCCCGGCTGCCCCGGCACAATGGCGGGCGCAAGGTCAGCCATTTATCAAACCCCCATCTTCATAATTTCTTGATAGGCGGACAACAGCTTGTTGCGGACTTGCAGCGTTGCCTCAAAGCCGACCGAGGCCTCCTGTCTGGCCAGCATAACCTTGGCGACATCCTGCGTCTGGCCGGTTTCATAGGCAGAGGTGATCTGGTCGGCGCGGGTCTGGCTGGCGTTGACGTTGTTCAGGGCGTCGCCCAGCGCGCTGGTAAAGCCCTGTGCGCCGTTGGCATTGGCCGAGCTGCTGCTGCCCGTCGCGGCGATTTGCCCCTGCGGTGCGTGGACCTGTTGCAGGACCTGTGATTTGTCGATGATCTGCCGGCGCAGCTCCATGATCTCGCGCAGGCCCGCTGCCCCTGAAAGGCCACTGCCGCCGCCGCCGATGCCGCCGCCGATACCGCTGATGCTACTCATCTACGACCTCCACCCATTGCGGCCACTGGCAGCCCGGCTTCGCGTAAAGAGGCGAGGCGGTAGCGCAGTGTGCGTTCTGAAATGCCCAATTGGCGGGCTGCGGCGATACGGCTGCCACCACAGGCCGCCAGTGTTTCGAGGATCGCCTTGGCTTCGCTGATCTGGACGATATTGGCCAGTTTGCGAGGGGGCGTGATGTCGGCACCGCCAGGGGTGACGTCCGCGTTGTCGAGGGCGACCAGTCGCGCCGGGCTGTCGAAATGGATATGGTCGGGCTGGATCTCGATCATGCCCGGCTGGGCACTGCCCTCAGCCAGCAGCAGCGCGCGGCGGATAACATTTTCCAGCTCGCGCACATTGCCTGGCCAGCCATGCATCCGCAACATCGTCAGCGCGCCTTCGCTGATCCACGGTATTGCGCGGGCGTTGGGTGTGTGACGCAGCATCAGCGCAAAGGCGAGCGGGGCGATGTCTTCCGCCCTCTCGCGCAACGGCTTGAGCCCGAGCGGAAAGACGTTGAGCCGATAGAACAAGTCGGCGCGGAACCGGCCCTCGGCCACTTCGGTTGGCAAGTCGCGGTTGGCGGCAGCGATAACGCGCACGTCGATTTTGATCGGCTGGGTCGAACCGATCGGCACGACCTCGCTTTCCTGCAAGGCGCGCAACAGCTTGGCTTGCAGGTTGAGCGGCATCTCTGCGATTTCGTCGAGCAGCAACGTGCCGCCATCGGCCGCGCGAAAAAAGCCTTCGTTGGAACTGGTCGCGCCGGTAAACGCGCCCTTGGTATGGCCGAAAAGCAGCGCTTCGAGCATTGCCTCGGGCATGGCGGCGCAATTGACCGCCACGAATGGCGCCTTGGCGCGGGGGCTGCGGTCGTGGATAAAGCGGCTGAGCACTTCCTTGCCGGTGCCCGTCGGGCCGTTGATCAATACCGGGATGTCGCTGTTGGCCAACCGTTCGGCCAGGGCCAGCACCGACAGGCTTTCGGGATCGGCGGCGATCGGCGTGCCCGGCGCTGCGGCGCAAGCAAGCAGCGCGGCCAAGGCACCTTCGCTCGCCGGGTCGCGATAGGTCATGGCAAAGGCCCGCGCCTTGCTACCGCGCGAGGCCTGCAAGCGGACCAGCGATGGGCGGTTGTTTTGGGCCAGCACGATGGTCGTGCCATCGCGCTGGACGATGTCGGCGGCGCTGGCGGCATCGGTCAGGTAGAGACGATAGGTGTCGCCCAACGTGCCGATGATGGCGCTGCCCCGCTGGACCAGTGGCGCGTGGCGTAACGCCATGCCAGCTTCATACTCAATGTGGTCCATATTCTCGAAAGTCCCCGGATTAACCATGTCTCGAGAGGATTTCTGGGCCCTAAACGTCAAAGGAGCCGGAAATTTAAGCCCTCGGGAAAACCCATAGTAACGGGGTTTTTCTGACTGATTTTCAGAGGAAATCGCGCAAAGACCCATTGCGCGATGAAAAAAATAGCATCCGAGGGGTTAAAAAACTGATGCCTGTGGCGTGACGTGGGTGGGCGGGAGATAAAATCCGCGCCTGTGGCGCACGCGCGAATCGGGCGAATCAATTTTAGCGATGGCGAGCCTTGGGCCGCGTCCCGCCGCCGTCATGGGGTGGCGATGCATCGCGACGCTGTTCGAGATTTTTGCGGAAGTTTTTTGGCGCCCTTAATAATCCCGGCCCGCAACCGCTCTTGTTGGTGGCAGCCACGTCCGGATCGACCGGCCAGGCTGACGACCTCGGGATTTAGATCGGGAGTAGACCATGACTGTCATTAACACCAATATCAACGCCCTGCAGGCGTCGAACGCTTCGAACTCCGCCTCGGCGATGACCAGCCAGGCGATGACCCGCCTGTCGACCGGCCTGCGCATCAACTCGGCCGCTGACGATGCCGCCGGCCTCGCCATTTCGACCTCGATGACCAGCCAGATCAAGGGCATGAACCAGGGCATCAAGAACGCCAACGACGGTATCTCGCTGTCGCAGACGGCGCAGGGGTCGCTGACCGAAGTGACCAACATGATGCAGCGTATCCGCGAACTGGCTGTGCAGTCGGCTTCGGGCACGTATCAGAGCTCGGACCGCACCGACATGCAGTCGGAAGTGTCGTCGCTCAAGACCCAGATCGGCAGCATTCTGAGCAACACCAAGTTCAACGGCAACGCGCTGTTCGGTGTCGGCGGTTCGGGTTCGTCGGCTGGCAAGAGCTTCTCCATTCAGGCCGGCGCAAATGCTGGCGACTCGGTCACGCTGACCAGCAATGGCATCGATTGGACTGCACAGAAGGCCAACCTCGACGTGTCGTCGGTAAGCGGTGCCAGCACGGCCATCGCCACGGCCGATACGCTGCTTCAGCAGGTTTCGACCGCAGACGCCGGTTTCGGCGCTGGTCAGAGCCAGTTGCAGTCGGCGGTCAACAACCTGACCAGCGACGTGACCAACCTGACATCGGCCCGCTCGCGCATTCAGGACACCGACTATTCGGCTGAATCGACCGCGATGGCCAAGGCGCAGATCCTCTCGCAGGCATCGACCGCGATGATCGCTCAGGCCAACCAGAGCCAGCAGAATGTTCTCTCGCTGCTGAAGTAAGCCAAACCGCGTACTGGCCGGGTTTACCCCGGCCAGCCCACCACGGATAAGGCCCGGTGTTCCCCCAAAGGGAGCCCCGGGCCATCTGCGTATCTGGCGCAAGTCGCTCGTCTGTATATCTTGTCCCGATATAATGAATGCCGCCGCAAGTCTGGTCAACTTGCGGCGGCATTATGGTGTCGGGTGATGGGGTCGCGAGTTTATGCCGGCGGCGGTATCGCCGGGGGCGTGCGGGTGACGACCGGGCGAAAGACAAAGACCATCAACATTTTGGTATCGTCCTTCGGCTCTGGCGGCTGGACCAGGGCGAAGCCGGCGGGGTCGGTGCAATGCCACAGGTTCGGCGCGACTTCGGTGATGCCGTCAAGGATCGCCCGCAGCCCGATCTCGCGGTCATGCGTGTCGTGCAACCCTTTGAGATATTCGCCGGCGGGCAGCACCGAGATCGAATAGACCTCGACCCATTCGAACACCGCACCAAATTGTACGGCGGCCGAAAACTTGTTGGCGCCCATCGGCACGCACAGCGCGTAATAGCCATCATGCGTCGCCTTGGCGTGAAAATTGGTCTGCACCGTTTCGCGCGCATCGGCATAGATCACCGGTACCGTGACGCCCTCATTGGCGAAATCGGCATAGGTCAAGGGCAGCGAATACCGGTTGGCGGCGAAATGGGTCAGCCGGGTCGCCAACCCTTCCTTGGCCAGTTCGGCGGGCAGGAACATCCGGCGCGCGCCGGTTTGATAGAACATCCCCTGTTGCCGCAGCCCGCGCCGGGCAATCGCCGGGTCGAACAACGCCAGCGTCTCGTCCGTGCCGAGGTTGACGTCGTGCTCAAACGCTTCGAACACGCGCAATTCATAGTCGAGCGGCAGATACATCAGCCGCGTCAGCGTGGCGGCATTGGCGCGCCGCCACAATTCGACCTGATCCGCCGCTTGGTCGCGCTGGGTGTTGCCGGCATGATTTTGCGCGAACAGCAAACAGCCCTGCTGCACCGCATCGCGCACTTGGCTTTGGTGTTGCTTGATGTCGTTGGTGCGGCGGATCGGTTCGCCCGACGCGGTATAGTTGATGACAGAACCGATTGTGGTCGTGCACAATTGTTCGACCATCGCAACATTTGCGCTCATCGCGTTCAACGTCAAGATGTCGTAATGATCGAGATCGAGGTAGCCGGCCTTGTCCAAGCCGGTCACCTCGGTCGGGCGCAGGATCAGATAGCGCCCGGCGACATGAACGTTCAAGGCGTCGTGCAACAGGCGGTCGATGTTGTTCTGGACCGTGCCATTATACCCAAGGTCGATCAGCATCAGCGTATCGCCGGGCGCCGGGTTCACGGTGCGGCGGACATGTTCGACAATGCCGGTGGCCATCGCACGCGCGGCCTTGCGGACCGATTTACGCACCGGATCCTGGCGCATATGGGCCAACAGATTGAGCGTGCCTTGCAACGGCGTCTGGTTGTCGATCATCCGTGCAATGTCGGTTTCGGGGATCATCAATTGGCGGGCGATGATGTCGGGCATCATGCCAATCGACAGCTCTAGAAAACCGCGGGTCGCGGTGTCATCGACAAAGGTTGCGGCCGTGGAGGTGTAGCGGCTGATCTCGATGGCATGGCCGGGCGACGCGGTGTTGTTCGCGTGATGCACCCGCATCGGCAAATACCCGTCGCGCATCAGGAATACCCAATGGACCGTTCCACCCTGCGTCGCCTGCAATGCTGCGGCCTCGGTCTGCAGCCAGCTTTCATAGCCGGTGAACACCGGGCCAAGCACGGCATAGCCGATGTGCTGGGCGGCATCGGTTAATTGCGGCGATTGGGTGGCGATGGCCGGCCGGTGCGGCTGGGGCGCAGCCAAGGCGCCGTTGCCCTGACTGTGGAGCATCGAACTGACCGTCGATTCCAGACGAAATTGCTGTTCGACCTCTTCATGAAATTGTTTGAGGTGGAGTGTGGCCACGCCAAACGGCGCCACCCCGTCGACGTCGGCATGGGCATTGTCGCCGATGTGCAGGATCTCTTGCGGTTTGGCCTTCAACTTGCGCAGAACGTCCCCGTAAAGACCGGCAGATTTGGGTTTGCCAAACGTCGATGAACAAAACACGCGGTCGATCAACGCGGCCACATCCGCGCCGGCCGCACGGGCGATCAAGGTCCGCAATTGACCGGAATCGAGATAGGTGTCCGACACGATGATGATCGAAAAACCCCGCGCCTTGGCCACCTGCATCAGCGCGATGGTCGGGGCAAAGCCATAGCAATGCCGCGCCTCTGCATCGAGTTCGGCCTGAACCGCGATACCGCGTTCCTTGGGCGTCGCATTTGGCATCAGGTGGGCATATATCTCCGCGATCGGCACATCATGCCCACGTTTGCCAGCGATCGATGATCGGCGCGCCAATTCTTCGGCGCGGGCGCGCTGTAGCGGCGAGATGCCAGGCAAGGTCCAGAACACATCGGTTGGCGCATGGCAATCGCGCCAAAGCAGCGTATCGAAACAGTCAAGGCTGAGCACCCGCGCTTTGGGGAACCAGTCGAGCGCCAAAGGTAATTCATGGGGCAAGATGGTGGTGGGCGGTGCGCCCGTTTGCAAGTCGGCTGTCGGCAGCGGGGCGCGGGAAAAGCTTGTATGATCGATCGGCGCGGACATGATAGACTCCATGGCTGACGTGCAGGGGCCGACCGGCTGCCGTCAAATCGCAGCATCCCGCCCCGTTTGCGGTCCTTGGCAAGAAGTAAGCAAACAAGGTGAAGGCTTGGCTGTAATCAGACCCAGGGAATATGCGTGGCTAGGTGGGCATGCGGCGTTGGGCGAATGGGGCGGATTCGACAGGAATTACGGTATTACCCTTGTATTGCGGCGCAGCATCTGATAGCGATGGACTGAAAAATCTCAGAATTAAACTTTGATTTTATTAGGAAATTTCTGGGTGCCGACAGTTCCGATCGACCGATTGCCAGCTGATCTGCCCGCGCCGGAGGTTTTAATTATTGGCGCCGGGGCGGTGGGCATCGCGATGGCGGTCGATCTGGCGCGGCGCGGTGTGCCCGTGCTGGTGCTCGAAGGTGGCCCGGCCGATCCCCCGATGGATTGGGAACGTCGCAACGAAGGGCGCAGCCTTGGCCGCCCGTTCGATGGTCTCAAAACCGGGCGGATGCAGGCACTGGGCGGTACGACCCGGTTGTGGGGTGGGCAATTGGTGCCATTTGGCCCGCGCGATTTTGTGGGCGAACCGGCGCTGGGCAAACCGGCCTGGCCCATTGCCTACGCCGATTTCGTGCCTTGGGTCGACGCGGCGTATGACCTACTGGGTGTGCCGGCGGGGGGGCGCGATACGGTGGCGCTGTGGTCAAAGGCGACCGGGCGGGCCGATGCACTGGGCGGCGATTTGCACATCGGGATGAATATCTGGTTGAACCAGCCCGATTTCGCGCAAGGGTTCGCCCGCGATCTGGCCGACCTGCCCCATCTGACCGTCGTGACAGGCGCGCGGGTGAGGGGGCTGCATTTTGGGGCACAGGGCGAGGTCAGCGCGGTCGAGGTGCAGTCCGCCAACGCCCCGCCACGTCGATTTTCCGCGCCACACGTGGTGCTGGCCAATGGCACGTTCGAGATTGTGCGCCTGTTGCTGTCCACGGCGGCGACGCGGCCTGACTGTGGCTTTGCGGATAACCGCCATATTGGACGCTGGTTCGTCGACCATCTGCATGGGCTGTGCGGGCGGTTTTCCGGCGAGAACCGGGCGTTGCTGTCGCAGATTTTCGACAACATCTATGTCGACGGCACGAAGTATAATGTGAAAATCCGTGCGGGCGACGCTTTGCGGGCGCGGGCGGGTATCGGCAATGTCGCCGCCACGCTGAACGCGCCGCTGGGCCTGCGCGCGACGTTGCGGGATTTGAAGGGGTTGGCGGGGCGCATTCTGGCCGGTGACGGGCGGGGCGCGCTGGCGACCATCCGGCAATCGTTGCGGCTGGCGGCTGTGCTGGTGCCGGTGGTGTGGCGCTATGTGGTTGATCGGCGGTCGTCGACCATCCTTGGCCGCGAAGTGTGGCTTGGGCTGGAGCTTGAACAGGTGCCGACCGACAAGAGTTACATCACGCTCGACCCCGATTACCCGCCGGAAACCGCACCAGTGCTGCTGCATTGGGATCTGGATGGCGTCGAATTGCGGACCGCCCGCGTGATGGCCGAAGAAGTCGCGGCGCGCTTTGCCGAGGGCGGTTTTGGCCATGTCGAGATTGACCCGCGCCTGCTGGCCGAGGATCCCGCCTGGCTCGACCAATGCCATGATGCCAAGCACCAGATCGGCGGCGCGCGCATGGCGGCCAGCGCGGCAGAGGGTGTTGTCGATGCCGATTGCCGGGTGTTTGGCACGCAAAATCTGTTCATTGCCGGGGCGGCGGTGTTCCCTTCGGGCAGCTTTGCCAATCCGACGCTCAGCGCGATCGCCCTGTCGCTGCGGCTTTCGGCGCATCTGTTTGGGCGTGTTCAGGATGGGGATGCGGGCTGATGCTGATCGAGCGGATGGTGTTCGGCTGTGGCCGGTTGACCGGCGGCGCGAGCGAGCGCGAGGCGCTGGCCCTGGTCGGTGCATGCCTTGATGCGGGGGTGCGGGGGTTCGATGTCGCGCCGTCCTATGGCATCGGCACGGCCGAAGCGGTGATCGGCAAGGCGTTGAAGCATCGCCGTGATTGCGTGATCGTGACCAAGCTCGGGTCGACGCCCGATCCGCGCGGGCGAGCAAAAACCTGGGCCCGGGCGATCAAGCGTCTGGTACGCCCCGCGCCACCGCGTCGCGGGGCGGCATTCACGCCGGTGCGGCAAGTGAGCGAAAATTCCGGCTGTCATTGGGACGAGGCGCATCTCAGGGAAAAGCTGGATCGTTCGCTTGGGCTGCTCGGGCGGATTGACCGGTTGTATTTGCATGATCCGATCCCGGCCCAGGTCGACACGGCGCTGATCGCGCTGGTTGACGAATTGGCCGCCAATGTGGGCGCAGCGCCCGGTTATGCCACGGCGGCGGTGTGGTCGGCGGCAGAGGATGCGATCTATCCCGCCGGCTGGCTGGCACAGGCGGCGGTTGAGCCGGACTGGCTGACCGGGGCCGTTGTGGCCCCGGCGAGTGGGACATTGACGGTGCATAGCATGGTGATGACCGCCGATTGGCTGGCGGTGCATGATGCCGGTTTTGCCGCGGGGCTGGACCGGGCCAGCGCGGTGGCGGGCAATCGCGTCGCGGCGTTGTTGGCCGTGGCGGCGGCGCGGGTACCGGCGGCAGGATTGGTATTTGCGTCGGCGGACCGGGCGCGGCTGGGGGCTTTGCTCTCGGCGTGCCGCCAGATCGATGCGGGCAAACAGGCCGAGATCGTCGCCTGTTTCTAGTTGGCAAGCAGGATCGACATCCGGCGGTTGCGCGGGTCGGTCGGATTATCCTGGATCAGTGGTTCGCGGTCGGCGACACCCTCAATTCGGCGATAGCGCGGTTCCGTGACGCCGCTGCGCATCAGCGCCTGACGCGTTGCTTCGGCACGGCCGGCCGATAGGGACCAGTTGTTGGTCCGGTCGCCGGGGCGCCATTGCAGCGAATCGGTATGGCCGCGAATGGTCAGATCGCCCGTTTCATCACGCAACACGGTGCCGATTGTGCGCAGCAAATCCGCCGCGTCGGGCGTCAATACGGTCGTGCCCAGTTGAAACATCGAGAAATCGGCGTCATCGACCATGTCGATCCGGATGCCGTCGGGGGTCGCAGTGACTTTCAAAATGCGCGCCAATCGCTTCAGCCGCTCGGTAGCCGACAGGCGGGCCTGAAGCTTGGCCGCGACACTGGAGACCTTCTTGGCAGACGTCGCGCCTTCCTTTGGCCCGCCGGTGGCGTCGCGCGGGACAGTCATTGACCGTGTGCCGGTCTGGCCTTTGCGGTTGGGATAATCATCGACATCGGTCAATGATGACCCCTTCAACAACCCGTTGCCGCCTGCGCTGCCGGCACGCGTTTTCATCAGCGTGGGGGCAAAGTAATCGGCGATGCCCTTGCGCTGTTTTTCGGTTGTCGCGCCGAGCAGCCACATGAGCAGAAAGAACGCCATCATCGCGGTCACAAAGTCGGCATAGGCCACTTTCCACGCGCCGCCATGGTGCCCAGCGGCGACGATGGTGATCTTCTTGACGATGATCGGGGCCGGGATGTCGTTCTTGCCCGGCTTTTTGGGAGGAGCCATAGAATTGGGTGCCCCTTACCGACCGCGCAGCGCGTCGAGCAATTCCGACAGGCCCGGGCGGAAATCATGGCCAAGGCCCGAACGGGCGCTTTCGACCACCAGCGGTTGCGGCCAGCCGTGCAGCGATGCGATGATCACCTGCTTGACCGCTTGAAAGATCTGTTCGTCGGCGTCGTTGACCTGTTGCAGGCGGCCAGCCATCGGCGCCACCATGCCATAGGCCAGCAACACGCCCATGAACGTACCGACCAGCGCGGACCCGATCATCGCGCCCAGAATGCTCGGTGGCTTGTCGATCGAACCCATGGTTTTCACCACGCCCAGCACAGCGGCCACAATACCCAGCGCAGGCAGCGCATCGGCCAGGTTCTGAATGGCATGTTGCGGCGCGTGCAGGCTGTGGAAATGCGTTTTCATTGCATTGTCCATCACATCCTCGACCGCGTGTACCTCCAGCGTGCCCGATGACACCACGATCAACGTCAGCGTGTCGCAGATCAGCGCGATCAGTTCGTGATTGGTCAACAGGCGGGGATATTCGGCAAAGATCGGCGAATTGTTCGGGTCCTGCACGTGGCTTTCCATCGCCACGGGGCCTTCGGTACGCAACAGTTTCATCAGCTTGGTGGTCAGCGCGATGACGTCGATGTGGTCCTGCTTGTTATGCTTTGGCCCCTTGAACACGCGGGCGAATCCGCTGCCCAGCGATTTTAAGCCATGCATGTCATTACCGGTGATGATCGCGCCCACCGCCGCGCCGCAGATGATCAGCAATTCGTGCGGGATGGCCTCGAAAACCGGGCCGAGCGCGCCACCGGTGATGGCAAAGCCGCCAAACACCATGGCAAACAGAATGACGATACCGATACCCGCAAACATGTCATTTTTTCCCGATTACGCCTGATGATCCCGTCGCCTGCGATGCTTAGGTCAGCATCGAGAACAGCGAGAGGCTGGCCAGTTTGGTGAAACTGGCTTGGCTGGCCTGCAAAACGGTCATTTGCTGGCTCAGCATGGCGGCTGCTGTGGTGATATCGGTACCGCCGACATTGGCTTCCTGCGTCGCACGCTGGGCGCTGATCTGCGTTTGCATGTCCGTCGTGGTGGTGACCCAGTTGAGGCGCGCGCCGACCACGGTCTGGCTGGTGGTGATCGCATCCAGTCCGGCGGTGAGATCGCCCAGCGCACTATTGGCCGCGCTGACAGCCGCAGTGCTTGTGCTTGACGAGGACGCCTGCAACGTGGCGGCAAGGCTTTTGACCGTCGAGAGCAGGTCTTTTGACGTCCCGTTCGACGTAAAGGTCAGAAAATCTGGCCCGGTCACGCCGGTGGTGACCGACAGGCCGGGGCCTAATGACAGCGTGCTGGCGCTTGTGGTGCCGGTATAGCTGGTGTTGCCCGACGCGTCGGTCGTATAGGCAAGGCCGGTGCCCTGACCGCCGAACAGCGGGTTGCCGGTGGCATCCTTGGTGTTCGCCAGGCTGATCAGGTTTTGGTAATAGGCGCCGATCTGGGTGCCGATCGCCTGCCTCTGACTGTCGTTCAGCGTCGAGGAAGCCGCCTGCGCGGCGAGCGTTTGAATGCTGTCGACGATGTTGCTGAACTGGGTCAGCGTGTTGTCGGTCAGCGTCAGCTTTGTTTTGGCCGCGTTGGTATTGGCAGTGTCCGCCGTCGACAACGTGTCCGCCGCCTGAAATTGGCGCATCTGTGCCGCCGCCAGCGGGTCGTCGGACGCATTGGTCAGCTTGTCGCCGGTGCTGATCTGCTCCTGCAACGCATTCGTCGACTGCCGCAATCGGCTCATGTTGAAAATCGCGCTGTCGTAAAAAGCGCTGGTGCTTACGGTGCTCATCGCTCTATCGCCTCTTCATCACAGTTGCAGCAGTTGGTTGAACAAGGTCTCTGCTGTCTGAAGAACCTTTCCGGATGCTTGAAACGCCTGTTGGTATTGTAGCAGGTTGGCCGCTTCGGTATCCAGATTGACCCCGGATTGGCTCGCCAACGACGTCTTGGCGCTGGAGGCGATGGCGTCCAGCGCGGTCTGGGTGGTGGTGGCGCCTGCTACCGCGCTCGATGTGCTGAACAACAGATCGTTCATTTGTCCGGCGACATTGGCGGTCGAAAGACCACTTTGCAGCGTGGTCAGGTTTGAACTGTCCAGACTGTTTGCTGCCGCGCCTGCAGGGGCGGTCGCGATCTTGCTGGCGTTGGTAATCGCCACGGTCATGCCGCCGGCGCCAGTGCCCGAAAACATCGCGGTGCCCGTCGCGCCGGTCAGGTCAACGCCGCTGGTCTGGGCTGTGTTGACCGTCGTCATCATGGCCGTGGCGATCGTATCGAGCGTGGTTTTCGCGGTTGCCGCACTGACCAGCGTTTGCTGTTGCCCCGCCAGCGAGCCGCCGCTCAACGTCAGCGCCGATCCGCCCAGCGTTAGCGACATCGTGCCATCGGCGGCGGTGGTCGATGCCAGCGTCGATGCGGTCCCGCCACTGACCAGCGACGGGCCGCTGGCGCCGCCCATTTGCACTTGCACGGTATTGTCGGCGCCAATGGTCGTGGTGATGTCGCCGTATTGGCTGAGCTGACGCAAGATCGTATCGCGCTGGTCGAGCAGCGTCGCGCCGTTGTTGTTGGGGTCGTTGTCGCTGACGATATTCTTGTTAATCTGCGCCAGATTTTGCGCCAGCTGGTTGACCTGGGTCACGCCATCGGTTGCCGATTGCTGCAGCCCGCTGACGGCCGAGGCCAGCGAATTATGCGCGACGTTGAAACTTTGCGCCATGGTCGTCGCGCTGGCCAGAAAATTGGCGCGCAGCGAGGAATCGGTCGGGTTCGCCGTCAATTGCGATAGCGCCGTCTGGAAACTGGTGATCGACGTATAAACGCCCGAGCTTTCGAGCGAATTGTCGACGTTGGTCAGGCCCGAGACCAGCGTGTCGGACCGCATGGCATCCGAATTGGTCCGGCGCGCTTCGCTTTGTAGAAAGGAATCCACGTTGCGGGTGATGCCGGTCACTTGCACGCCCAATTGCGAGATTTCGCCAGAGGACGAAAAAGAATTGGTCGAGGACAGCGACGTCAGATTGATTCCGCGCCGGACATAGCCGTCGGTTGAGGCGTTCGCGATATTTTGCGCGGTGATGGCCAGCGCGGCGCTGGCGGCGGCCGCGCCGCTGGAGGCGATGCTGATTAGGCTGGATGTCATGTCATCTTCCCTTGCCGGTGGCGCTAGCGGCGCTGGCGGTAGATTGCGTGGTGCCGGTGTGACTTTGCCGGCTGAGCTGGGCCTCGATCATTTTGGCAAAGCCCAGCGAGCCGGTCTTTGCAGCGGCGTCGGCAAAGCGCGAATCCTGCATTTCCCGGAACGTTTGGGTGCCCTCGTTCGACATCAACTTGTCGCCGAAATCGGTTTTACGGGCTTCGGCCAACATCTGGCGGACCATCATCGCCTCGAATTTCTGCGCGGCGGCGTGCAGCGTGGCCTTGTTGCCGGCGGTATTACCGGCATTACCGGCAACGATGGGCGAGGGCGGCAGCGGGGATGGCGCGGCGGTACTCATATCACCACCATCTCCGCCTTCAGCGCGCCGGCCTGTTTCAGCGCCTCGAGAATGGCGACAAGGTCGGACGGCGTTACGCCCAGCAGGTTTAGCGCATCGACAATCTTTGACAGTGATGCCCCGCCCTTGACCAGCGCGACATGGGATTTCTCCTCCTCGGCGGTGATCTGGCTGCTGGGGGTGACAGCGGTGCGCCCGTTGCTGAGCGCGCTGGGCTGGCTGACGCGTGATTTTTCATCGATGCGGACGGTCAATTTCCCGTGGGATACAGCGGCGGGCGACAGGCGCACCGCGCTGTTGATCACCACGGTGCCGGTGCGGCTGTTGACGATGATCCTGGCGGCAGCCTCGGCGGGGGTCACGTTGATCATCTCGATCGCGGCCAGAACCGAGGACCGGCTATCGGCCCCGACGGGCAGGTGCAGCGCGATGGTCACCGCATCCTCGGCACTGGCCATGCCGGGAAAGCGGGTGTTGATCGCGTCGCGCACCCGCTGGGCGGTCAGGAAATCCGCGGTATTGAGGTTATAGCGCAACACTTCGGACCGATCAAAGCCGGTGGACACCGCGCGTTCGACCGTGGCGCCTTCGTCGATGCGGCCGGTGGTCGGAATATTGACGGTCAATTGCGACCCGTCCTTGGCGGTAATGCCCAATCCGCCGACGGCCAGGTTGCCCTGTGCCATCGCATAGATCTGGCCATCGGCGCCATACATCGGTGTCAGGATCAACGCGCCGCCGCGCAAGGATTTGGCCTTGCCGATCGCTGACACGGTGATGTCGATGCGCTGGCCGGGCTTGGCAAAGGCGGGCAGGTCGGCGGTGATCAGCACGGCGGCGGCATTTTTCAGCCCCGGTTGCACGCCGGGCGGCAATTGCAGCCCCATCCGGCCCGACACGCCCTTCATCGCCTGTGTCAGATATTCGAGCGTATCATCGCCCGACCCATCAAGCCCGACGACGATGCCATAGCCCGTCAACTGGTTCGACCGCACGCCTTGAAAGCTGCCGATATCGCGGACGCGTTCGGCATGGGCGATAGGCGCCAGGCCGAAGACGCCACCGATACAACACAGCGCGACGATGAGGCGAAAAAGGGTGGCGGGCATTGGTGTTCTCCCCCGCATCAAAACGGGCTGAGGATGTTGAAGAATTTCGACAGCCAGCCTTCGCGGCTCGAGCGCTGGATTGCGCCGTCGCCGGCATATTCGATGCGCGCATCGGCCACTTGCGCCGACTGGACCGAGTTGGTCTGATCGATATCGGCCAAGCGCACGATCCCGGAAAACTGGATCCATTCATGACCTTGGCTCAACAACATACGCTTTTCTCCACGCACCAGCGCGGTGCCGTTTGACCGGACTTCGGCAATTGTCACCGCGATCGTGCCGTTGAAGGCATTGGTCTGCGTGGCATTGCCCTGACCATTGAACGACGATTGTGCCGCCGCATTAAGGGAGCTGGGGTTGAAGGCGAAAGGTCCGGCGGTGGGCGGCGTGATGCTGGCGCTGCCGGTACGTTGGGTTTTGGAGCCAGCGGTCTTGGTGCTGGTGGTGGTCTCGCTCAGCACGATGGTTACCATATCGCCAACACCATGCGCCTGCGCGCCCGATACCAGCGATGTGTACGACGCGTTGACGGCAAAGATCGACCCGTCGGCACGGCCATCCGTGACCGCCGGCGGCAGGGCGGCGGCAAAGGGTGACGGTTTCTTCTGCTTTGTGGCCAGAGCGGGGGCGGGCAATGCCGTCATGGCCACAAGCGGGAGGGCCAACAAGGCACGGGCGAATTGGGTGGTGAGGCGCATCAGGGTTCTCACATTGTTTGATTTGCGTTTTTGAGCATCTCGTCGACGGCCGAGATCATCTTGGAATTGATCTCGTAAGCGCGCTGGCATTCGATCATGTTGACTAGCTCGGTCACTGTGTTGACGTTCGAGGTTTCGAGCATCCCCTGGCCCAGTGTGCCGCGCCCGGCGGTTCCGGCAACGCCGATCTGCGCCGGGCCACTGGCGCCGGTTTCCTGCAACATATTGTCGCCCAGCGCCTGTAGCGCCGAAGGATTGGCGAAATTGGCGAGCGTGATCTGGCCAATCTGGGTGGCGGCGGTTGCGCCGGCCGGAATGGCGCTGACCGTGCCGTCACTGGCGATGGTGACCGAGCCGGCGCCAGCAGGCACGGTGATTGCCGGTTGCACGACATAGCCTTGCGATGTGACGAGCTGCCCCTCGGACGACAGAGTAAAATTTCCGGCGCGGGTATACGACGTCTGGCCTGACGGGGTCAGGACCTGAAAATATCCTGTGCCCTGAATAGCCAGATCATAGGTGTTGCCGGTGGTGTCGAGCGTCCCTTGTGTATCGATGCGGGTGGTCGATTGCACACTGACACCCGTCCCCAGGTTGAGCCCGGTGGCGTAATTGCTCTGCGCCGAACTTTGCTGGCCCGCGACACGGGCGTCCTGATAGGCGAGGGTCGAGAAATTGGCGCGGTCGGCCTTGAAGGCGGTGGTCGAGGCGTTTGCCAGATTGTTGGCGATGACGCGCATCCGCGTGTCTTGGGCATCAAGGCCGGTACGGGCAACCTGAAGGGCAGAAGCAGACATGGTTGATATCCCTGTGGTGGGTTAACGTGGTGGGTTAACAGATCAGGACGAGGTCAGGCGCATCAGTGACGCGCCGGATTGGTCAACTTCCTTGGCGGTGGCGACCAGCTTGGTACGGATTTCGAACAGGCGCTGGGACTGGATCATCTGGACCATCACTTCGGAGGGATCGACGTTCGATCCTTCGAGCGCGCCAACCTGGACCGTGGCTGTATCATCGGTAGGCAACACCCCGCCGCCGACCACCCGAAACAGGCCGTCGAGGCCCTTTTCGACGTTCGAGCCGGCAGGGCTGACCAATTTGATCTTGTCGACGGTCTGGGGCGGCATATTGGGCTGGTCAGGGTTGGTGGCCAGAACGGCACCATCCGGACCAATCTTGACCTTGCTATCCAGCGGCACGGTGATCGGGCCACCACTGCCGATAACCGGCGTACCATCGCCATTTTCCAGCACCCCTGATGGCGATACCGTCAGGTCGCCGCGCCGGGTATAGGCCTCTGTGCCATCGTTGGCCTGAACCGCGATCAGGCTGTCGCCCTGCGCCGCGATGTCGAGGTCGCGCCCGGTGGAGCTGACTGTGCCGCCGGTCATATTGGCGCCGCGCACTTCTGCCTCGCTCATCGCGCGCGCTTCGAGCGATGGGCCTTTCAGCGTCATCGGCGTGGAATACAGCGTTTCCGCCTTGAAGCCGATGGTCTGGGCGTTGGCCATGTTCGACGCGATCACCCGTTCGCGGGTCATCGAATCGGACATGCCCGACACCGCCGTATAGATCAGGCCGTCCATTAACCGCTGACAGCGTTCATGATCGCGGTGATCATGGTGTTGTTGGTGCTGATCGCCTTTGAATTGGCCTGGAAATATTGCTGGGCGCTGATCATGTTGACCAACTCGCTCGACACATTGACGTTCGATTGTTCGAGCGAGCCGGACAAGACGCTGCCCATGCCGCCGGCGTCCGGGGCGTTATAGGTCGCGCCGCCGGACAGGCCGGTTGCCTGCCAATCCTGATCGCCGATTTGCAACAGCCCGGTGGGTGCGACAAAGCTGGCCAGCGCAATTTTGCCGATCGTGGTGATCGATCCATCGGCATAGGAGGCCTTGATGGTGCCGTCGGTCGCGATCTGGACGCCGGCATAGGCGGAACCGGCGGCGTTGGCCGTGGGCAACTGACCATCGGACGGCGTGGTCGCAAAAGTGCCGCCGCTATAGGCCAAAATCTGGACGCGATTGGCATTCTGGTCCGTGATGTAACCGGCGCTGTCGGTGCTGAAATTGCCGTTGCGGGTGTACAGCGAATAGCCGCTGATCGGTGATTTGACGGTCAGGAAGCCTTCGCCATTGACCGCAACGTCGAGCGCGGAGCCGGTGGTCGTCATCGCGCCGGTCGAGAAATTTTGGTCGACCGTTTTCACCATCGCGCCGATGCCCTCAACCACCTTTGGGTTGGCATAGGCGGACCCGGCCACGATATCGGCAAAGTTGACCCGGCTCGATTTGAACCCGGTCGTCTCGGCGTTCGCCAGGTTGTTCGATATGGTGTCGAGTTCGGTCTGGGCATTCGAGATGCCGTTGAGCGAGGTGTAAAAGGACATGGGCAGAGCTTTCCTTGCGCGGGGGGCGGGTTAGGCGCCGGTCGTTGATGTGGTGGCGGTGGTTGTCGTCGCGCCAGAACTGGCGTTCTGCGCCGCGATCAGCGCGTCGAGCTTGCTGGCGATGCTGGTCAGCGTGGTGTCGCCGGTCTGAATGCCGGACAGCGACGAGAACTGCGCCATCTGCGCGACCATCTGGGTGTTGTCGACTGGCTGGGTCGGGTCCTGATTTTGCATCTGCGTCGTCATCAACTTGATGAAATCCGACATCCCCAGATTGGCATAGGGGTTGGCCGCGGTGGCCGTGCTGGTGCCCGACGTGGTGTTGCTGGTGGAACTGATCGCGGTCATTATTTCATCCTCACAGTATCGAGTACGAGTTGTTTGGCGGTGGACAGGGCCTCGACCATGTTTTGGTACTGGCGCGAGGAATCGAGCATTTCGACCATCTCGGCATTTTCATCGACGGGTGCGGCCCACACATCGCCATTGGCGTCAGCGAGCGGGTGTCCCGGGTCGTGTTGCCTGATGGGCGTGGCCGAGGACCGGGTCACACTCGCGATCTTGACGGTCGACAGGCCGCTGGCCTTGTCGAGCTGTTCGGCAAACACGGCCTTCAAGGGGCGATAGGCGTCCTGTTCGCTGCCCGACACCGATCCGGCGTTGGCGAGGTTCGAGGCGGCGGTGTTCATCCGCACCAGCTGTGCCGACATGGCGCGACCGGCGACATCGAACACATTCATCGGGGTATTGGTGGGGCCGGACATCCTATTCCCCCTTCAGCGACCGGGTGATCTGGCTGATCTTGTCGGACAGAAACGACAGGGTGGACGAATAGCCCACCGCGTTCTGCGAAAAGGCGACCTGTTCGGCGCTCATATCGACCGTGTTGCCGTCCAGGCTGGGCATGACCGGCACGCGGTACTGGATCGCGGCGCTGGTCGCCTGATCGCTGCTGGCCCCGGCGATGCGGGCCTTTAGCGCAGCGCCAAAGTCGATGTCGCGCGCCTTGTAACCGGGCGTGGCGGCGTTCGCGATGTTCGAGGTCAGCAACCCCATGCGCTGCGAACGCAATTCAAGCGCCATGCCGGATACACCGAACAGGCTTTGGTTACTGGCTGCATCGCTCATTATTCGCGCTCCGCTACGATGTTCCACTGGGGTGAAACGGGTTTGGCCAAACGGATTAAGCAAAGGGCGTGCCAATTTGTCGGAATGGCCGGTTTCGCCGTAATCTCGCGAGGTGGGTTGGGGCGAAGGCCGGTGGACCGCCATTCCGCCCGGCAAGCCGCTGCCGCTGGCCGGCAAAATTCCGCCGTTCGCTGAATATGCCGCTCCTCCGGCCGTTCTTTTGGTACAGGAGGCCCAACCGTCCCATGACCATGACCCTGTTTACCGATGGCACCGCGGCGTTGATCGTGCTGGGCGGCACGTTGCTGGCCACCGTGTTACGTTGTGGGTGGTCCGACTGCCGCGTCACGCTGGTGATGTTGGGCAATGTGGTGGGGCAAACGATGTCCCCACAAGGCCGCTTTGACGGCGAGCGAGTGCGTTCGCGGCTGGCGCGGGTGTTGCAAGAGATCACTCGCGATGGCCTGTTGCGGGTCGAGCCGCGATCGACCAGCGATAGCGAATTCGATGCGGCGCTGCACGCGCTGGTCGGGCAAAGGTCGGTGGCTGCGCTCAAGGCGGTGCTGCTCAGCGCCCGCGCCGCGCGGATGGCGCCCGCCGAAACCGCGATCCGCACCTTGATGCAGGCGGCCGAATTGGCGCCGGTGTTCGGCTTGGCAGGCACGCTGATTTCGCTGTCGAAATTGCCGGCCAATGGCGTCGATCATCGGGCCTATATGTCGGCGATTGGCATGGCGGTTCACGCGACGCTCTATGGTTTGATGACCGCCAATGTGCTGCTGTCGCCGTTGGCCCGATGGGTCGAACGGCGTGCCCGGACCGAAGAGGCCGCGCGGCAGCACATCGTTGACTGGTTCGAATATGAACTGGCCACCACCTATGCCACGCGACACGAGCCCAAGGCGCCGCACTTGCATCCCGCGCAATTTGCCCATGTGCCCGACGGCCCCCATGCGGGCGAAGCCTATGACGCCGCGCAACAGCGGGGCGAGCGCGTTCCCACGTCATGACGCCGCTCTTCGTCACCCGCACGACAATCGGTTGGCAAACGATGCTGGCGGATTTGTCGTTGATCCTGTTCATGGTCACGGCGGCGGCGATGGCCGATACGCCCGCCGCCGCCCCATCGGCGCCGCCCGCCGCACGTCCGGCCCCTATTTCCCCCGCGGGCCCGACCGCCCGGTCCGGCCTGGCCGACCCGGCACAGGCCGAGCCCTTGGCGATCTGGCGCGAGGCGCCCGGTGCGCCCGCCCTGTCGCAGTGGCTGTTCAGCCAGCAGCCGGACGCGCGCCTGTTGTTGACCATCACGCTGCGCTATCGCCCGACCGATCAGGCGGCGGCCTTGGCGCGGGGCGGCGCCTTGGCGCAATCGGCTGGCGCGGCGGGGGACAAGGCGCGGATCATCCTCGAACCGGCCAAGGACGCCACCGGCATCGAGGCTGTTGCCGCGCTGGCCTATGATCGCGGGCCGGGGGTCTGACGGCGGATAAAACTGGCACGGACTTTGCTGCGTATCCGGCGATATGTTCAGCGATGCGGTGGCCACGATGGTCTTCGGCACGCCAGTACCAAGGAATTTGCCGCATGACCGCAAACACTTCGCTGTACTCACGCGTACTTCTCGCGTCGGTCGGCCTCAGCTACGCCGCCACTGGCCCTGCGATGGCGCAGGCGGGCTATATCGATCTTGCCGCCATCGACAACGAGATCGCCGCCTTTACCGGCAAGTCGATCGGCCAGACTGGCGGCGCGATGATGCCGGTGGACCGGCGATTGCGGCTGAACGGTTGCCGGTCGCCGCTGGCGCTGGCGTGGCGGACGGCGCGGCGCGATACGGTATCGGTCGAATGCCCCGATCCGGGCAGCTGGCACCTGTATGTGCCGGTGCGCCCGTCCGAGACCGGCGCGGTGGCGATTGCCCGCGGGGAATCGATCAGCATCGCGGTGGTCGGCGACGGATTTTCCGTCGCGCAACCGGGCGAGGCGATGGATTCCGGCGCGGTCGGCGACTGGATCCGGGTGCGCGGTGTAAAAGACGGCAGCCCGCGCGGCGATACGATGCGCGCGCGCGTCACCCGCCCCGGCGAGGTCGAGGTGCCGATGCGCGATTGATTCCTTTTTCTTTTCTTGGTTTCCCATCCGTAACTGCCGCACTGTGGGCGTTGCAGATGGCCTGGCAACCGGCACCACACAGTGCCGGCTCCCGGCAAAGACAGCAAAATATTGCCGGATCCACTCTTAAAACTCTCGTGCCATGGCCGTTCTGCGTTTCAGTAGGAAACATGGAGCGGGACCATGACAAGCATTGGATCCGGGTCTGGCATAGGATCTGGCCCTCAGTTGGAAGTGAACGCGGTGCGTCCCTTGAGCACCACTGACAGCCGAGCAGTGTCGGCCACCGACACGCCTCCGGCAAATGTCAGTGGTGCGCCCTCCGTCGCATCGGCGCAGGGGGCGGCAGTCGTTGCCAGTTCTGCGTTAAGCGCGGGCCAGATTCCGGTCGATTCGGACCGGGTCAGCGCCATTAAAAGAGCCATTCAGACGGGCAATTATCCGATTGTCCCCACCAAGATCGGTGATGCGATGATCGCCGCCGGCCTATTGTTGCGAGGCACGAAATGAGCAAGGCAGTCCCCTTCGTCGAATTGCGTGACACGTTGCGGCAAATGGTGGCCGTGTTGCAATGCGAGCGGCAGGCTTTGGCCGGGCTCGACCTCGACGGCATTATGGGATGTGCCTTTGACAAGGATGCGCTGTGCGGGCGGTTGGATGAGGCCGGGGTCGATGCCGTGGACGACGAATGCCGCGGGCTTCTCGACGCGGCGCGCCGGTTGAACGAGGTCAATCGCCAGCTGCGCAACCTGATTGCCGCCAATGTTGCGGCCCGTTTGGAAGCGATTACCGGCAGCCCAGCGCTGTATCAGGTGCGAGGGTCTGGGCCGGCCTATGCCTATGCCGGCGCGCGGGGCTGAATTGGCCCGCCCATTGCGGTGATCTGGCACGCCGCTTGCATACACATTTCCCGAATGTTTTGTTTTGGGGAGTGAGGCTTGAGCCAGTCAGACCAGTCGGGGCTCGGATGGGCGTCCGCGATCTTTACCACCCCACAGGGGGCCGGCAGCGCCAGCGGGGTTGCCGATAACACTGTCCGCGGCGCCATCGCCCGCGCGGCACAGGCCAGCGGGGTGGATTTCTCCTATCTTTTGGCCCAGGCTCGGCTCGAATCCAGCCTCAACCCCAATGCCCATGCCGCGACATCGAGCGCGAGTGGGCTATATCAATTCACCAATTCCACCTGGCTGCAAACCTTGCAAAAGCATGGCGATGCGCTGGGGGCCAATGTGGGTGGGCTTTCGGCTGGCGCTGGGGCGGCGGGTGCGGATCCGGCATCGCGCGCGCAATTGATGGCGCTGCGTAGCGATCCCAACGCGTCCGCGATGATGGCCGCCCAATTGGCCAGCGATAACCAGACGGCGCTGACTGGCGTTCTGGGGCGCACCCCCGATGCCAGCGAGCTTTATCTCGCGCATTTCCTCGGCGCGGATGGCGCGGGCAAATTCCTGACCGCGCTGGCCAGCAATCCCGATCAATCGGCGGCTGCCCTGTTGCCCCGCGCGGCGGCCAGCAACCGCAATGTCTTTTTTGACAGTAGCGGCAGCGCCCGGTCGCTGGGGCAGGTGATGAGCCTGCTGCGGTCGCGTATGGATGCCGCGATGCAGTCGGAGGGCAATGGCGGATCGGGCGGCTTTGACCTCGCCAGTCTGGCCGCGATGGGCGGCGCGGGGGCGATGGGCGTGATGGGCGTGATGCCGACTGCCGCCGCCAGCGTCGATCCGTCGCAAGGGCCGATTGCCCAACAATTCGACGCCGCCCGCGACCAGATGGGCGCGGGGGCCGCTACGTCCTCCAGTTCGATGGCCGATACGTTGCAGGCGACCTTTGGCGCCAGCGGTGATGCGGCGGGCGGCGCGACCCCTGATTTTGTCCGCAACGCCTATGGGCGCCTGCGGGCGCTCGGTTTGTAAGGGCGCGCAGGCATGAACAAGCTGTTTTCGACCGCTAACCTGTCATCGCTGGCGCTGCCGGGTGGGATTTTGACGATTATCGTGTTGATGGTCGTGCCGATCCCGGCGTTTATGCTCGACCTGTTCTTTGTGTTTAACATCGCGATGTCGGTCGCGGTGCTGATGGCCGCGATGAACGCGACCAAGCCGCTGGATTTCTCGTCTTTCCCTACCGTTCTGCTGTTTGCGACCTTGCTGCGCCTGGCGCTCAATGTGGCCTCCACCCGCGTTGTGCTAGTGCATGGGCATGAAGGGTCGAGCGCGGCGGGCCATGTGATCGAGGCCTTTGGCGCCTTTCTGATCGGCGGCAATTTCGCGGTGGGCCTGTTTGTGTTCATGATCCTGATGATCATCAACATGGTGGTGATCACCAAGGGCGCGGGCCGCGTGTCGGAAGTGTCGGCTCGCTTCACCCTCGATGCCATGCCCGGCAAGCAGATGGCCATCGACGCGGATCTGGCCGGCGGCCTGATTACCGCCGATGAGGCCCGCACCCGCCGCCGCGAAGTTTCGACCGAGGCCGATTTCTATGGCTCGATGGATGGTGCGTCGAAATTCGTGAAGGGCGACGCCGTCGCCGCCTTGCTGATTTTGGGCGTCAACATCATCGCGGGCTTTTGCCTCGGGATGATTTCGCACGGGTTGAGCGCCAGCGATGCCGCCGGTCGCTATATCAGTCTGGCCATTGGTGACGCGCTGGTGGCGCAGGTGCCGGGGCTGTTGCTGTCGATTGCCGCCGCCGTGATCGTCACCCGCGTGTCCGACACGCGCAATCTGGCGGGCCAGATCGGCGGGCAATTCGCCGATGCCAGCACGTGGTTGCCGGTGGCAATGATTCTGCTGGCCATCGGCCTGATTCCCGCGATGCCGCAAAGCGTGTTTCTGCCCGCATCGGGCATCGCGTTCTGGATCTGGAAATCGTTGAAGTCCCGCACGGCGCGGCAAAAGGTCGAGGACGAAACGCCGGCGCCGGTCGCGGCCGCCGATCCGGGCAAGATCAACCTTGACGAGGTCAGCGATCACACGCTGGTCACGATCGAGCTGGGCTATGGCCTGGTGCAATTGGTTGATGACCGGCGCGGCGCGCCCTTGGTGTCGCGCGTCACCGGTGTGCGCAAACAATTGTCGCAAAACTTTGGCTTTATCGTGCCGCAGTTCCGGGTCCGCGATTCGCTTGATGTGGCGCCCAACGATTATCGTATCCTGTTGGGCGGTGTGCCGCTGGGTGGGATGACGATCCGGCTCGACAAGGTGATGGCGATCGACGCGGGCGAATCCAATCCCACGGCCAATCTGCAAGGCGATGTCACCCGCGACCCCAGCTTTGGCTGTCCTGCGCGCTGGATCGACCCCGCGCAGCGTGACCTGGCCATCGCCGAGGGCTTTTTGACCGTCGATGGCAGCACGATCATCGCGACCCATCTCAACCAATTATTGTCCGAACGGCCGCAGGCGTTGCTGACCCCTGACGAAGTCAAGGCGCTGCTCGATGGGCTCAAGACGCGCGCGGCGGGTTTGGTGGAAACCGTGTATCCCTCACCGCTGACGCTGGCCGCGATGACCCGCCTGCTGCGCAACCTGTTGGAAGACGGCATTCCCATCGGCCACCTCGGCCCGATCCTGTCCAGCATCAGCCAGGCGGTGCAACAAACGCAGGACCACGATCGCATTATCGATCTGGTGCGCGCCGATCTCGGGGCCTTGATCGTCGGGCGGATTTGTTCGCTCAGCGAGCGGTTGCCAGTGGTCACACTCGACGCCTCGTTAGAGGCGATGATCGGCGGTGGGATGATTGATCCCACCACCGGGCAACCCGTAATCGAGCCTGATCTTGCCCGCACCATCGGCGAAAGGGTGAGCGCGATCATGGCGGCACGCAGCAACGGTGCGGCGATCTCGTTAATCGTTCAGCCGCGCCTGCGCCGGGCCGTTGCCGCGCTGTTGCGACTGCGTGCGCCAGGCTGTGTCGTGATGTCCATTGCCGAATTGCCGGAAAATCAGCCGGTCGAGGTGATCGCCGTCGTGGGCGGTGACCCGGAACCCTTGCTGGGACTGCCCGGTCCTGACGATTCCTCTCCTGCCAGCCAACCTGTTGAAAGCATGGCCGCATGAAACACGACCCGAAATCTTTTTTGACAGGCACGCCAATTTCGCCGCCCGTCGGTGTTCGCCCGATCGGGGCACGCCGGGCCGCCGCCGCCTATGGCGGCGATGCCGGCGACCGGGTGCGCCGCTTTATGCCGATGGTTCGGCGCATGGCATGGCATCTGAACTCTTCGGGCCGGGGCGGCATAGAGGTCGAGGATCTGATGCAGGCCGGTCTGGTCGCGCTGACCGAATGTGCCCAGCGACATAATGGCCCGGGCGAGGATGGCTTTGCCGCCTATGCCAAGATGCGGGTGCGCGGGGCGATGGTCGATCTGATCCGCCGTCATGTGCCGCTGTCGCGCGGCGCGGTTGAACGGCGCCGGATGATGCGCGAAAAGACACAGGTGCTGACCGGGGAATTGGGGCGCGAACCAACCGAGAGCGAATTGGCGCTTGCGCTGGGCATTACGCTGGGTGAAATGGATGTTTTGCGGTCAACCTCCGAACCGCTGCGTTTCGAGACGCTCGACGACACCTATTCGGACAGCAGCATGGCCTTTGCCGATGATGCGCCCGATAGCCTTGCATTGCTGGCTGACGAGGAATTGCGGTCCAGCGTGGCCGGCGCGATTGGTGATTTGCCCGAACGGTTGCAATTGGTAATCCAATTGTATTTCGTCGAAGAAATGAACCTTGCCGAAATCGCCGAGGTGTTGAGCGTATCCATCCCCCGCGTGCATCAGCTCAAAGCGCAGGCGCTGGAAAAATTACGCGCCGCGTTGAAGGATGTTGCCGAAGTGTTGTGATGGCCAATAGGTCGACCTTGGTACAAGGATGCCGATGGACCATTGCCGTGATGCGGTAACGCTGCTACGCGATTTCGCTATGTCAGCATGTGATCAATGTCTTGTGCGCAATCGTGCGATTTGCGCCGCGCTCGACAAGGACGAGATCAATTCGCTGAACGCGATTGGTCGTCGGCGCAGTTTGGTTGCTGGCGAATCGCTGATCTGGGAAGGCGAGGATTCGGTCCTTGTCGCCAATGTGATCGAAGGCGTGCTGAAACTTTCCACCGGGACCGAGGACGGTCGCGAACAGATCGTCGGCGTGGTGTATCCCTCGGACTTCATTGGCCGGCCGTTTGGCGGCAAGACCAACCATGGCGTCACCGCTTTGACCGATGCGCGCGTTTGCGTGTTCAGCCGGGGCGATTTTGACGCCTTTGCGCGTGAACATCCCGCGCTCGAACATAAATTGTTGCAGCGGACCTTGACCGAGCTGGATCGGACGCGGGGCTGGATGCTGTTGCTGGGGCGCAAGTCAGCCAGCGAAAAGGTCGCCAGTTTCCTGCTCGAATTGTCGGATCGCCTGTCGCCTGTGACTTGTGAAACGACGCATAGCGGTGCAGCCGCGCGATTTGTCCTGCCGTTTTCGCGGCAGCAGATCGCCGATGTGCTGGGCCTAACCATCGAGACGGTCAGCCGTCAATTCACCCGGTTGCGCAACGAAGCCATCATCGAATTGCCGTCGCGCCGCGAAGTGGTGATCCACGATCGGCAGGCGCTGATTTCCGAGGCCGGCTGACCCTGCACTTGGCAGTGGTCTGAATTCCCATGTATCGCGGTGTCGCGCTCGGGCGGCGCCATCCGCCCAAAAGGGCGGCACCGCCCGCGCCCCATGTTGCGCGAACGGTGCCTGTACAATCAGAAGCGGTAGGCGATACCGGCGCTCAGCACCCAAGGGTTGAGGTGAACCTTGGCATCCAGCGTATCCCCAAGCGCCGCTGTGTAGAAGTGCGCGTTGGTGTTGACGAAATACTTCTTGGCATCAAGGCTGAGGCTGTACCCGTTGCCCACTGGCACATCGACACCGGCCTGGACGACGGCGCCCACATCGCTGGACAGCTTGGTACGGGTGATGCCAAAGCTGCTCTGAAGCGCCGCACTGGGGCGGTCGTTGATCCATGCGAACAGCGTTGGGCCAGCGCCGATATAGGGCTTGATGCCAGCGGGCAGCAGGCCGACGAAATGGTACTTCGCGGTCAGCGTGAACGGAATGACCTGCGCGTGATCAACCAGGCCAACGCCGCCAAGCGCGGGCGACGAGACGTGGTGCGAGCTGATCCCGGCGATGGTCTCGACCGAGACGCTGGGCATCACGAAATATTCGACCGCGATGGTTGGCGTGACATTGTCGTTGGCCGTGGTGTTGAGACCATTGAGCGGACCGGTCGTGGCGGTCAGGCTGTGTGGATCGGTGACGGTGGACAGGCTGCCGCTGGGCAACACATCGGTGGCCAGCACCTTGAACTGGAACTTGCCGTTGTCATTGTTTTCGGCATGAGCGGCGCCGGCCAGCGCAGTGGTGGCGGCAAAAGCGGTCAGCACGGCTGCGACCTTCGAGATCTTCTGCATATTCCCTGATCCTTCGCCGCGCCATCCACCCTGTGTGGATCCTTCTTCACGGCGTCGGGGGTCATTTGCGACGGTCGCGCCCGTTCGACATTGATCGGGGACAAGCCGGTTTTTGATCTGGCGCAAATATGCCACATAATGTGGCTTGTTTGCAACAGTTGCGCGCTGGGGGAGGCGCGTGCGACCATTTAGGAACCTTGTTGGATCAATTCTCGATCCGCGGGGCAGGCGGTAATCATTTCCCGCCGGTCAGTTTGTTTTGACTGGAATCAATGTGGAGCGGGGTAGGTGCTGCGCATAGGCTGAACGCTTCCATTAACCAGAGAGGGAAGGCTCATGGTTACAGTACTCTCGCGTGCCGGAATCTGGCTCGCGCTACTACTCGCATCCATATTGGCCATGGTTGGCGCCAAAGATACCGGCTTTGCCATTCAAATGGGCATTGTTGCGTTGGCGACCGTCATTGGCCTGTGGGTTTCCATCAGCAAGCCCGATTACAGCCGTTTGGCTAACGGGCTGGCGCCGCCTGTTGCGGATCAGTCGAAATATTACGACGACGTGATCCGTTGGGGTGTGATCGCAACCGTGTTTTGGGGGATGGCTGGCTTTATTGGCGGCCTTCTGATCGCTACACAATTGTCGTTCCCGGTGTTCAACTTCGAGCCTTACCTCAACTTCGGGCGCTTGCGTCCGTTGCATACGTCGGCGGTCATTTTCGCTTTCGGGGGCAACGCGCTGATCGCGACCAGCTTTTACGTTGTGCAGCGGACCTGCCGCGCGAGGCTGGCGTTTCCGGGTCTCGCCCGTTTCGTGTTCTGGGGTTACCAGTTGTTTATTGTGCTGGCCGCCACGGGGTACTTGCTGGGTATCACGCAGGGCAAGGAATATGCCGAGCCTGAATGGTATGTCGATATCTGGCTGACCGTTGTCTGGGTCGCCTATCTGATTGTGTTTGGCGGAACGATCCTCAAGCGGTCCGAACCGCATATCTATGTCGCCAACTGGTTCTACCTGTCGTTCATCATCACGGTGGCTATGCTGCATCTGGTGAACAATCTGGCGATCCCGGTCAGCTTCCTGGGTTCGCACTCCGTCTCGTACTTTGGCGGCGTTCAAGGTGCGTTGGTGCAGTGGTGGTATGGCCATAATGCGGTGGGCTTTTTCCTGACCGCTGGTTTCCTGGGCATGATGTATTATTTCGTGCCAAAGCAAGCGCAGCGTCCGGTCTATTCCTATCGCCTGTCGATCATCCACTTCTGGGCGCTGATCTTCCTGTATATCTGGGCAGGGCCACATCACCTCCACTATACCGCGCTGCCCGATTGGGCGCAGACGCTGGGCATGGTGTTCTCGGTCATGCTGTGGATGCCGAGCTGGGGCGGGATGATCAACGGTCTGATGACGCTGAACGGCGCATGGGACAAGTTGCGGACCGATCCGATCCTGCGCATGTTTGTGATGTCTCTGGCATTCTACGGCATGAGCACGTTCGAAGGCCCGATGATGGCGATCAAGTCGGTGAACTCGCTGTCGCACTACACCAACTGGACGATTGGCCACGTGCACTCTGGTGCGCTGGGTTGGAACGGCATGGTGACGTTTGGCGCGATTTACTATCTCGTGCCGCGTCTGTGGGGTCGTGAGCGGATGTATTCGCTGCGCATGGTCAACTGGCATTTCTGGACGGCAACCATTGGCATCGTGTTCTATGCGTCGTCCATGTGGGTCGCCGGTATTACCCAGGGTCTGATGTGGCGTGAATACGGCGCTGATGGCTATCTGGTGAACAGCTTTGCCGACGCCGTCGCCGCCATCCATCCGATGTATGTTCTGCGCGCCCTTGGTGGTGTGCTCTACTTGTCGGGTGCGTGCATTATGACCTTCAACGTGTGGAAGACCATCGCTGGTAGCCTGCGCGACGAAGCTCCGATGTACAACATCGATCACCATGCCGCAGCCGACCATCCGTTGGTCGCTGCTCAAGCCGCGTGAGGTGAGCCATGACTGCTGAATCCAAGCAACCCTTCGCCTGGCACGGTAAGCTTGAGCGAAACATCACCCTTCTGGGCGTTTGCGCTCTGGTGGCGGTGCTGATCGGCGGTATCGTCGAAATAGCTCCGCTGTTCTGGATCGATAACACGATCGAGAAGGTCAAGGGGATGCGTCCCTATACACCGCTCGAACAGGCGGGTTTCGACATCTATGTACGTGAAGGCTGCTACCTGTGCCACAGCCAGATGATCCGTCCGTTCCGTGACGAGGTCGAACGCTATGGCCACTACAGCCTTGCCGCGGAATCGATGTACGACCACCCGTTCCAGTGGGGTTCTGAACGTACCGGCCCCGACCTCGCCCGGGTGGGTGGCAAGTATTCGGATGCATGGCATGTCCAGCATCTGAGTGCGCCACGCTCCGTCGTGCCGGAATCGATCATGCCGAACTACTCGTTCCTCGCCAAGAACGACCTGAAGGCGGGCGACATGAGTGCGGAATTGACCGCCCTCTATCACGCCGGCGTCCCCTATTCGAAGGACGCCATCGCCAAGGCCAACGACGACCTGAAAACTCAGGCCGATCCGAACGCCGACGCGACCGGGCTACAGGCGCGCTATCCCAAGGCGCAGGCGCGCGACTTTGACGGCAACCCCAAACGCCTGACCGAGATGGACGCGGTTATCGCCTATCTCCAGGTGCTGGGCACGATGGTCGATGTCGACGCTGCTGCGGCGCAGGAGCAACTCGCCAAGGAGAAGGGCCGGTGAACGCAACAGCACTGTATGACGCCCTTCGCCATTTCGCCGACAGCTGGGGGCTGGCGGCGATGGTGGTCTGCTTTGTGGCACTGTGTGCATGGCCCTTTCGGCGTGGTGGCCGACAGGACAGCGACGTGGCTGCCAAAATGATCTTCGAGGAAGATGACAATGGCAAATAAGCGCATTGACGAGCCCACCGGCACCGAGACGATGGGCCATGAATGGGATGGCATCGAAGAACTGAACACGCCACTGCCAAGCTGGTGGCTGTACACTTTCTATGCCTGCATCCTGTTTTCTATCGGATATGTTGTGGTCTATCCGGCGATACCGGGTCTGCACAGCGCGTCGCAAGGCACCGCCGGGTGGAGCAGCCGGGGCCAATTGTCGCAGGAAATGGCTGCGGCCCAAACCGCCCGCGCGCCGATGCTCGCCGCGCTGGCCGCTACGCCGATCGAGGATTTGCCCAAAAAGCCTGAGCTG
Organism: uncultured Sphingomonadales bacterium; assembly: GCA_903858875.1. Taxonomy (GTDB): domain Bacteria; phylum Pseudomonadota; class Alphaproteobacteria; order Sphingomonadales; family Sphingomonadaceae; genus Novosphingobium. Next base: position 79,737 of record CAIOKP010000266.1, read on the forward strand.
ATGGCTCAAGCGGTTGCGGGCGGTCGGGCGGCCTTCAAGGTCAATTGCGTCGCGTGCCACGGTTCGGGCGCGGCCGGCTCTGTCGGCTTCCCGAACCTCAACGACGATGACTGGCTGTGGGGCGGTACGCTGACTGACATCCAGACGACGCTGACCCACGGTATTCGCCAGCCCGGCGATGCCGAAACCCGCATGAGCCTGATGCCCGCGTTTGGGCGTGACGGTATCCTGCAACCAGCGCAAGTTCAGGATGTGGTGAGCTTTGTGCGCACCCTGTCCGCGCTGGAACCCAAGAGCGCGGCATCGGAACGCGGCAGCGCGATCTTCGCTGCCAACTGCGTTGCGTGCCACGGCCCCGAAGGCAAGGGCGGTCGCCAATTCGGCGCGCCGAACCTGGCCGACAAGGTCTGGCTCTATGGTGGCAGCCGCGAGGCGATCACCAATACGGTTACCAATGCGCATGCCGGCGTGATGCCTGCATGGGGTGGGCGGCTTGACCCGGTGACAATCAAGATGCTGGCGGCCTATGTCCACTCGCTGGGTGGTGGCGAAGCTTTCGCCAAACCTGCCGAGGGTGCCGCTGCCCCCGCGACCGCCGCGGCGGCAAACGGAGCATCTAATGGTCAACCTTGACCCCAAGACCCAGCCGAAGGGGGGGCAGTCTCCGGCTGCCCCTTCCCGGTTGCACCAGGATCGCAAGGGCGTTTTCCCGCGCCAGATTGACGGCCGGTTTCGTCGGCTGAAATGGGCGGTGATGGCGTTCTGCCTCGCCGTTTACTACATCACCCCTTGGCTGCGCTGGCACCGTGGTGCCTATTCGCCGGATCAGGCTGTGCTGCTCGACCTGGCACATCGCCGGTTTTACATGTTCGCCATCGAAATCTGGCCGCAGGAGTTCTACTTCGTCGCGGGCCTGTTGATCATGGCGGGCATTGGCCTGTTCCTGATTACCTCGGCGGTGGGCCGCGCGTGGTGCGGCTATGCTTGCCCGCAGACGGTGTGGACGGACCTGTTCCAGCATGTCGACCGCTGGATCGATGGCGACCGCAATGCGCAGATCCGCCTGAACAACGCGCCGTGGACCGCAGGCAAGATCGGCAAGCGTCTGGTCAAATGGTCGATCTACCTCGCCATCAGCTTTTCAACGGGCGGCGCGTGGATCCTGTATTTCGCCGATGCGCCGTCGCTGTTCCATGACTTTTTCACCGGCAATGCGCCACCGATCGCCTATTCGACGGTACTCGTGCTGACCTGCACCACGCTCTGGCTGGGCGCTTTCATGCGGGAGCAGGTGTGCGTCTATATGTGCCCTTGGCCGCGCATCCAATCGGCGATGCTCGACGAAAAATCGCTGATCGTCACCTATAAGGACTGGCGCGGCGAGCCACGGGGCAGTGCCAAGCTGGCCAAGGCGGCGGTCAAGCAGCTGGGCGATTGCATCGATTGCGGGCTGTGCACGGCGGTATGCCCGACCGGCATCGACATCCGCGAAGGGGCGCAGATCGGCTGCATCACCTGTGCGCTGTGCATCGATGCCTGCGACGGGGTGATGAAGCAATTGGGCCGCCCGCGCGGCTTGATCGACTATGCCACGCTGGAGGATGCCGAGCGCGAGAAGGCGGGGCAGCCGGCGACCAAGCATCTGAAGCTGATCTGGCACCCGCGCACGTTGGTCTA
>CAIOKP010000267.1 GCA_903858875.1 uncultured Sphingomonadales bacterium
CCTTTGTGGCATGGGGGGCTTCTTGTGTGGGCTATTGTTTCCAACAGCGCTTGTGGCAGACAACTTTTCTGCAGGAAAGGGCCAGGCCAACAAGGAGGGCACAGGTAGTGGCCCCTGAATGCGGCCTTCTCTGAAGACCTTGTGCTTGACTTCGCCGGATCAGGCCGACGCTGGGTTTGGCGCGCCCCGGATGATTTTCACCACCTCGTCCATATTGGTGACGGCGATGACGAGGCCCAGCAAGATATGCGCCCGGTCGCGGGCCTTGTTCAATTCGAACTTGGTGCGGCGCGTGATCACTTCCTCGCGGAACGTGATGAAGGCGGTGATGATGCCCTTGAGACCGAACACTTCGGGTCGGCCGCCACGGATCGCCAGCATGTTGGCGGGGAACGACGATTGCGCCGGCGTGTTGCGCCAGATCTGGTTCAGCACCACCTCGGGCGTGGCATCGCGCTTCAATTCGATGACGACGCGAACGCCTTCGCGGTTCGATTCGTCGCGGATGTCGGACACGCCTTCGATGCGCTTGTCCTTGGCTGCCTCGGCCAGCTTTTCAACCAGCCCCGACTTGCCCACCTGATACGGAATCGACGTCAGCACGATCGAGCGGCGATCGCCGCGACCTTCCTCGATGATGTGACGGGCGCGCATGATGATCGAGCCGCGCCCAGTCGTGTAAGCGTTGCGTGCGCCACCCTGACCCAGGATCAGCGGCGCGGTCGGAAAGTCCGGCGCCGGCACGATCTGCATCAATTCCTCGATCGTGATGTCGGGATTATCCATCGTCGCAAAGCAGGCGTCGATGACTTCGCCCAGATTATGCGGCGGGATGTTGGTTGCCATGCCGACGGCGATACCGCCGGCGCCATTGACCAACAGGTTGGGATAGCGCGCGGGCAGCGCCTGCGGCTCATGCTCCGACCCGTCATAGTTATCGACGAAATCGACAGTATTCTTGTCGATGTCGGCCAGCAGAGCCTCGGCCACCTTGGCCAGACGCGCCTCGGTATAGCGCATCGAGGCTGGCGGATCGGGGTCCATCGAACCGAAGTTCCCCTGACCGTCAATCAACGGCAGGCGCATTGACCAATCCTGCGTCATGCGCGCCAGCGCGTCATAGATCGCGCTATCGCCATGCGGGTGATATTTACCCATCGCGTCACCGACGATACGCGCCGATTTGCGATATGCCTTGGCATGGGTGAAGCCGTTTTCGTGGCACGTCCACAAGATGCGGCGATGAACAGGCTTTAGCCCGTCGCGCACGTCGGGAAGGGCGCGCGCCACAATCACGCTCATCGCGTAATCAAGGTACGAGGCCTTCATTTCATCGACGATGTCGACGCGAGTGAATTCGCCCATGGGGTTTACAGGGTCGATCAGGATGGTGTCGTCGCTCACGCGGGATGTTTTCTATCTATTTTGAACGAGGGCGGGGCGCCCGGACTGTTTGTTCTCCTAGGCCAATGATGCCCTCAAGGCCAGCCGAACGGGGAAATGCCGGTGGAAGGTGTCGGCTTTTTCCACAAATGCGGCGTGCCAAAGGGTTCAAATCAGGTTCAGCCAGACCCGTTCATGCATTCACCCGGTTGCCAAGCTGGCGAATCCTCGCCACATCTAGGGCGATTGTTGTTGCACCGGTTTCGGGGCGCGGAGGTTTATTGCCTTTGTTCGACCTCGCCCGGCCCCAAAGGAGATGACTCGCATGATCGCTACCCGCTTGGCTGAGCGTGGCTCCATTCTTTCGCGCGCCGCGCTGGCCGGGGCTTTGGCCCTTGGCACGGTGGGTGCGGCTGTGCTTGGCGCATCGCCAGCTCTGGCTGCTGCGCCGGCTCCCGCCTATTCCAAGGGGTTCATCGCCGTGGCCGGCCCGCTGCAACAGGCCATCGAAAAGATGAAAAAGGCCCCAGATCCCGCCGGTATCGCAGCGCTGAAGGTGCAGTACCAAGCCGTGGTTGCCGCTTCGACCAACGCGGATGACAAATTTGCCGCGGGCAATTTTGGTATTCAAATCGGCGGTCTGTCCAAAGACAATGTGGTGCAGCGCAAGGGCATCCAGCTGATGGTCGACAGCGGCAAGACTTCGCCCGACCTGTTGCCCAAGCTGCATTTCTACCTTGGCAACTTTGCCTATGACGACAAGGATTATGCAACCGCCCGCACCGAATTGCAGGCCGCCATCACTGGTGGTTACAACAGTTCGGACGCGCAGGTCCTGCTGGCTGAAACCTATTTCCAGCAGAAGCAGGACAAGGACGGTCTGCCGATCCTGTTGAAGGCGATTGATTCCAGCGTTGCCGCCGGTACGGCCGCGCCAGAGGGTTGGTATCGTCGCGCACTGGGCGCCGCGTACACGACCAATGACTACACATCGGCGGTCAGCATTTCGAACAAGCTTGTCCGGGCCTATCCGACCAAGCAGAACTGGTCGGCCGCGATTGCCGTGTTGCGTGACCTTGGCAAATTGCCGTCGCAGGACACCATCGATCTGATGCGCCTGATGGCCCGCACCGACAGCTTTGCCGAAGAGCGCGACTATGGCGAGTTCGTTCAGAACGCCGATGCCCGTCGCAATCCGGGCGAGGTGAAGGCGGTTATTGACCGCGGTGTTGCCGCCAAGATGGTGGATCCCACCAAGACCTTCTTTGCCGAAGCGTTGAAGATCGCCAATGGGCGTATCGCGTCGGATCGCGCCTCGCTGCCGGGTCTGGAACGCGATGCGCGTCAACCCAACGCCAATGCCGCAACGCTGGCGGGCGCGGGCGATGCCTTCCTCAGCTATGGCGAGGGCACCAAGGCGGCTGACCTCTACAAGCTGGCGCTGGCCAAGCCGGGTGTCGACAAGCAGGTCGTGCTGACCCGCCTTGGCATCGCGCAGGTCGATGCGGGCGATTATGCCGGGGCACAGGCCTCGTTCGGGCAGGTCGAGGGCCCGCGTCAGGGCATGGCGACGCTGTGGGCGACCTATGCCGCACAGAAGGCCGCTGGCAAGTAAGCCAACCGACCTATCTGGGTGACACGAAAAAGGGGCGGCGGGAAACCGTCGCCCCTTTTGTTATGTCGGCTTTCGCCATGCAAAAAGCACGAGTTTCCGTTGTCGGTTAGACGACAGGGGTAAAGCTGCCATTGGCCTCGTCGAGCAGGTGAAGCACGCCATCGGAGATCGCGAAAAACGCGCCGCGTACCGTCAACTCGCCGCTGCGCTCCTTTTGGCGGATGCAGGGAAAGCTGCGTAGATTATTGATGCTGACCCTTACGCTGGCCTGTTCCATGGCGCGCTCGGCAGGGCGGCCAGTTGTGCCCATGGTGGTCGAAACTTCGTCGCGCGCGGGGTCGAGCAACGCGATCCAGTCGGCGATAAAGCCACCTTCGCCGGGCTCTGCGCCATGCAATTCCTTCGTCAATGCCGCCTTGCAACCGCCGCACATGCCGTGGCCAAGGACGATGATTTCCTTGACCTTCAACACCTGAACCGCAAATTCAAGTGCCGCCGAAACGCCGTGATGGCCGGGTGCCGTTTCAAAGGGCGGCACCAGCGCGGCAACATTTCGCACGACAAAGATTTCGCCGGGGTCGACATCAAAGATCTGCGCCGGATCGACTCGGCTGTCCGAACAGGCGATCACCATCACTTCGGGCTCTTGCCCATCGCGCAAACTGGCCCAGCGCTCGCGGCGCGGGGTCCATGCGGTCTCTCGAAAGCGGTGATACCCGGCGATCAGATGATCAAGCTGGGGCGAGGCGGATGGGATTTTTCCTTGCTGTGCCATGGTGGCCTCAATGGCGCGGTCGCACCGACAAGGCAATGAGTCGTTACCCCGCCGCCGCGGTCGAATTTTGGACAGGGTACGAATGCAGGCGGTAGGGTGGACAAAGTTACCACTGGAAAGCGCCCCATCATGCGCCTATCTGGCGGGGTATGAACGATCTGTCTCCCTCCCCTTCGCCCGAAATCGACGCCACCTGCGAGCGCGCCCCCGTCCAGCGCAAGCCTGACTGGATCCGCGTCAAGGCGCCGGTCAGCCGGGAATATGGCAAGACCCGCGATTTGATGCGCGGGCTGGGCCTCAATACGGTGTGCGAGGAGGCGGCGTGCCCCAACATTGGTGAATGCTGGACCAAGAAGCACGCGACGGTGATGATCCTGGGCGATGTTTGCACGCGGGCCTGCGCGTTTTGCAACGTCAAGACGGGGATGCCACGCAAGGTTGATCTGAGCGAGCCGGGCCATGTGGCCGAGGCCGCCGCCAAGCTTGGGCTGGAACATATCGTTATCACCTCGGTCGACCGGGATGATTTGCCCGATGGCGGCGCAGGGCAGTTCGTCAAGGTGATTGAGGAATTGCGCAAGAATACGCCCAATACCACGATCGAGATCCTGACCCCCGATTTCCGCGGCAAGATGCGTGCGGCGGTTGAGGCAATCGTTGCGGCGGGGCCGGATGTGTACAACCACAACCTGGAAACCGTGCCGCGCTTGTACCCGACCATCCGCCCCGGCGCGCGCTATTACGCCTCGCTGCGCTTGTTGGAGGAGGTCAAGGCCCACAACCCGCTGATCTTTACCAAGAGCGGCGTGATGCTGGGCCTCGGCGAACAGCGGCTGGAAGTGCATCAGGTCATGGATGACATGCGCAGCGCGCAAATCGATTTCCTGACCATGGGGCAATATTTGCGCCCGACGCCCAAGCATGCCGAGGTCATGGAATACGTCACCCCTGCTGCTTTTGCCGCCTATGGCGCCATTGCTCGGGCCAAGGGCTTCCTGCAAGTCGCGGCCAGCCCTTTGACCCGGTCATCCTATCACGCAGGCGATGATTTTGCGCAAATGCGGGCGGCGCGTGAAGCGAAACTCGCCAAGGCCGCCGCGCGGGGTTAACGGCAATGCCCAGCATTCACGAAACCCGCCGCCTGCCGTATAGCGCGGAGCAGATGTTCGATCTTGTCGCCGACGTCGCCCATTATGGCGAATTTTTGCCATGGGTGGTGGCGACCCGCGTCAAATCCGACGACGGGCACGAGATGATTGCCGACATGCTGGTCGGCTTCAAAATGTTGCGCGAAAAATTCACCAGTCGGGTGGTCAAGACGCGGCCCGAGGCGTTGACTGTACATTATATGGACGGCCCGATGCGCGATCTCGACAATCGCTGGACATTTCGCAATACCGACGACGGTTGCGAAATCGAGTTCGAGGTGAGTTTTACCTTCCGCAACCCGCTGTTCGAAAGCCTTGCGGGGCAATATTTCGATCGCGCCTTTCGCAAGATGGTTGCAGCGTTCGAGGAACGGGCGGGCGTCCTTTACGGCACGCCCGCCTGACGGCTCAGCCCTCGGTGGGCATGGTCGCGCCCGGGCGTAGCAATTCCAGCGCGACCTTGACCGCTTCGGCGCGGATGTCGGCGCGGTTTGTCGCGGGGAAATGACGCTCTTCGGCAACGACTTCGCTATTCCCACGTTCGGCGCGGGCAAACACCACAAGGCCGACCGGCTTTAGCGCGGTCCCACCATCAGGTCCGGCAATGCCGCTGATCGCTACGGCCACATCGGCGTCGGAATGCTTCAATGCCCCCTGCGCCATTGCCCATGCACAGGCGCAAGACACGGCGCCAAACGTATCGATAATGTCCGACGGCACGCCCAGCATCCGTTGTTTCGCCGCGTTGGAATAGGTCACAAACCCCGATTCCACCACCGCCGAAGACCCTGCAACCTCGGTCAGGGCGGCCGAAACCAGCCCCCCGGTGCAGCTTTCGGCCAGCACGACGGTCCGCATGATCGCGAGGTTTTCGGCAATCACCGTTTCGGCAAGCGCGACGATTTCGGCAGGCAGGAGAGAGCTTGTATAGGTCATGGCGTACAGATCACAATCTTTCCAATGCGGGCCTGTCCGGCACGCGAGCCGATTCCGGCAGCAAGTCCAATAGCTTCGGCAGTCGATTCTGGTGGCAACAGGGATAGCAGCGCCAGCAACCGGTCAAAGGTGGCGCAATGTTCGACCGGCAGTTTTTCCGCCACGATACCTGCGACGAATATATCAACCAATTGCTGTTGCGATGCATCGGGCAATGCCCGGAGCATTTGCATCGCCTCGGGCGGGGCAGCGATGCCCAGCTTGAAAAAAGCCGCCTTTGCAGCCGGCCACATCGCGGGCTTTGCGGTGGCATAACGGGCGATCAACGCCGGCCCCTGCGTGCTCAGGAACGCATCCGCCGGCAAAGTCGCGGCGCAACGCTGGCTGGTGCCGGCGATCGCGCTGGCCAGGCCATAACCTGCAAGGGCGGTGAATTCGGCCGAGCTCAGGCAGGGTGGTTCGGCGGCCCGCGCCACCCCCGGCACCAGCGCCAATGCCAGCAGGGCGGCGCGCATCTGCCTCACGCGC
>CAIOKP010000268.1 GCA_903858875.1 uncultured Sphingomonadales bacterium
CCATATCAGGCTGACTGCGCCCAATGTCAGCGATGCCACTCGCCTAAAACGCGTTGACCTTGCTGAGATCGCTATCGTTGCAAGTGTAGCTGTCGAACTAGTTCCTTCCGATTCAGACTGGATTCTAGCCTCAGTTCAAACTGGTGAAGCCCACAAATGCGGCCGCTGCTGGCGCCATCTGCCCGAAGTCACCTCCGACGGCGCGCTTTGTTCACGTTGCGATCAGGTGGTGTCGGCGATGGATACCGCCGAATGATCGCATCGCCCCGCCAATCCCCAACACTAGCGCGCGTCCTCGGCTTTGCCGTGGCGGCGCTGGTGTTTGTGGCTGATCAACTCGTCAAATGGGCGATGGTCGGGCCGCTGGATTTGCGCCGCGCCGAACAGATTACCGTCCTGCCGATCTTCAATTTCACCTGGGCGGAAAATTATGGCGTCAGCCTTGGGCTGTTTACCGCCAGCTCCGATGCGCAACGCTGGATGCTGGTGGCGATGACCGGGGCGATTGCGCTGGGCGTGCTGGTCTGGCTGCTGCGCGAACGGCATCGGGGCGAGACAGCCGCGCTGGGCCTCGTTTTGGGCGGCGCGCTGGGCAATATTGTCGATCGGGTGGCGCGCGGGTTTGTCGTGGATTATGCCGACCTGCATTTCGGCACCTTTCGTCCTTTTCTGATTTTCAATCTGGCGGATGCGGCGATCACCATTGGTGTCCTGATTATCCTTGCCCGTTCGTTCCTTTCGCGCGAAAAGCGCGCCGCAACCCATGTGGAAGCGGCAAACACCGCCCCGGAGAAGTAAAGCTGATGCGCAAGATTACCGCTATCCTGTTGGCGAGTGCCACCACTGTCCTGTTGTCGGGCTGTGGCGCGGGCGGCCTGTTCAACCGCGTGCGCCCCGATGAATTCGCGGTGCAACGTCAGGCCCCGCTGTTCACGCCCCCCGACTATGCGTTGACCCCGCCGCAGCCCGGCGCACCGCGTCCCAACACCCGGTCGAGCCAGCAGGAAGCGACCGAGGCCCTGTTCGGCGCCCCCGCCAACCGCAGCGCCGTCGAACGCGCCGCCGTTGGCAAGGCCGGCACGCCCGACGCCAGCATCCGATCGACGGTTGCCGATCCCAAGACCAATACGGTCGACAAGGGCGACGTGACCAAGGCCATCGTCGCCGCGCCACAAGGCGACGGCCGCGAGGCACAGACCCGTACGCCGGGGCAATAAGCATACAGCTTGGAAGGCTTTGCGGGCGATAATGCGCGCAAAGCCTTCGGGCGATCAATCCTCTGCGGCGTCCTCGCGCACCGGTTCGATCCGGCTCGCCAGCAGTTTATCAATCTTGCGCCGGTCCATATCGACCACTTCCCAACGCCATCCCTGATCGTTGAAATGGTCGCCTTCCTTGGGCAAACGCTTCAACACCGATAGCGCATAGCCCGCAGCCGTGGCGTAATCGCGATGTTCGGGCAGCGCGATCCCGGTCAAATCCGCCAAGGCGTCAGCCGGCAACGCGCCGGAAATCAACAGCGAGCCATCCTCGCGCTCGACCACCATCGGGCTGTCGCCATCATCGCGATGGCTGACGAAATTTCCGACGATCGCGGTCAAGAGATCCGCCGGGGTGACGATCCCTTCGAGGTGGCCATATTCGTCATGCACCAGCGCCATCGACACGCCGGCCTGTTGCAACACCCGCATCGCATCCATCGCGTCGATCTGATCGGGCACGATCTCGGCCTTGCGAATCAACGGTTCGATGTCCAGCGGGCCGCCAATCAACAATTGCGCCAGCACTTCGCGCACCTTGATCACGCCGATGATATTATCCGGCGCGCCATCGGCCACCGGCAGCAATGAATGCGGGCTGTTGCGAATCGCGGCGCGCACTTCGGATTCGCTGGCATCGCGGTCTATCCAGTCGATATCGGTGCGCGGCGTCATCACTTCGCGTACGGGCCGGTCGGCCAATCGCATGATGCCGGTCATGATCGCGCGCTCTTCTTCCTCGATCACGCCCGACCGGGCCGCCTCGGCAAACACGAGGTGGATTTCCTCGGCGGTCACCTGTTGTTCGCCCGCTGGCGTCACGCCGCACAGCGTTAACAAGCCGCGCGATGACCGGTCGAGCAGCCAAACCAGCGGCGCCGCCGCCCGCGCCATGAATGCCATCGGTGGCGCAGCGATAATCGCAATCCGCTCCGTATGGCGCAGCGCCAGTTGTTTAGGCACCAGTTCGCCAATGATCAGGCTGACTAAAGTGGTCAGGCCGAGCACCGCAACGCTGGCCAACCGCTCGGCATAGAGCGGCGACATACCCGCCCCGATCATGCGCTCGGCGACCGGATGGCTAAGGCTAGCCTCGGAAAACGCGCCGGTGACGACCGCAACCAGCGTGATGCCGATCTGTGCGGTTGATAGCAATTTGCCCGGGTTCGCAGCCAGATCGAGCGCCGCACGAGCGCCCAAACTGCCACGCTCCGCCGCGACGCGCAGGCGCGCCGGACGTGCCGACACAATCGCCAGCTCTGACATGGCAAACACGCCATTGAACAGCACAAGGCCGCCAATGACAAAAACATCGATCCAGGGAAAGGGTGTCACAGATACTACCCTAGCAGCTTTACCGCGCAAGGCGAAGGCCCCCGACGGCACGGTAGTGGTGGTAAAGCGCTAATAATTATGTGCGCCGCGTTGGCGGAACCCACCACGCGGTGCTAAATCAACCCGACTGTCGCCGTATGGCAAAATGTAAGGACCTCCAGCGATGACCCCTAACCGCCCGCTTGCCGCCTGCCTTGCCGCACTGTCGCTATTGGCGACGTCGGGCTGCGTCACCGATCCCAACACCGGACACCGCAAGGTTTCGCGCGCCGCCATTGGCGCCGGTGCCGGCGTGGTGGGCGGCGTTTTGATTGGCGGGGTGATTGGGGGCGTCGCCGGGCGGATTATTGGTGCCGGGATCGGCGGGGTGGTTGGTGGCTCAATCGGCTATACGATGGACCGGCAAATCCGCGAATTGCGCGAAAAGACCGCCGGCACCGGGGTCGAAATCAACACGGCGGACAATGGCAAATCGATCATGGTCAGCCTGCCCGACAATGTCACTTTCGATACCAATTCCTATATGTTGCAACCACAATTCCGCCCGACAATCGACAAGATCGCACAGAACCTCAACGACTATCCCGATAGTCTGATCGACGTTTACGGCCATACTGACTCGACAGGGACAGCCGCCTATAACCAGACCCTATCCGAAAACCGGGCGCGGACGGTGGGCGATTACATCGGCATCAAGGGGGTGTCGCCAACGCGCATCCGCACGCAGGGCTTTGGCGCGACGCTGCCCATTGCTAGCAATGAGACGCCAGAAGGGCGCGCCCGAAACCGCCGCGTGGAAATCAAGATCGTGCCGATTACCAAGGAACAGGTGCGCGCGGCCAAGAGCCAAAGCGGGAATTGACGTTAGAGTAGGGCGCGCGGGCGAAGGCTCTCGCGCCCTACTCCTTTACCCGGCCAGCCAAGCGTGCCACCGCCGCCGCATGAAGCCCCGGGGCCGACACCAGGACGCCAAAGGCCCGCGGATCGGGCTTATTGTAATTAATCTTATCGCCAAAGGCGTCGGACACTGCCGCCCCTGCTTCCCGCGCGATCAGCGCGGCGGCGCCGATGTCCCATTCATATCCCCAGCGCAACGTGGCCAGCAGATCGGCCTCATCCGCCGCAACCATCGCCATGCGTAGCGCAATCGAGTTGGGCTGGTCGACCAACAGCAGGTCGGCGTCCTCTGGCGGCAGAAATTTTGCGGGGACCCGCGCGCCAGCGATCCGGCTCCGTGTTGATGCGGCCAGTCGCACCCCGTTGCGCGTGCTGCCCCGGCCGGCTTCGCCTTGCCAGAATTCGCCGCCCTGTTCGATCCTACGTGCGGGGGCGTAGAGCAGCCCGATCAACGGTCGGCCGCAGCTGACCAATGCAACCGACACCGCCCAGCCGGGCCGCCCGTGGATGAAATCGCGTGTCCCGTCGATTGGGTCTACCAGCCAGATCAGGTCGCCGCTGCGTTGATGCGGTGCGTCGGCGGTTTCTTCGGACAACCAGCCAGCAGAAGGTAACAGCGCGCCCAATTCCCTGCGCAAATACGCATCCACCGCGAGATCGGCGTTGGACACCGGATTTCCGGGCTGCTTTTCCCATATTTCCAGCGCGTTGCCGGCCGTTGGCGCTTTGCCCGGCCAATAGGCCATGGCGATGGCCCCGGCATGGCGCACGATAGCTTCGAGACGTTCACGATTAATCATGTGCTAGGGGGTTTTCGGGGAAAGTTTGCAATTGATAATCACTATCACACGATCTGCTTTTCAACGCTGCAAACCTATGCTTAGGCAAAGTTGCAAAATGGGCCATACGGCTTGCAATAGCGGGAACTATCGATGAACGTCCATGAATATCAGGCCAAGGAACTGCTCGCAAAGTTTGGCGTTGCCATTCCGGCCGGCCATGCTGCGATGACCGTCGAAGAAGCCGTGGCTGGCGCCAAGCTGCTGCCCGGCCCATTGTATGTCGTCAAGGCCCAGATCCACGCGGGTGGCCGCGGCAAGGGCAAGTTCAAGGAACTGCCAGCCGATGCCAAGGGCGGTGTGCGCCTCGCCAAGTCGATCGATGAGGTTGAAGCCTTCGCCAAGGAAATGCTGGGCAACACGCTGGTCACGATCCAGACCGGCGACGCGGGTAAGCAGGTCAACCGCCTGTACGTGACCGACGGCGTTGACATTGCCTACGAATATTACCTGTCGCTGGTGGTGGACCGCAAGACCGGCCGCATCGCCTTTATCGTCAGCACCGAAGGCGGCATGGACATCGAAGATGTCGCGCATTCCACGCCCGAAAAGATCACCACCGTTACCGTCGATCCGGCCACCGGTTTCCAACCGCATCACGGCCGCGCGATCGCTTTCGCGCTGAAGCTAAAGGGCGATTTGAACAAGCAGGCGCAGATCGTCGCCAAGCAGTTGTATGACGCCTTCCTCGCGCTCGATTGCGAAATGCTGGAAATCAACCCGCTGGTTGAGGACAAGGCGGGCAAGCTGCTGGTGCTCGACACCAAGATGAGCTTCGATTCGAACGCGCTGTATCGTCACCCGGACGTCTTCGCCCTGCGCGATGAGACCGAGGAAGATCCGGCCGAAATCGAAGCGTCGAAGTATGACCTCGCCTATATCAAGCTCGATGGCGACATCGGTTGTATGGTCAATGGCGCGGGCCTCGCCATGGCGACGATGGACATCATCAAGCTGAACGGCATGTTCCCCGCCAACTTCCTCGACGTGGGCGGCGGCGCCACCACCGAAAAGGTAACCGCGGCGTTCAAGATCATTCTGTCCGATCCGGCGGTGAAGGGCATTCTGGTCAACATCTTTGGCGGCATCATGAAGTGCGACATCATCGCAGAGGGCATCGTCGCCGCGGCGAAGGAAGTGAACCTGTCGGTTCCGCTGGTCGTCCGCCTCGAAGGCACCAACGTCGAATTGGGCAAGGACATCCTCAACAATTCGGGCCTGCCCATCGTGGCCGCCAGCGATCTGGGCGACGCCGCCCAGAAGATCGTGGCCGAAGTGAAGAAGCTGGGCGCCTAAACGCTCAACCCGGCTTGGCCTTAAACGATTGGCCCCGCGGCGCCTTGGCGCTGCGGGGCTTTTTGTATGGTGGTGAGCCGCGGGCCGATTAGTGGCGGGTTAGGGCGGTGTCCGGTTCGGCATCGGGGTCGAAGCGGGGGTTGCCCCGCGCCCGGTGGCTCAACGCCCTGATGGTGCGGCGCGCAATCTGGCGACGCTGTTCGCTGGTCAAACCGCCGTTGCTGATCCCCTGATCATCGCCGCCCAACAAATGGAACAGCGCGATATCACGTTCATTCGCCAGCCGGGCGTCGATTTCGCCGATGACCGTGGGGTTGATCGTGCCCGGCTTGATGCACGCTCCATCCCGCGAGGTATTGCGACGCTCGGCCTGATAAAGAGCATGCAGCCGCGCTTCGCCCAGATGTTCGTCAAGCAAGCGGCCACACGCCCGCCGCGCCAGGACTTCGGCGGCCAGCGCCTCAGCCCGCTCGAGCGCATGGGCATCCTCCAGCCAGCTTTCGGCCACCCCACGTTCGGCTTGCAACCCTTCGAGTGACACCGTGCGCGCCCCCACAGCCCGCGCCGATTCGCGCCGATCGGGGCGCAGCCGAAGGCGAAGCCCCTGCAATTCACCACGCAATTGCCAATGGACCAGTGTGGTAAAGCTCGCCTTGGCCGGGTCATACATCTCGACAGCGCGCAGCACCCCGATCGCACAGGCCTGATAGGCATCTTCCACCGCGTCCAACAGACCATAGCCACGCGTGAAATGGCGGATGCGCGGCGCCAACAGGCGTAGCAGGCGCGACATATGCCGGTCGATCAATGCCCGCTCTCTTGCGGTCATCGCCCGCCCTTCGGCACGTTTGCGGACGATGTGGAGCGCGGCCACTTCAATTTCGAGCGCCTGCGATAATTGTGACACGACACCTTATCCGTTTGGGTGCCGGGCGATGACACCATTGCACAGAAGCGCTAACCGATTGCGCTAAAGGGTCCGCTGTCAGGGTACCTAGGGTTTGCCCTAGGCCTACCCGTTCATCGACAGCTGAAAAGCCTCTGCCCGGGCCGCGTCCTGCTCCACAAGCCGCCGGCAGGCATCGAGGGCCCCGGCGCTATCCCTTGCGGCCAACGCGGCGGCATAGGCGGCGCAGTCCTGCTGCCCCTGCCGGGTCTTCTGCTGTCCGACCACCACCGCCAGCGGGCGCATCAGGTCGAGTGGGGAATACGCCGCCCGGCTCAAAACCTCGAGCGAGGCACGATAGAGGCAATCCAGCGCCATAGTGGGCGAACATCCGGCGCGGCAGGTGCAATGCATTGCCATCGCTGCCGCTTCGACCGCCTCCATGGTGGGGGGCGACGGGGGGAGAGGATTAGCGCAAGGGTCCATACACCCTTATAGCGGGGAAATCGCCGATTCGGTCAGAACAGCATTTCAAGGCCGTGCAAAGCCAGCCCGACCAGCCCACCGACCAACGTGCCGTTGATCCGGATAAACTGCAAATCACGGCCAACAGCGTGCTCGATCCGGCGGCTGATCGTGCGGCCATCCCAGCGGCGCACGGTTTCCGATACCAGCGTCACGATGCCATCACCGTGGCGCACCGCAATGCCCGCCATCGTTCGGCGCGCAAAGCGGTTGACCTGCAAGCGCAGACGCGGCTCAGTCTGCAGGGCAGCGCCGAAGCCGGCCAGTCCAACGCCGATCCGCCCGCCCAGCAACCGTGCCGGGTCGCCCGCCGACCGCAACAGTCCAGCGCGCGCCCTTTCCCACAGCCCGTCGATCCACGCCGCCATTGCCGGATTGGCCAATACCTCGGCCTTCATCCGCGCGATGCGATCGTGCATGGCGGGATCATGGCGCAAATCCTCGGCCAACCCGGCCAGCATCTCTTCCAATTTACCGCGCAAGGGGTGGTTGGGATCGACGATACATTCGGCCAGCAAGCGGTATAGCCCGTCGAGAACGGCATTGCCCAATGTCTCGTCCAACCCGGTCCAGCGCAGCAACGTATTGGCGCGATCATGGATCATGCCGTGCAACAGCGCCTCGTTCGCCTCCAGCGTCAGGCCCGCCCAGCGCAGCATTGCCTCGATCACCGGACGGTGCCGCCCATCGGCCATCGCGGCACAGAGCAATTGGCCGAGCAGCGGCGCGAGATCCAGCCGCTCCAATTGTCCGCGCAGGGCAGATTTCAACATCGCGCCCAATTGCTCCCCGGGCAGCGAATCGAGCAAGTCGGTGAGCAGTGCCGCGGCACCCTGACGCAGCCGCGGTTCGCCACCGCCGCGCGGATCGGCCAGAAAACCCCCTAGCGCCCCAGCCAGGTCAAGCCCTCGCAGCCGCCGCGCCACAACCTGCGTCGTCAGGAAATTGGCGCGCAGGAACTGGGCCATGCTGGCGGCGATGCGATCCTTATTGGCCGGGATAATCGCGGTATGCGGGATGGGCAGGCCCAGAGGGCGGCGGAATAGCGCCGTCACCGCAAACCAATCCGCCAGGCCCCCGACCATCGCCGCCTCGGCAAAGGCGCGCACCCAAGCCCAGCCGGGATGCGCGCCGAACGTATGACGCGCGATCAGGAATAGCGCCGCCATTGCAAGGAGCAGCCCAGTGGCAAACCAGCGGGTCGCACGCGCCCGATCTTCCTGCACACCGGGCCAGCGCCAAAGGGCGGCGCGCCGCTTCACTCCGCCGGGGCGACCTGTGGGCCATTATCCTGATCGAGCGAGGCGGTGCCGTGCTCTGGCTCATAGGTCAACAGGCCGCGCCGCAACATCGGGCCAATGCGCTTTTCAAAGCCATCGGCAAGGCTGAACGCGGCGGGCACGATCAACAAGGTCAGCACCGTCGACATGCACAGCCCCCCGATCACGACTGTCCCCATCGGCCCACGAAACGAATCGTCGCCCGACAGCGACGCCGCCGCCGGGATCATCCCTGCTGTCATCGCGACGGTCGTCATCACGATCGGCTGGGCCCGCTTGTGCCCGGCCTCGATGATCGCTTCGAACTTGCTCATGCCCCGGCTCATTTCCTCGATGGCAAAGTCGATCAGCAGGATCGAGTTTTTCGCCACGATGCCGAACAACATCAGAATGCCGATATAGACCGGCATCGAGATCGGCCGCCCGGTCAGCATCAGGGCCAGCAAACCACCAAATGGGGCGAGGAACAGCGATGCCATATTGACCATCGGTGACACGACACGATGGTACAACAGCACCAGCACCGCAAAGACCAGCCCAATCCCCGCCGGGACCGCCAGCGCAAGGTTGAAGATCATCTCGCTCTGCCACTTGGCTTGCCCGAACGGGGTGTTCGACACGCCCATCGGCAGATGCTGCATGATCGGCAGCTTCTTGATCTTGTCCATCGCCGTGCTCTTGATCACGCCGGTCGCAAGGTCGGCGGCGATGAAGATGCGGCGTTCCTGATTATAGCGCTGGATCGTCGCCGGCCCGGACCCAAAGGTGATGTCAGCGACGCGGCTAAGCGGCACCGAGCCGCCGCTGGCCGTCGGCACCGGCAGGTTGGCAATGTTGGAAAGGTCGCGGCGCGCCGATTCTGGCAAGCGGACACGAATGGGCACCTGACGGTCGCTCAACGAAAACTTCGCCGCGTTTTGATCGATCTCGCCAATCGTCGCAATGCGGATCGCTTGGCTGAGCGCCGAGGTGGTAATGCCAAGGCTGGCGGCCAGATCGGCATGCGGCAGGATCACCACTTCGGGCCGACGCAAGTCTCCGCTGATCCGGGGTGCCACAACCTCGGGCAAGGTTTTCATCTGTTCAACCAACGCCGAAGCGGCGGCATCCAGTTGAACCGGGTCCGAGCTCGACAGCATGACCTCCAACGCACGGCCCGTCGAGGTCCCCTGATTGCCCGACGACTGGAACGAAATCCGCGCGTCCGGCACGTCTTGTACCAACGGCGTCATCTCGCGCTCGAACTGGGATGTGCGGATCGAACGATCCTTCTTCAACATGACCATGACGCGGGCGCTGCCCTCGTTGACCCGCTCCATCACCTTGTCGACCTCTGGCCGATGACGGACGATGGTAGCCACGCGATCAGCAACGACCTCGCTTTGCAACAAGGTTGTGCCCGGAACCATATCAATGCGGATCTGGGTGAAATCGCTGTTTTCGTCAGGGAACATTTCGGACGGCATCACCATGAACAGCACGATCGTCAACGCGAACGCCGTCGCCCCCACGCCCAACATCCATACACGATGGTCGCGTAGTCGGACTTTCAACCGGTCAAACGCCGACAGCCGCCCCTTGATGTCCCTGATCCCGTCCCGCATCGCCGCCGCGCCACGGACGTCCAACGACCAGTGCAGCACCTTGAGGTACATATCCATCAATCGCCCGCCGCCGTGTTCGGCAGACCCATGCGCCTTGAGGAAATAGGCCGCGACCATTGGCGTGATCATGCGCGCAACGGCCAGGCTCATCAGCACCGACACCACCACGGTCAGGCCAAAGTTCTTGAAGAACGCACCCGATACACCAGGCATCATGCCGACCGGCAAGAACACCGCCGCGATCGAACAGGTCGTCGCCACCACCGCAAGGCCGATCTCATCCGACGCATCGATGGCGGCCTGAAACGCGGTCTTGCCCATGCGCATGTGGCGAACGATATTCTCGATCTCCACAATCGCGTCATCGACCAGCACGCCCGCAACCAATCCCAGCGCCAACAACGACATCCCGTTCAGCGTAAAGCCAAACCATGCCTTCATGAACCAGAACGTCGGGATCGCCGACAGTGGGATGGCAATCGCCGACACCGCCGTCGCCCGCCAATCGCGCAGGAAGAAGAACACCACGATCACCGCCAGAATGGCGCCCTCGATCATCGAGGAAATCGAGCTTTCATACTGCTTTTTGGTATAATCGACCGAAGTGAACAGCTCGGTGAAATGGACCCCCGGGCGCTCCGCCTCGAGCTTGCGCAGTTCCTTGACGCTCGAATCATAGACCGCGACATCGGAGGCGCCACGCGCACGCGTGATGCCAAAGGTCACCACCTGCTTGCCGTTGATTTTGCCCAGCGATGTCAACTCGCCATACGAATCGCTGACCGTCGCGATATCGGACAGCTTGACCGTGCGCGTGCCCAGCGGAATTTCGGTCTGCGACAGGGCAAAGGCGTCCTGCGCATTGCCCAGCACGCGCACCGATTGCCGCGTGCCGCCGATTTCGGCCTTGCCGCCCGCCGCGTTGATATTGAGCGCGCGCAATGCCTGATTGACCTGCGGCGCGGTAGCGCCAAACGCCTGCATCCGCGCCGGGTCCAACGTCACCAGAATTTCTCGGCTGACCCCGCCGCCACGCCGGATTTCGGCAACGCCATCAATCGACAACAATCGCTTGGCCACCGTATCATCGACCAGCCACGACAATTGTTCCATCGTCATGTCATCGGCCGACACCGCGAAATACGCGATCGGATCGCTCGATGTGTTCAGTTTGAACACCTGCGGTTCAAGAATGCCATCCGGCAAATTGCCGCGTGCCTGATCAACGGCGTTCTTCACCTCGTTGACCGCGGCGTTGATGTCTTCGCCCAATTGGAATTCGACCGTTGTCTGGCTGTTGCCTTCCGATGCGGTCGAACTGATCGAGGATACGCCCGAAATCGTGCGCACCGCCGCCTCGACCCGCTGGGTAATCTGGGTCTCGATCTCGGTCGGCGCGGCACCCGGTTGGCTGATCGACACGATTACCATGGGGAATTCGATATCGGGGTTGTTCTGTACCTCCATCCGCGAAAAACTGATGATGCCGAGCAACATCAGCGCCACGAAGAGGACGATAGGCACTACCGGATTACGGATCGACCATGCCGAGAGATTGCGAAAATTCATGGATGCCAGCGCCTACTTTGCCGGCGCAAAGCGCGGATCGACAGTTTCACCTTCGGACAGGAAAGCACCGGCACGCAACACGACGCGTTCATGGCCGGTCAGGCCCTGCGCGATCGCCACGCCCTTTTCGGTCACCATCGCGACCTTGATCCGGCGGCGTTCGGCATGGTTGCCCTTGCCCACGACATAGACATAGCTGCCCTGCGAATCGGCCTGCAATGCGGATTCCGGCAACATCGGCGCGACCACCGCGCCACTCTTGATTTCGGCGCTGGCAAAGCCGCCTGGGCGGATGTCCGGCCCATAGGGCAAGGCGATCCGGGCGAGGCCCTGCTTGCTTTGGGCGTCAATGATCGGCGACACTTGCCACACCCGTCCGGTGAACACCTTCGTCGATCCAACGGGTGTCACCTGCACCTGCTGACCCAAAGCCAGTTGCTGCAAATCGGTTTCCGACAGTTTGGCCTTCAATTCCATGTCGCCATGTTCGGCAATGCGGAACAGCACGCCCGAGCCCGGGCTGACCACTTGCCCAGGTTCGACCGAGCGGTCGAGCACCAATCCATCGGCCGGCGCCACAATGTCCAGCCGGCGAATGCGCGCGCGAATTTCGCCCAATTGCGCATTGGCGACACCAACCCGCGCCTTGGCCGCGTCGCGGGTTGCGGTCAGCTTGTCGACATCGGCGCTCGAAATAAAGCCGCGATCGACCAGTTTGAGCGCGCGATCGAGATTCGCCTGCGCGATCCGTGCATCGGCCTGCGCCACGGCGACTTGCGCCTGCTGGTTGGCCTGCTGCTGGTTCTGCACCTGACGGTCGATAGTGGCCAACAACTGGCCCTTCTTCACCCACTGGCCCGCATCGGCCACCACGGCGAGCACCGTACCACCATCGCCGACCACGCCCACCGGCATGTCATGTTTTGCCGCCAGCGAACCGGTCACGTTGATCGAACCGGATACCGTCGTCATACCGGGCACCGCCACGGTTACCAACGGGGCCTGATTGGCCTTTGCCGCATCACCTGCGCCATCGCCCGCCTTGTGCGTCCCAAACCAGATCGCGGTCAACGCAACCACTGCGCCTGCGCCAATCAGCGCGTTGCGCAAGGGAAACGGGCGCGGACCATCCTCTGCCGGGTCCGGTGCATAACCGTGTCCGTCAGTCGAAGAGGCAGAAGCAGGGGCGTTCATTCGAGTGTCGTAGTTCATGTCGGTAACTGCCGGGTCCTTGTGGCCGGTCAAGAGGCCGGCCCGCCGCCCCGGTCACACCCGGGAACAGCAGCGTATTACCCATGTATATCACCTGCCGCAAGCGGCCTTTTGGGTAGGGCTCTGATACATATGCCGGACCGCATCTGCAGGCAATCGCTTTCCTTTACAGCGTCAGCTTCGATGACCGCCACGCCTACCCCCCAACAAAAACGCGGGCGCAAGCGGCCGAACAGCCGCCCAAACCCGCGTTTTCAAGACAATCCGGCGATCGTCAATATTTCAATTGGCGCTCATACAAATCGCGATAATGCTGGATCCGCGTCACACGCAGCCCCTGCATCCCCGAACGATCAACCGCGCGCTGCCACGAGGCAAATTCTTCCAGCGTCAGCGTATAGCGTTCGCACACTTCATCGATGGTCAACAAACCACCATTGACCGCGGCGACGACCTCCGCCTTGCGACGCACGACCCATCGTGTCGTGCTGGCCGGCGGCAATGAATCGACCGTTAACGGTTCGCCGAGCGGACCGATGACCATGGCGGGACGGATTTTCTGGTTCTCGATCATTTCAACCCTCGATCGCCGGACGTAAGGGGGCCGGCAACAATGGATTCACTGCCACGGATGGATTTGCGATCGCCTAAAGCAACAGGGTTAACAGCAGGGTAAGGCAGCCCTTCTGGCGCAAAATCGAAGCCCCAATCCGTTGGCGCGGCGGCGGCATAATCGATCAACCGCCGTGCCGCGACCGGGTCGAAGCTGCCCATCGGCGCCAACCAAGCGGAATCGCCCTCGGCCATCGTGCGTTGAAAGGCATGGCCAGCGGCCAACCTCGTCGCCAGCAATTGCCAGTTCAGGCCCCTTGCCGCACCAGTCTTGTCCCGCAAATCACGGGATGCGCCCAGCCAGCTGTCATGATCAAATCGCATTTCCATTGCGCTGCTTCTAACCCAGCCAAGGTCAAGACAGAGTAAAGGCGGGTTTTACCCCTTGGTGATCATGCTTAACCGCCCACACCCGGCAACGTGCGGTAGCCAGGCGGCAAAAAACCGCCGATTTGTCGGGCCGCACCGGGTCGTGTATGGAGAAAATATGCCCAAGACCACATCCCCCGCGTTAACCGAATTCGCGCCTGCTGAACTTTTTCAATTGGCTGTCCCCTTTACGGCGCGACGAATTGTCGTTGCCATGTCGGGGGGAGTCGACTCGTCGGTGGTCGCCGCATTGGCCGCGCAGAGCGGCGCCGAAGTGATCGGCATCACGCTGCAACTGTACGACCATGGCGAGGCGGTAAAGCGCAAGGGCGCCTGTTGCGCCGGCGATGACATCCGCGACGCGCGCGCCGTGGCCGACCGGCTGGGCATCGCACATTATGTTTTCGACCATGAAAGCTCGTTCCGCGAAAGCGTGGTCGAACGGTTTGCCGACGAATATCTTGCCGGGCGCACCCCGATCCCGTGCATTCGGTGCAATATGGGGCCGAAATTTACCGACCTGTTCGCGATGGCGCGCGATCTGGGGGCCGATTGCCTCGCCACCGGGCATTATGTGCGCCGGGTGATCGGGGCCACAGGGCCGGAACTCCATCGCGCGCTCGACCCGGCGCGCGACCAATCCTATTTCCTCTACGCCACGACCGAGGCCCAACTCGACTATCTGCGCTTTCCCTTAGGTGGCCTGCCCAAACCGCAAGTGCGCGCCTTGGCCGAACATTTCGGACTGCGCGTCGCGGCCAAGCCAGATTCGCAGGACATCTGTTTCGTGCCCGATGGCGATTATGCCAGCGTCGTGCGCCGCGTCCGGCCAGAGGCGGAAACCACCGGCGACATCGCCCATGCCGAAACCGGCGAGGTATTGGGCCAACATCGCGGCGTCATCCACTATACGGTCGGCCAGCGGCGCGGCCTCGAAATCGGCGGTCTGGCGGAACCGCTGTATGTCGTTGGCATTGATTCGGCACAATCGCGCGTACTGGTGGGCCCGCGCCGGATGCTGGCGGTGGGCGCAGCGCGGATTACCGAAACAAACCGCATTGGTGCATTGCCAACCGACATGCCCCTGACCGCAAAGGTGCGATCATTGGCCAAGCCGGTGCCTGTGACGCTCGAAGGGCCGTTAGGCGACGGGGCCGATGCGGTGATCCGCTTTGCCACGCCGGAATATGGCGTCGCGCCGGGACAGGCGGCGGTACTCTATGCCGGGGATCGGGTGATTGGTGGTGGGTGGATCGAGGCGACAGAGCCGGCGGCTTAATCCGTCCACTTCTCCAAAACACAGCCCTCACCGCTGCGAAATGTCGCGGTCTGGCTGGCAAGTAGCGGAAAGCGCGCGGTCACGCTTTTTGCCGCGCTATCCTCCGACAGTATGATCAATGCCATCCCCGGCTCGAAATCCTTGCGGCATTGGGCCAGATCACGGGCTTCGACATATCGGCACGAACAGGCGATTCGCGCGCCAAAGGACGCGCCGGTCAGCGCGTCCTCCCGCAACCGGCCCCATTTCCACACCAACAGCGCCAACAACACCGCACCCACGCCAATCGCGCCCCACCGTAACGCAGTCCACGGGTAAACCCTGATCTCTCCGCGCTTTTGAGTGTGCTTCGTGGTTGCCATCTTGTGTCACCTTGCGCATGGAGGCGGACGACATGGTCATGCGCCGCTTGCCCCTTATCCTGCCGTTGCTGCTGCTGCCAGCCCTCGCTGGTTGTGGCAATACCAAGGCACCGCCGACGCCGCTCACCCATGCGGCCCTGTCGGCGGTGGCCGCACGCCCCGGCGCGCCGCGCGAAGCCTTGGCGCGGGCGGTGGACAATCTGTTTGCCGATCCCGCCATCGGCGAAACGCGCGCGGTCGTGGTCTTGCACAATGGGAACATTGTCGCGGAGCGGTATGCGCCCGGCTATGGGCCGAACACCAAATTGCTTGGGTGGTCGATGTCCAAGACGATAACAGGTGTGCTGGTGGGGTTGCTGGTATCGGATGGACGGCTGCGGCTGGACGAATCGGCGCCTGTACCGACGTGGCAACGCCCGGGCGATCCGCGGGGCGAGGTCACCTTGCTGCAATTGCTCCAAATGCGGTCGGGCCTGCACCATGTCGAAAGCGCGGAACCGGCGGGCGAGGCGGATACGGTGCGGATGCTGGCGCTCGACGGGCGCGATGACATGGCCGCCTATGCTGAATCGCAACCGCTGGAATCCGAAGCTGGCAGCGCCTGGGAATATTCAACCGCGACCACGGTGATCCTGGCCGATATCGCTGCCCGCGCGCTGACCGAGAGCAAGGACCCGGCCATCCGGCGGCAAGCGGTCAGCGATTATCTGCGCACCCGGTTGTTTGAACCTGTGGGGATGCATTCCGCTGTACCGGAATTTGACGCGGCCGGCACTTTCATCGGCGGCAGCATGGTCCACGCCACGGCGCGCGACTGGGCGAAATTCGGCGAATTTCTGCGCACCAATGGATCAGTCCGCGGCGTGCAAGTGGTGCCCAGCGACTGGATCCGCACCATGCTCAACCCCGCGCCGCACAACCCCGGCTATGGCGCGCAAATCTGGCTGAACCATTCGCAAGCCAACGGGCAGGAGGAACTGTTCCCCGGTCGCGGCCCGTCCAGCATTTTTGCCTGCATCGGACATCTTGGCCAATATGTCATCGTCTCGCCGGATCAGCATCTGACGATTGTGCGATTGGGCAAAAGTGATTCAGGCCAGCGCCCGGCGCTGGTCGGGCGATTGGCCGATATCGTCGAGCTCTATTCCCGCGATTAGGCGCCCTATCCCGGCAAAATATCCTCAGCCGCAATCCCAGCTTCATCCACATGGCCATCCGGATCCGGATGGATCAGGATTTCGACATCGGGAAATGCGGCGTGGATCTTGGCCTCGATCTCATCCATCACGCGATGCGCCTCGGTTACGGTCATATTGCCGTCGACCCAGACATGGAATTGCACAAAATCGCGGTTGCCGCTGGTTCGGGTGCGCAAATCATGGACGCCGCGCAACTCGGGATGGCGGCCCAGCACCGCAAGAAAGTGGGCCTTCTTATCCTCGGCCCATTCGCGGTCCATCAATTGTTCGATGGCATTCTGCGACGCCTTCCACGCGCCCCTGCCCAACCACGCGGCAATGCCCAACCCAAACAGCGGGTCGGCGTGCCTGAACCCGGCATATTGATCGAGCACCAGCGCAACGATGACCGCCATATTCATCATCAAATCGGCTTGATAATGCATATGGTCGGTCGAAATGGCGATCGACCGGGTGCGGCGGATCACGTGCCGCTGCCATCCCAGCAAGGCCAGTGTGCCGCCAATCGCGATCACCGACACCATAATACCATCGCTGGCCGCGCTGGTCCGCTCGCCGCTCAACACCTGTTGCGCCGCGTGGATACCCAAAGCCGCCGCCGACAGCGCAATCAACACGACCTGAAACATCGCGGACAGCGCCTCGGCTTTGCCATGGCCAAAGCGGTGGTCATCATCGGCGGGCATGCCCGCCACCCAGACACCGGCCAAGGTCGCCACGCTGGAAATCAGATCAAGCCCGGTATCCGCCAAGCTGCCCAACATCGCGGTCGACCCGGTCGACCATGCCGCCCAACCCTTGAGCACGACGAGCACGCCAGCCATCGCAATGCTGGCAAAGGCGGCACTCTTGTTCAGCATGCCGTGGCCGTGGGCGGAGGGATGATGCGGCCCGGTCATGGATAGAGCAGCGTGCTGGTCCAATTGCCGCCGGCGTCCCGCTCAAAGCGGCGGCGTTCATGCAGGCGGAACGGGCGATCCATCCAGAATTCCATGGCATGCGGGGTCAGGCAAAAGCCGGTCCAATGCGGTGGGCGCGGGATCGTACCGACCAAGTGTCGCGCCGCCACGCGCGCGATATCGCCCACGAAATGCGCGCGGGACGATAGCGGGGCCGATTGGTCGGATGCATGGGCGCCGATCTGCGAATCGCGGCTGCGGCTGGCGAAATAGGCATCGGCCATGGCATCGGGCACCGGGGCGATCTTGCCCTCGATCCGGATCTGGCGACGCAGCGATTTCCAGTGGAACAGCATCGCAGCCTGTGGATTGGCGAGCAATTCGCCGCCCTTGCGACTGTGGCTGTTGGTGTAAAACACGAAACCACCACCCTCGCCCAATTGCGGTCCGTGGTCCTTCATCAACACCATGCGCACCGATGGCGCGGCATCGGGCGTGGCGGTGGCGACCGCGACGGCTTCGGGATCATTCGGCTCGCTGGCCTTGGCCGCCGCGAACCATTCATCGAACAGGGCGAACGGATCTGCCCCGGTAATTGCCTCTTGTTCGTTCGCCATCGACCATTTTCCCACCAATTTTCACGTATCCCGCCGATATAAGAGTTTACAGCGGCGCGCCACAGCGTTGTCGGGGTTGCAGCCTGCCCTTTGGACACCTAGCTAGGGTGTATGGCACAAGACCCCTATGCTACCCTCGGCGTTTCGCGCGGCGCGACCGAAAAGGACGTAAAGTCCGCTTATCGCAAGTTGGCGAAGCAACTGCATCCCGATTACAACAAGGACAACCCCAAAGCCACCGAACGCTTTTCGGAGGTGACGCGGGCCTATGACCTGTTGTGCGACAAGGACAAGCGCGCCCGGTTCGACCGCGGCGAGATCGATATGGACGGCAACCCCATCGGCTTTGGCGGCGGTAATGGCGGCGGCGGATTTGGCGGCGGCCAACGCGGCTTTCGCCCCGAAGATTTCGCGCATGGCGGCGGCGCAGGACCCGAAGGCGTCGACATTGGCGACATTTTCGAAGGGCTGTTTGGCGGACGCGGTGGTGGCTTTGGCGGCGGCGGTTTCGGCGGTCGTGCGGCGGCAAAGGGCGCCAACCGCGCCTATCGCCTCGCGGTATCGCTACCCGACGCGGCGATGGGGGCCAATCAACGCATCACGCTGGCCGATGGCAAGACCATCGATGTGAAATTGCCCAAGGGCGTAGAGGAAGGCATGCAGATCCGCTTGGCGGGCAAGGGCGAGCCTGGTCCGGGCGGGGCCGGCGATGCGATCATCACCATCGTGATGACCCCCCACCCGTTTTTCCGGCGCGAGGGCGATGATATTTTGATCGACGTTCCGCTATCGCTGGATGAAGCGGTCAATGGTGCCAAGGTCCGCGTCCCCACAGTGGACAGCGCGGTCATGCTGACCGTGGCGCCGGGCAGTTCGTCGGGCAAGACGCTGCGCCTCAAGGGCAAGGGCTTTACTCGCAAGGATGGCAGCCGGGGCGATCAGATGGTCTCGCTAGCCATCGTCCTGCCCGAGGGCGATGCCGATCTGGTGAAACGGCTCGAGGGGTGGCGCGACCCCCGCGATTTGCGCGCCAGGTTCGGCGGGTAAATTCTTTTGGTCCACCGCCATCACCACGACGATCCGGACCAAAGCCCCCATGTGCAGGGCAACCGGATCGTCCTCAACACCGCCTTGCGTGACCTGACACCAGAGGCGCGGCGCAAACGGGCGGCCCGGGTTGGCGGCGATTTGTCAGATCGGTTGAAGGAACACGTTGGCCCTGGCACGCGCAGCTTTGCCGTGATCCAGCGGGTGGTGACCGGGGTGTGGCGCGATGGCTTTATCCATGCCGGAAATCTGGCCTATATGGCCATTCTGGCACTGTTTCCGTTTTTTATCGTGGTCGGCGGCCTGTTTTCCGCCATCGGCGAAGGGCAGGAGCGCGCCGCATCGGTCCACGCCTTTTTGACCGCGATGCCGCCGGTGGTCTCCACCGTGCTGGAACCTGTGGGCCGCGAAGTGGTTGGCGCCCGCCACGGTTGGCTGTTGTGGGCCGGATGTGCGGTGGGTGTGTGGACGGTGTCCAGCCTGATCGAAACGGTGCGTGACATTTTGCGTCGGTCCTACGGCACGCCCTTGCCCGGCCGAGCGTTTTGGCGGCATCGATTACTGGCCACCGGGATCATCGTCGTGGCGGTCACGCTGTTGTTGGTATCGCTGTATTTACAGGTAGCGATTGCCGCCGCGCTGGAATTGATCGCGGCGCGGTTTCAAAATCTGCACGCGTTGAGCATCGGTTTGCGGCTGTCGCGGATCGTACCGACGGCGGTGCTATTCGGCTCGATTTACTTGTTGTTTTATACGCTGACGCCGACCGCCTATCGCCGCAGCGCTTATCCCAAATGGCCCGGCGCGCTGTTGGTGACGGTGTGGTGGGCGGGGGTATCGATCATATTGCCGGTGCTGCTGCGCTTTCTTTTCAAATACGATCTGACATATGGAAGCTTGGCCGGCGTGATGATCTCGCTTTTCTTTTTCTGGCTCGTCGGCATAGGGATGGTTACAGGCGCGGAATTGAATGCCGCATTGGCGGTAACGCCGGAAGAACGTGACTGGCTGGGGCAAGCGGATGACCGCACCCAGTCGGCCGAAGATTGAGGGAACTATCGAATGCGCGGATTGATGCAGGGCAAACGCGGGCTGATCATGGGGCTGGCGAATGACAAATCGTTGGCATGGGGTATCGCCAAGCAATTGCATGAACAGGGGGCGGAACTCGCCTTCTCGTATCAGGGCGATTCGCTCGAAAAGCGGGTGCGGCCCTTGGCAGCCAGCGTCGGGAGCGATTTCCTGATTGATTGCGATGTGTCGGACATGGACGCGCTCGACGGCGCGTTTGCGACGTTGAAGGCGCGGTGGCCGACCATCGACTTTATCGTCCATGCCATCGGATATTCGGACAAGAGCCAGCTGCGCGGTCGGTATTACGACACGACGCTCGACAATTTTCTGATGACGATGAACATCTCGGCCTACTCGCTGGTCGCCGTGACCAAGCGCGCGTTGCCGATGATGAACAAGGGCGGATCGATCCTGACGCTGTCGTATTACGGCGCGGAAAAGGTCGTGCCGCATTACAACGTCATGGGCGTGGCCAAGGCCGCGCTGGAAACCAGCGTAAAGTATCTGGCCAACGATTGTGGCCCCGACGGCATCCGCGTCAACGCGATTTCCGCAGGACCAATCAAGACGCTGGCCGCCAGCGGGATCGGCGATTTCCGCTATATCCTGAAGTGGAACGAGCTGAACGCGCCGCTGCGTCGCAATGTGACGATCGAGGATGTGGGTGGGGCCGGCCTGTACCTGTTGTCCGACCTCGCCTCGGGCGTGACGGGTGAAATCCACCATGTCGACGCCGGGTATAACGTCGTCGGTATGAAGCAGGAAGATGCGCCGGATATCGCGCTGATCTGATCCAACGCTCGGGTGTCCTGGCGCCGTGCCAAGGACACCCGATGCGGCTTACTGTGCCGGTGTTGCCGCCTTGGCTGCGGCTTGCGCCTGAGCATCGGCTTTTTTGCGCGCATCATAGGCGCGCTCGGCATCCTCGACATCCGACTGGGTCTTGGCCGCTTCGCTATCGACGGTCGACAGGCGCTTGTCGCGCGCGGCATCGATCATCTTGGAAAATTGCACATCGCTCGATGCCTTTTTCTCGGCATAGGAATCGTGGATGAATTTTGACGCACAGCCGGTCCAGCCGCCGCCGCCCGCCGCCGAACAGCTTTGCGCGCCGGTGCCGCCCACCGTTTCATAGGCGATGACGCGCTGGTTCCACGCCTCGTTCTCTGGCCCCTTTGGGGTGTCGCGGAACGGGGCGGGAATGCGATAGCGTTCCTGCTCGGCCTTGCGGGCGCAAACGGTGATCTCGTTGCCAGCCGATTCGGGACATTTGTCATCGCCATAGATGATGACCATGTTGACCCGCTCTTGGCCGGACGCTGGCGCGGCCATGGCCGGGCTGGCGGCGATCATGCCGGCAATCAAGGCGCTGGCGGCGATCAGAGGGCGGTACATCGGCGGCTCCTTAAGCTATTCGGGGGCATTATCTATCTGACCTTATAAGACCAGACACGCGTGAACGATAGCTGAAGCGGCGGAGTGATGGTTTGCGCCATCGCAACCCTCGATCAAATCCGTTCGGACAACCGGATCGCCAACCGGCACCCCAGCCGGATCGCGCCAGACAGCAATGGATAGGCCGGCGCCCGTTCCGCCCCTGCGGCCATCGCGGTATCGAGATGTTCGCGCTCATCATCGCGCGCCTTGGTGATCAACCCGGCCAGTTCGGGGTCTTCATCGCCCAATTCGGCCAATTGCTGCGTGTAATGCTTGTCGATCTCTGTCTCGATCGCCGCGGTGCAGGCCATCGCCGCCGTCGGGCTGATCAACGCCGTCGCCGCGCCCAGCGCAAAGCCAGCGACATTCCAAATCGGATGCAACGCCGTCGGCCGGCCGCCACGCTCAACAATCAAGCGGTCGAACCACGCGCGATGGTCAGCCTCCTGCGCCGCCATCTCACGGATCTTGTCCGTGTTAGGGCCACGATCGCCCATCACCGCCAATTGCCCGGCATAGATGCGCACCGCGCCAAATTCCCCGGCCTGATCGACGCGGATCATCCGTTGGATGCGGTCGGATATTGGCCTGGTCATTGCTCCCTTGGTCACACCTACTTCTCCTTGCGAGCCAAAAGCGCGAAAATGACCAATGCCGCTGTACCCGAGACGAGGAAATTATACCCCGCCATCGAAATGCCGAACATCTTCCATTGCACCACATCGCAACGGATCACCGGCGCGGCCATGATCGCGCTCAATGGATCGCCACCGCCGAATTTTACCGTGGTGGTGCAGGCGGTAAACCCCTGCCACCAGCCATATTCGACACCGGCATGAAACGCACCGATGACCGCCGACGACAGGATGCCAAGACCCGCCAATGCCACCCAAAACCGCCGCCCCGGCACCACAAAGGCCGCCAGCGCGAATACCAAACCGGCGATATGGCCATACCGCTGCCACCAGCACATCTCACAAGGATACAGCCCGCCAAGATACTGGAACGCCAGCGCGCCGCCCAACAGCGCCACCGGCACCACCAGTGCCAACGCGCGGGCCATGGCAAAATTGCGGGAGGATTTGCTCAACGCCATGGCGGTGTCCTTACTTGCCGTGCACCATACGCGCGCCGCCGGTCCGGCGCAGCGTTTCGACCGCGTACCACAGCTGGAAATCCTTGATTCCTTTGGCGGTCAATTCCTCGGCCGTCATCTTGAAACGCGGATCGACCTGCGCATCGGCTTCCAACTGCTTGTCCTTCAACCCGGCCTCATTGATCAAATGGCGGCGCAGGTCCGATTCGCGCAATGCGTTCTGGCTGCGGCGGCGCGCATCGGGGTCGGAAATCTGTGGCACGCGGATGTCTGGCTCGATGCCGCCTTCCTGCACGCTGCGGCCCGACGGGGTGTAATAGCGCGCCGTGGTCAGCTTGACCGCATGGGCGTTGTCGATCGGGATCATCGTCTGCACGCTGCCCTTGCCAAAGCTGCGTTCACCCATGATCAGCGCGCGATGTTGATCTTGCAACGCGCCCGCAACGATCTCGCTGGCCGAAGCCGACCCCGCGTCGATCAGCACCAACACCGGCAAGCCCTTGGCCGCATCGCCCGGGAACATCGTTTCGGCGCGATAGATCGCATTTTCGCCGGCCATCCGCCCGCGCTGCGACACCACCACGCCGCTGCTCAGGAACAAGTCAGACAGGGCCACCGCCTCGTCCAGCTCGCCACCGGGATTGGACCGCAAATCGAGCACCACACCGCCCAGATGCCCTGCGGCCTGCCCGCGCAAGGTCTGCAATTGCTCGAACACCAACCGGCCGACATCGTGCGAAAATTCATTGACGGTGATGACCGCAATTCCGCCATCCAGCTTGCCGGTCACCGGCTCCAGATTGATCACCGCGCGCGTCACGGTCAGGTCAAACGGCGCATCGCGGCCGGGGCGATAGATCGTCAGCCGGACCGTCGTGCCCGGCTCGCCACGCATCTTGGCCACCGCGTCGTCAAGGTCGCCATCGACGATGAACTTGCCATCAAGATGGGTGATGTAATCGCCGGGCTTCACGCCAGCCTTTTCCGCCGGGCTGCCGCGCATCGGGCTGATCACCTTGACCGCGCCGTCCTCCTGCAAGACCGACAGGCCAAGGCCTGCGTAGCCGCCATCGATCATGGTGCGCAGCCGTTCGAGGCTTGGCCCTTCGAGATAGGACGAATGCGGGTCGAGACTGGCCAACATGCCGTCAATCGCGCCCTTGACCAGCTTGTCATCGTCGGTCTGATCGACGTAATGCGCCTTGACCAACTGGTACACGGTGAACAACCGCCCGAATTGCGGCGCCACGCGCCCATCGACCGCCGCCAGCCCCGCCGTCGCCGCCGGTATCATGGCTACCGCCCCCAGCAGAAACCCAGCGCGGGCGATCCCGGCAAAACGTGAACGCATTTCGAACCTTTCTCGAACTATTCCGCGATGAACCTAGCGGGCCGAATGCCATTGCGCCAGATGCGGCGGATGCCCATTCGGGATTGCCGGTGGGAACATCGTCAAAAAGCCTTATCGGCCCCGCAATTGATCGAGCGGATTGACCGGCTTGCCATCCTTGCGCAATTCCAGCGTCACCACCGGCCGTCCCGCCGTCGCCATGCCCAGCGGCGATCCCGCGACCAGCGCATCGCCCACCCGCACGGTCAATGGGCCAAGCCCGGTCACCAGACTGGTCCAGCCACCGGGATGGTCGATAATCACAATCTGGCCAAAACCGGCATAGGTGTCGGCAAAGGCCACCCGTCCTGCCGCCGGCGCGACCACCTGCGCCATGCCCCGGACCTGAATGGTAATGCCGCGATTGGGAATACCGCGCGACGGGTCGCCAAAGCCGGATACCAGCCGCCCCGCAACGGGCAGCACGAAATTGGGCAGCGAGGCCACCACCGCAGTGACCTCGACCGGCGGGGCGGCGATCGCCTCGTTCGGGCGATCGGGGCGCATCACCGGGCCGGGCAGGCGCGCCAATTTGTCGCGCAAATCTGCCGCCGCCTCCAGCCCGTCGACCAGCGACCCCAGATCCCGCGCCTGTTCCGCCAAGGCCAGCGCACGTTCGGCCTCGCGGTCGGCGCTGCCATTGGCGTCGCGGGCGGCCAAGCGCTGCGTCGTTTCCATCTGGGCCAGGGCCTTGCGCCGTGTGTCGAGGTTGGCAATCTCGACCCGAAGGCCAGTGCGGGCGGCGGCGGCCTGTTCCTGCAATGCGCGGGCGCGCACCATGTCACCGCGCAGCGCGGCGGTGCGGCGCTGCACCTCGGGCAACATGGTTTCAAGCAAGGCACGCATATGCACACTATCGCGCAACGATCCGGGGCGCAGCAGTGACACCACCGGCGGGCGGCGTGACAGGCGTTGCAACGCGGCGGTCAGTTCGACCAATGGGCGTTGACGCTGGGCCAATCGGGCGCGCAAATCCGTGCGGCTGTTTTCGATCAGGCGGATGCTGGCCTCATCAACCGCGATCTCGGCTTCGGCCTGCTGAATGCGCGCGGCAATGGCGGCGGCGTCCTGCGCGGTCTTGTCAGCGGCAGCGGACGCGCTGGCGGCATGCGCCTCCAACTGTTCGGCGCGGCGGCGAGCGGTATCCGCCTGCCCTTTGGCCTCAGACAGCGCGCGACGCGTTTCGCCCGGATCGTCGGGGATGCCTTGCGCCAAAGCCGTACCGCCCAGAACCACCGCGACCAATCCGCCAAACGCCCGGCCCCGCATTGCGCTAGCCCGCACGGTGATAGGGGTGGCCGGACAGGATCGCCGTCGCGCGCCACAATTGTTCGGCCAACATCGCCCGCGCCATCATATGCGGCCATGTCATCGCCCCAAACGCGATCAACACATCGGCCCCGCCCTTGCCCACAGCATCGCGCGCCGCATCGCCATGGCCATCGGCGGCGCCAATCATGAATCGCGCCTCGCGCACCCCATCATCGCGCCACCGGCCCAGCAGAGCGGCAAATTCCTCCGACGAGAACTGCCGCCCGCGTTCGTCGAGCAGCATCGTACGCGCCGGCGTCATCGCCAGCGGGACTGTGCCACCCCGGTCGGGCAATTCGGTGTGCTTCACCGGCCACGTTACCCGTTTGAGGTAACGGTCGAGCAATTCGCCTTCGGGTGATCGGGCGATCCGCCCCCGGGCAATGATGTGCAACAACATGGGCGCGTCGGTCCGGTGAGCGGGCTATGCAGCCACGACGCGCATCACGCGCTTAAGCCGCGCCAGAGGGGCCGTCGAAGGCCCACATGCGTTCCAGATTGTAGAAGCTGCGCACTTCGGGGCGGAACAGATGCACGATCACATCGCCGGTATCGATCAACACCCAATCGGCAGCCGGCAGGCCTTCGATGCGCGAATGACCGAAACCGGCGTGCTTGACACGTTCGGCCAGCTTTTGCGCCATCGCGGCAACCTGACGGGTCGAACGGCCCGACGCGATCACCATGTGATCGGCAATCGTCGTCTTGCCGGCGAGCGGGATCGACATAATTTCCTGCGCCTGATCATCGTCGAGCGATTGCAGGATCAGCGCGTGAAGCGAACCGGGAACCGACTCGGGCAACGGCGTGGCGTTTGCCGCCTGGGGCGCAGCAGCCGGGGTGGCAGTAGCCGCAGGATCGGTGTGTGGGACGTTGGCTTGGGTCATGGAAGTCAGATCAACTCATATCTGGAGATAGGCGGGTATGCCGGCGGATGCCGGCGGGAATGATTCGGGGCAAAACGGAAAAACAAAACAGCATGACGAGCGATGGAACGACGGATCATTACTGCCCCCCGACAATCAGGCGGCGGGTAAGTCCATCGCGCAATGCCCGCGAACTGACCCGGCCTGCCCAGCCGGGATCTGCCATGCGCATCGCTGTGGCTGAACGCGGATCGGGATCGAAACGCAAGTGCACCAGCGACGGCGCGCTCCATCCTGCCCGGTTACGGAAACTGGCGACAGGCCGCCGGAATCGACCCAACCACGCCATCGCCGGCGCGACGATAGCGTCTGCATCATAGCCCGGACGCGCGATTACCGCAATCGGCATGGCACGGGCGATATCGCGCCACCGTCGCCAGCGTTGAAACTGCGCCAAATTGTCGGCCCCCATGATCCACACAAAGCGCCGGTCGGGATAGCGGTGACGCAATCGCGCGAGTGTATCAACGGTATAGCTTGTGCCAAATTCCTGCTCGATCGCGGTGACGCGAATCGGCGCGCGCCGCGCCTGGGCCCGCGCCGAGGCGAACCGCGCAGCCAAGGGCGCCATACCCGCTTGCGGCTTCAACGGATTGCCGGGCGAGACAAGCCACCACACTTCGTCCAGCCCCAATGCCGCGAGGGCAAACAGGCTGATCCGGCGATGGCCACCGTGTGCGGGGTTGAAACTGCCCCCCAACAGGCCGATTCGGCGGGGATTGGCGTTCAGGGTCGGACCTGCCCGGTACCGCGGATCTGCCATTTATAGGTGGTCAGCCCTTCCAACGCGACCGGCCCGCGGGCGTGCAACCGCCCAGTCGCAATGCCGATTTCCGCGCCCAGCCCAAATTCCCCGCCATCGGCAAACTGGGTACTGGCGTTGACCATCACGATGGCCGAATCGACGCGGGCGAGAAATTCCTCCGCCACCGCATCATCGCCGGTCACGATCGCATCGGTGTGGTGCGAGGAATGGCGGGCGATATGGTCAATCGCCGCCTCCAACCCATCGACCACCGCGACGGACAGGATTGCGTCGAGATATTCGGTGTCCCAATCCTGCGCGGACGCGGCCCCGATTCGCGGGTCGAGCGAGGCCGCCCGCGGATCGCCACGCAATTCGCACCCCGCATCGAGCAGCGCCGCCACGACCGCCTGCGACGCCGGGAACGCCGCGTCGAGCAACAGCGTTTCCATCGAGCCGCAAATGCCGGTGCGCCGCATCTTGGCATTCAGCGCGATGGATTGCGCCATCTGTGGGTCGGCGCTGGCGTGAATATAGGTGTGGCAAATGCCATCCAGATGCGCGAGCACCGGCACGCGGGCATCCTTTTGCACACGCTCGACCAGGCTTTTGCCGCCACGCGGCACGATCATGTCAATCAGGCCCGCCGCCGTCAGCATCGCGCCCACCGCCGCGCGATCCTGCGTCGGCATCAATTGCACCGCGGCCTCGGGCACGCCCCGGGCGACCAGACCCCGCACCAGTGCCGCATGAATCGCGCGATTCGAATGCACCGCCTCGGTCCCGCCGCGCAACAATACCGCATTGCCCGACCGCAGGCACAGTGCGGCGGCGTCCGCCGTCACATTCGGCCGGCTTTCATAAATGATCCCGATCAGCCCGATCGGCACCCGCACCCGGCTCAGCGCGAGGCCATTGGGCCGCGTATCGGCGCTGATCACCTGCCCCACCGGATCGGCCAGCGTGGCGACCGTCGCCAACGCATCGGCAATCCCGGCCAAGCGCCCATCGTCGAGTCGTAACCGGTCGAGCAGCGCGCCCGACAGCCCGCGCGCCGTACCCGCCGCCATATCCAGCGCATTGGCGGCCAACACTTCCGGCGCGGCGGCGCGCAAGGCGTCGGCGGCGGCGAGCAAGGCCGCCGACTTTTCCGCATCTGTCAGGCGGGCCAGCGCGACCTGTGCCGCGCGACCGGCATGGGCAAGTGTGGCAACCAGCGCTTCGGGCGACTGGGCTTGGGCGGTGTCGAGAATTTGCATGTCAGACATAATATGACGCCCTCTATCAGAGGGCGGCGCAATTGTCAGCTTGGGCAAAAAAAACGCGTTTCGTATCCGGCGAATCACTTATTTCCTTCCGGAGTGAACGCGCTTGGCCGGTTTTCAGATCCGCGATGCAATCGATTCAGCGTCCCGTCGCGTGGCGCACTCACTTCGGCGCGAATCGGCGATGCGGCGGGCGCGGTGATTCGCTTGCCAGCGGGGCGGATGCTATCGGCAGCGCGAAATCGTAATAAGGCATTTTACCTGAACGTGCTGCAACATCTGTCTATCCGCGCGGGGCGAGAGCGTCTGGCGGCATGGTTCCCTGATCGCGAATTTTTCATGCGATCGGGCGGCCATGTGCGCTTCATTCGCGTTTCGTCGCGATTGCAGATGCGCGGCGCGGCGGCGGTGGCCGGTCTGGTGCTATTGTGGCTGGTGTCGCTTGCCGGGATGGCGCTGATCCGCTGGCACGACGGGTCGAAAAGTGAGGATTTGCTGAAGCGGCAGGCCAAGGTCGAAAATGCCGAAAACCGCGTCGCCGCCTATCGCAAGGGCGTGGATGGCGTGGCCAGCGACCTGCAAAAGCGGCAGGAATTTATCGAAAAGATGGTGCAGGCCCATGTCGGCGATTTGCCGATGGACAAGCGCCCCGGCGAAACTGTGTCCGACAGCCAGAACGAGGCGACGCGCACAGTCGGCAAAATCAGCGCCGCAATCCCGGAGGCCGCCAACCTCGCCCGGATGGAAGCGCGCCAATTGGCCTTTGTCGAAGGGCTGACCCGGTTTGCCGACCGTCGCGCCGCCGCCGATGCCAATCATATGCAACGTTTGGGAATCAACCCAGCGGTCGTACTGGCCTCGCTCGACCGCCACGACGCGCAGGGCGGTCCGCTGTTTCCGCTGGCGACCTCGGCCAATGGCTCGCTCGATCCGCGCTTTGCCCGGCTTGGTGCCAGCCTGGCCCGAATGGATGCGCTGGAACAGGGCCTGTCGCGCCTGCCGCAAGTGTTGCCTGCCAGCCTGCAATATATTTCGTCAGGCTTTGGCTATCGGTCGGACCCGTTTACCCACGCCGGATCATTCCATCCCGGCCTCGATTTTCGGGGCCCGATCGGCGCGCCCATTTATGCCGCCGCACGCGGGCGCATCACCTTTGCCGGGCGCAAATCGGGCTATGGCAATTGCATTGAAATCACGCATAGCAACGGTATCGTCACCCGCTATGCGCACATGTCCGCCTTTCGCGCGCAATTTGGACAAGCGGTAAGCGCTGGCCAAACCATCGGCGCGATTGGCAGCACTGGCCGATCGACCGGCCCCCACCTACATTTTGAAGTGCGGATCAACGATCATCCGATCAATCCCCGCCCGTTCCTGGAGGCTATTTCGCATGTTTCAGAAAAAGACCACGCAGTCGCGCCAGGCAACGATTGACACGATGAGCGCCTCAACCTTTTCGGTATTTGGCGGCGACATCGTGGTCAAAGGCGATGTCGCGGCAACCGCCGATCTGCACATCGACGGCCGGATTGAGGGCGACATTACCTGCGCCGCGCTGGTCCAAGGCGTCGGTAGCGAAGTCGTCGGCGAAATTCGCGCCGACAGCGCCCGTTTGGCTGGCACAGTGCGCGGCACCATCACCGTCAGCGCGTTGGTCATCGTCAAAACCGCGCACATCCATGGCGATGTGCATTACGATACGTTGACCATCGAACAGGGCGCCTCTGTTGATGGGCGTTTCGCGCAGCGTAGCACGATAAGCGCACCGATTGAGGTTGAAGGTGAATCGCAGTTTTTGCTCGGCAACTGAAGGGGTAGAGTCAGGGGGCTATCGCCCCGTGCCCCCGCCAATAGGGCTGCGTTTAGTCGCGTAGCTGGGTGTTTTACCGCAAGCCCGCTGTATTGCCTGCGCCAATATCACCATCGCGGATGAAATCAAAATAACCCGGTGCAGGGACGACGGGCCTTTGCGCCGCTGCCCTTGCCCGCAAACAAAAAGGCCGGCCCCAAACCGGGACCGGCCTTTTTTGTTTGGCCTGCGAAACTGTCGCTTATCGGCGCTCTTCGGCCTCGGCTGCGCGCTTGGCAGCGAGCCATGCCGCGGCTTCGGCCTCCTGTGCGGCCTGATTGGCGGCCTTGGTCTGTGCTTCGCGTTCGGCGCGGAGTTCCTCGATCAACGCCTCGCGATCGTTGCCCAAACGCAAGGTCGCATCGCCCTCATCCGCTTCATGGCCAGCACGCTTGGCAGCCTTGGCGACCATGGCGTCCAGTTCGCGCTGTGAACACAGGCCCAGCGTGACCGGGTCCTTGGCGGTGATGTTGCTGATGTTCCAATGGCTGCGATCGCGAATCGCGGCGATGGTCGTGCGGGTTGTACCGATCAGCTTGGAGATCTGGGCATCCGACACTTCGGCATGGTTGCGCAGGATCCAGGCGATGCCGTCTGGCTTGTCCTGACGCTTTGACACCGGGGTATAGCGCGCACCCTTGGTGCGGCCAACCGTCACCGGCGCCTTGAACATTTTCAACCGATAGCCAGCGTCGTTCTGGCCCTTTTCGATCTCGGCCGTGGTCAGTTCGCCA
Source organism: uncultured Sphingomonadales bacterium (assembly GCA_903858875.1). Lineage (GTDB taxonomy): Bacteria > Pseudomonadota > Alphaproteobacteria > Sphingomonadales > Sphingomonadaceae > Novosphingobium. The sequence continues at coordinate 30,914 of CAIOKP010000268.1, forward strand.
GAGCGCAACGGATCGCGGCCGGTATATTTAGCACTGGTCAGGTCATCGGCCATCGCCTGCACTTCGAGAATGTGCAGTCCGCAGAATTCGGAAATCTGCTCAAACGTCAGCGCGGTATTGTCGACGAGCCACGACGCCGTCGCATGCGGCATAAGCGGGGTTGGCTGGGTCACGGGTCTTCTCCGGCGCGAAATGGGGCTGCGCGCGGCAGCCAGAAAATATAAGGGCCGCCCCTTTGCGGAGCGGCCATCACAGTCTTCTAATAGGCATACAACATCGCTTCGGCAAGGGCGGCAACGAAAAACCGCCAATTCGGTTGCTTGACCTCGATTACCCGATCACCACATAGCCGGGCTCAGCCGCCACACGCGCCAGCCAACGCACCACATGCGGCGTGTCAGCCAAAATAAAGCCGCCCGCCTCCGCCACATGGGTATAGGCATATAACGCGATATCGGCCAACGTCATCCCACCCCCAACGAACCAGTCACGCGTCGCCAGATGCTCGTCCATCAGCCGTAGCGCCGCCTCGCCATTGGCGCGCTTGGCCGCCAATTGGCCGCGCTGGTCCTCGGACAATTGCGCTTTGCCCAGATAGGACAGCCAGAAACGCAGCGTCGCGACATTGGGTTCATGGCTGTATTGTTCAAAAAACATCCAGCGCAACATATCCGCCTGATCAAAACGATCGCTGGGGATCAACCGGCTACCGCTGGCCAGATACCAGCACGCCGCGTTGCTTTCGGGCAGGAAGCGTTGCGCCGCACCCACCCCGATTTCCAGAACCGGGATGCGACCATTCGCATTGACGTTGGCGATGAATTCGGGCGTCCGCGTCTCACCCTTGCGGATATCGTAGGCGCGCCGTTCGATCTGCATCCCAAGCAGCGCTGCCGTCAGACGAATCTTGTAACAATTGGCCGAAATCGGGTCTTCGTGCAGGATCAGCGTCTCGCTCATTGCCCGATCTCCAGTACAATTTTGCCGATATGCTGCCCCGATTCCATCCGCGCATGGGCGGCGCCGGCATCGGCCAGAGAAAAACTCTGATCCATCACCGGGCGCATTTCGCCATCCTCGAAAGCGGGCCAGACGTTGGTCACGATTTCCTGTGCCAATAATGTCTTGAAAGTATTCGACCGCGCCCGCATCGTCGATCCGGTCAACGTCAGCCGTCGCGCCATCACCTGCCACATCGGGATTTCGGCCTTGGCACCGCCCTGCACCGCGATGGTCACATGGCGGCCATCGTCGGCCAGGCACCGCAGATTGCGCGCCACATAATCGCCCGCCACCATATCGAGCACGAGGTGCACCCCCGCACCATCGGTGATGCGCATGACTTCCTCGACGAAGTCGGTCGCCTTGTAATCAATTGCATGGGCCGCGCCGATTTCCAGCGCGCGAGCGCATTTGTCCGGCCCGCCACAGGTGACAATGACCTCCAGCCCGAAAAGGCGGCCCAACTGGATCGCCATAGTGCCGATGCCGCTGGTGCCGCCATGCACCAACAGCCGTTCGCCATCGCAGGCCCAGCCGCGTTCAAACACATTGTGCCACACCGTAAACAGCGTTTCGGGGATCGCCGCTGCCTCGACCATCGACAGGCCGTCGGGTACCGGCAAGCAATGGCCCGCCTCGGCAAGGCAATATTCCGCATAGCCGCCGCCATTGACCAGCGCGCAGACCTTTTGCCCCAGCAAGGCGGGATCAACCCCATCGCCCAGCATCACCACCTCACCTGCGATTTCGAGGCCGAGAATCGGTGAATGGCCCGCCGGTGCCGGATATTGGCCCAGCCGTTGAATCACATCTGGGCGGTTCACCCCGGCCGCCGCCACCTGCACCAACACTTGCCCCGCCGCGGGATGCGGCACGGGGATCTGCTGCATCGTCAGCACTTCTGGACCGCCGGGCGCAGTGAACCCGATCGCCTTCATGTATTCAGAAAGGACTTGTGCCATATCATTCCCACCATGTTGCGGCAAAGTCATGAGAGCCTTTCCCTAGTCTTGCAGGCTGTTGACAGCAAGCGCAAGCGGTCCGATGCTGCACCAATATGGATGACGATGATCGCCCGATGGGTTCAAATGGTGGCCGCAAGGATGCCGCCGCTTTGCTCGCGACAGAGGATTTGGGCCGCTATTCGCTCGACGAATTGGCAATTCGTGTTCAATATCTCGAAGCGGAAATCGCCCGGGTGATCGCCCATCGCGATAAATCCGCCGCCCATCGCCGCGCGGCGGACGCTTTATTTGGGCGCCCCCCGGCATGATCGGCACCCCCCTCGTAATATCGCAGGGGATTGCCATATAGACGTGGTTAACGCCATTCCTTCATACCCGTTTTTCGGCTTCAATGTGCGGCCTGCATTGCCACCCTCAGTCTCCTCTCTCCCCCCTATTCCCCAAGCGAAAGTGCAATAGATGCCCAGTTTCGCCCAGAGCCTTGAAAAGACCCTGCACGCCGCGCTCGAACACGCCAAAGAGCGCAGCCATGAATATGCCACGCTGGAGCATCTGCTGCTGGCGTTGATCGATGATACGGATGCAGCGCAGGTGATGACCGCCTGCGGCGTCGATCTTGGCGACCTGTCCGAGGCGGTGAAGCAATATCTCGATCAGGAATATCAATCGCTGAAGACCAAGGAAAAGGCCGATCCCGCGCCCACCGCCGGTTTCCAGCGGGTGATCCAGCGCGCCATCCTGCATGTGCAGTCGAGCGGCAAGGATACCGTGACCGGTGCCAATGTGCTGGTGGCGCTGTTTTCCGAGCGCGATTCGTATGCCGTCTATTTCCTGCAACAACAGGATATGAGCCGCTTGGACGCGGTCAGCTTTATCAGCCACGGCATCGGCAAGGGTGGCCGCCGCATCGAGGACAAGTCGCCCAAGGGCGCCGAATCCGAAGCGCCGCATAACGAGGAAAAGCTGGAAACCAAGAGCGCCGGGGCCAAGAAGGATTCCGCGCTCGATCAGTTCTGCGTCAACCTCAATGAAAAGGCGCTGGCCGGCAAGGTCGATCCGTTGATCGGGCGCGGGCCAGAGGTCGATCGCACGATCCAGATCTTGTGCCGGCGCAGCAAGAACAACCCGCTGTATGTTGGCGACCCCGGCGTCGGCAAAACCGCGATTGCCGAAGGTCTGGCGCGCAAGATCGTTGAGGGCGATGTGCCCGAGGTGCTGACCCATGCGGTGATCTATTCGCTCGATATGGGCTCGCTATTGGCCGGCACGCGCTATCGCGGCGATTTCGAGGAACGGCTGAAGCAGGTCGTCAACGAACTCGAAAAGATGCCCGAGGCAATCCTGTTCATCGACGAAATCCACACGGTCATCGGCGCTGGCGCGACCAGCGGCGGGGCGATGGATGCGTCCAACCTGTTGAAGCCCGCTTTGTCGGGCGGCACTATCCGGTGCATCGGATCGACCACCTACAAGGAATTCCGCAACCACTTCGAAAAGGACCGCGCGCTGTTGCGCCGGTTCCAGAAGATCGACGTCAACGAACCCAGCATCGAGGACACCATCAAGATCCTCAAAGGTCTGCGCACCGCGTTCGAGGAACACCACAAAGTCAAATACACCCCCGATGCG
>CAIOKP010000269.1 GCA_903858875.1 uncultured Sphingomonadales bacterium
ATGATGCCATCGCCGTTGCGGTCGATTTCCTTGAAACGGTTGGCGGTTTTGACCGCCCACTCCTCAAACGACAGCAAATTGTCGTGATTGGTATCGAGCTTTTGGAACGCTTTGACCCGCGTTGACAACATTTCGTTGCGATTAATCGTACCGTCCTTGTTCTTGTCGAAACGGTTGAAGCGTTTTTCCGCTATCGACAATGTCTTTTTGATCGCATTGGGCAGCGCCGCGCCGCGCCCATGCGCGTCGGCGCTGGGCAATTCGACTGGCACATCGGCGGGGCGAGCGACAATCTCCGGCGGTGGCGCCCCTTTTTCCAACTCGGCGCGCGCCTGCCACCAAAAAAATCCGGCGGCGGCCAGCAACAGCGCGGCAACAGCGCCCAGCACGATACGGTTCATCGGTCCAATCCCTAACCCCGAGGCCGCCCGCCTCACGGATAAGTAAATTACCTTAAATACCGAAAATACCAAGCCGCATCAGGGTAAGCATCGAAATCTTTTGACCTTTATCCCGATCCCCGCGCCCACGTGCCGCCACGCCATGCAAGATCGCGAGCGGGCGCATCCCGCGGGGCAGACGCTCTGCCCGCCAATCCCGCGCTGTCACTTGTCCCGCGATCGCCGCGACCTCGTCCGGATGCCCGAGATGCGTCGCCAAATCGGCCAGCGCCCAACCCCGCGCCATCCGCGCGGCCCGCGCATCACCCTGCGCCATCGCCTGACACACCGCAACGCGCCCCTCGACCCATTGTGCCAAAGTTTCAGCCGACAAAGGGGCGTCACCCAGCAATGCCTCCCAGCCATCCACCAGCGCAATCAACGCGCCATGCTCATCACCCCAGCAAGCCATGGCGGCCAGCAACGGCTCACCCTTCGGCCAATTCGCCGCCCGATCACGCAAACGGTCGCGCCACCACGCCAAGCGCATCTGAGCCAGAATCGGTTCTCGCGCGGCGCGCACCACGCCTGCCAACCGCACATCAAGCGCCAACAGCGTCAGCCACTTCCCCCGCGTCACCGCCGGCGCATAGGCCAGCGCCAAACGCCACAGCGGCGGCAGGGTGTCGATCAAGGGTTCCGCTTCGTTCATCCACGCCCCATAGGAAAAGGGCACCCCCGCGTCCACGCGAGGATGCCCTCTTTTTCCAGCATTACCGGTAAAAATTACCGATAACAGACCTTCTTTACCGCCGCGACAATGCGCGGGGCATCAATCAACGCCAGCTTTTCAAGATTGGCAGCATAGGGCAGCGGCACGTCCTCGTTGCACACGCGGATCACCGGCGCGTCGAGCAGGTCGAAACCATCCTCCATCGCGATCGCCGCGATTTCCGATGCGATCGAGCAGGTCGGCCAGCCTTCCTCGGCAACAACCAAACGGTTGGTCTTGGCAAGCGACGTCAGCACGGCTTCGCGATCAAGCGGGCGGATCGTGCGCAGATCAAGCACTTCTGCCTCAATGCCTTCGGCCGCCAGCGTCTCGGCGGCTTCCAGCGCGAGGCCGACGCCGATCGAGTAGGACACGATGGTCACATCCTTGCCCTCGCGCATGATCCGCGCCTTGCCGATCGGCAGGACGTGATCGTCGAGTTCGGGCAATTCGAACGTGCGGCCATAGATCAGCTCGTTTTCGAGGAAGACCACCGGATCTTCGCTGCGAATCGCCGCCTTCAGCAAGCCCTTTGCATCGGCCGCATCATAGGGCGCGATCACGATCAGGCCCGGCACCGCGGCATACCACGGCGCATAGTTCTGGCTGTGCTGCGCGCCAACGCGGCTCGCCGCGCCGTTGGGCCCGCGGAACACCACCGGGCAACGCATCTGGCCACCCGACATATAGTTGGTCTTGGCCGCCGAGTTGATGATGTGGTC
>CAIOKP010000270.1 GCA_903858875.1 uncultured Sphingomonadales bacterium
CTTGAACGGTGCGACGCCCGGCAGCAGCTTTTGGATTTCCGACGCCGTGATGGTGGTCGCCGAGCGCGTGCTCTTGGCGGTCACGATGATCGCTTCGGCGGTATCGCCCGTGGCGGCAACGGGCGCAGCCTCTTCGGCGCGGACCGACGCGGCCGATGCCAATGTGGCGGTTACCGCGGCCAGCGATAGCGTGGCGCGCAGGACGTTTCGACCCATAAAGAATCCCCCTGTTGAACAACTTCCGCATGTTGCGGGTGCGAGAGCGGGCTAGGCGACGCAAATGGCAGGGGCGTGACGAGGCAGTGACATATATATGAATTTATGACATTTTTATACAAACCCATCCCGTCGTGAATGGCTATCGGCACCGCGACACCTCGCGGTGTGATGCAAAATGCCCCTCATCCAAGATAGCGCTGCCCGCCAAAGACCCGCCTGTCGCTGGCCGAGGCTGATCACAATCGCGTACCGATGTGATTGATGTCGGACATCGCGGGCTTGCCACCGCGCCTTAGTCTGCTTACGCAAAGGGATGGCCCCACAACCGCTTACGCCCGACCGGATCGTTGCCGAAGCCCTCGCCCTGTTGCAGGAATCGGGCCTCGAAGCTGTGTCCCTGCGCCGCCTTGCCGCAAGGCTGGGGGTACAAGCGATGTCGATCTATTGGCATATTGCCAACAAGGACGAATTGTTGCGGCAGATGAGCCAAAAAGTGTTTCAGGATTCGATGTCAACGATGCCCGAATGCCAATCGTGGCAGGATTGGGCGCGGGTCTATGGTCTTGGTTTGTGGGACATGTACCACCGGGTGCGCGATGCCGCCCGCCTGACGTTCAGCGTGCGCTATTCCGACGATGATTTCCGCCAGATCGGCGATAGCCTAGCTGCCTATCTCACCCGCTTCGGGCTGGATGCCGGCCAAGCGATCCAGCTTCATTCCTCCATTCAGGCGCTCGTGATCGGCTGGGCGGGGTTCGACCATACTTTTGGCGAACCGCTGGGCCGGTTGATCGAAATTGAACCGGCGATGGGTGATAGCCTCGACGCGCTGATTAAGGGCTGGGATTTAAAACTGGCGATGGGCGAGGTCTGACAGCCTCAATAGGCTTCGGGCACATATTTGTCGTCGGGCACGGGATGCCGGATATAATCTGCATTGCGCACCCGGTCGGGCAATACCACCGGGTCCTTTGGCACATCATCATAGGCGATCTGATCCAACAGATGCCGGATACAATTCAGGCGCGCACGGCGCTTGTCATCGGCGCGGACCACCCGCCACGGCGCTTCGGGAATGTCGGTGGCGTCCAGCATCGCTTCCTTGGCCGCCGTATAGGCCTCCCACCGGCGGCGGGATTCGACATCCATCGGTGACAGCTTCCACTGCTTCATCGGGTCCTCGATCCGCATTTGAAAGCGCATCTGCTGTTCCTCGTCGGTGATCGAAAACCAGTATTTGATCAAGATGATCCCGGACCGCACCAGCATCCGTTCAAATTCGGGCACAGAGCGGAAGAATTCCTCGACCTCCTCCTCGGTGCAAAAGCCCATGACGCGTTCGACGCCCGACCGGTTGTACCAGCTGCGGTCGAACAACACGATCTCGCCCGCGGCGGGCAGATGCTGGGCGTAGCGTTGGAAATACCACTGGGTGCGCTCGCGCTCGTTGGGCGCGGGCAGCGCGGCGACGCGGCATACGCGGGGGTTGAGCCGCTGGGTGATGCGCTTGATCACGCCGCCCTTGCCGGCCGCATCGCGCCCTTCAAAGATCACCACGACCTTCAGCTTTTTATGGACTACCCAGTCCTGCAACCGGATCAATTCATGCTGTAACCGAAACAATTCGCGGAAATACGTCCGCCGGTCGAGCAACGCGTCGCCATCCCCATCGCTATATTCAGCGGCCAACGCCTCCAACCGGCTATCGTCAATTTCGAGTTCCAGTTCCTCGTCGAAACTGTCCTCTATTTCGGCGCGCATCCGCTCAAACGTACTGGGATTGGTCACAATGTGCTCGCTATGTCAGGCCTTGGCCCCGCCTAGCGAGCGGATGTGAAAGCGCCGTGACAATCCGGGCGAGGGAGCGCACACGCCCCCTCGCCCGGACATCAGGCATCCGTGGCGGCGGGTGTAAACACCTTGGCGCTGCCGGTCGCCCATTCCATCAGGGCATCGACGCGCTTTTTGGTGCCTTCCGGATCGGCTTCCACCGGCAGGACCGCATCAACGATCTTGTCGAAATGAGCGCGCAACTGGTCTTTCGCCTCCGGGTATGGGATGATGTAAAGGTCGCCGTTCGCAATGCCCTTTTTGGTCCATTCGGCCAATTCAACCGGCTCCATCCCATGGCGGTGGATCGAATGCAGCGAGGCAATCGTATCGTCATTCGCCACATAGCCCGACGGCCCAAGATCAGCCGGCCGCGTCTTCGTCGCCTCGGCAATGTTCGATTTGATATTGGCGGGGCAGATGACCGACACGCCGATGTGATGCTTGGCCAGTCCTTGGCTATAGCTTTCCATCAGGTTGATCACCGCCGCCTTCGCCGCCGAATAGGGTGCGCAAAGGGCGCTGCCCGACAGGCCGCCCAAGGACGAACAGGTGACGATATGGCCCGGACGGCCCGACGCGATCATGCGCGGCACAAAGGTCACCATGCCGTTGATCACGCCGCCCAGGTTCACCCCGATCAGCCAGTCGAAATCACCATAAGTGGTCTGTTCCACTGGGCCAAAGCTGTTGACGCCAGCGGTGTTGAACAGCAACGTCGGCGCTTGGCCAAACACCGCCTCGACCTCAACGGCGGCGCGCGCATAGGCGGCGCGATCGGTGATATCGAGCACAATGCCGTGTGCGGTAATGCCCTCAGCGGTCAGCGCGGCAACCGCCTTTGCGATGGCCTCAGCGCGCAAATCTGCGATCACGATTTTGGCGCCGGCACGACCGAACACCTGCGCTTGCCCAAAGCCTGCGCCCGACGCGCCACCCGTGATGAACGCCACTTGGCCGTTAAAATCCTGCATAGAACCTCTCTCGTTGCGCGGGGGCGTTGAGTCGCCCATGCCAATTTGTCAGTTATACATACAACGTAAGGGGCGCGAGGCAAGGCCCCGCGCCCCTTGTCGAGACAGCGATGCGACAAGAATCAGGCGGGC
>CAIOKP010000271.1 GCA_903858875.1 uncultured Sphingomonadales bacterium
GCAAGCCCAGTGTATTTGAGGGTCCGGGTGTGGCGGTCGATCAGGGGCGATCGCCCTCCGCCGCAAGGCGGCACCCAGCAGTTTCGTCACGAGAGCGCCCGGGGTTTATCCTCGGGCGCTTTTGTATGTCAGGGCGATTAAGTGTCAGGGCAAAGCCTCGCCCGTCACCCGTGCGAAACAGGCGATCACCACCTTCTGTGCCCCCGCCGCGCGCAAGGCGGCGATACAGGCATTGGTTGTGGCGCCGCTGGTCAACACATCGTCGACCAAAATAACTCGCGCGCGCCGCAATGCCGCGCGATGGCGGGGCGTACAATCAATCGCGCCATCCAGCACCCGCGCCCTTTCATCTCCCCCCAGGCCACCCAGCGATGGCGTCCGGCGGCGACGCACCAGCGCGTCGACCATGGGTCGCGCGCCCGTATGCCGGGCGATCTCCTGCGCCAGCAAGGCCGATTGATTGAACCCTCGCCCCCACAGCCGCCAGCGGTGCAGCGGCACCGGAAGGATCAGCCAATCGCGCCCGACCGCTGGCCCCGCGACAGCCTTTAGCCGCGCCGCCATCAACCGCCCCAGAAAGGGCGCCAAGGCAACCCGCCGACCATATTTGAATGAGAGTATCAACCGCCGCGACGCAGCATTGTACAAGGTCGCCGCCGCGATGCCATCATGCGGCGGCGGCTCTGCCGCACAGGGCCCGCACAACAAGTCGTCCGCGCTATGCGATGCCTCCTCGCTCGCCAAGGGGCGTTGGCACAGATGACATGCCGGCGATCCGGGAATGGTCAAGCCCGTCCAGCACGCGGGGCACAGACCATCGTGCCCCGCCAACGCCTGTCCACACAGGGGGCAGCGCGGCGGAAAAACCAGATCGAGCACCGGGGTGAGCAGTTGCTTGGCGTCCATCGCCTAGGTGTACTCCCGTATCACCGCACCGCAAGGGCTTGCATCGCAGGGCGTCGCGCGGCAGGAGGCGAGCATGAGCCTGCCCCCCCCGGTCGCCCCGCCCCGCATCTTCGCATCGCTCCGCCGACTGGCCGCCCGGCGCCGCATATTGGCGTTGCAGGCGCGGGCCGATGCTGCGCGATACATCATCGACGACATGGTCGAGGATGTGGAGGACCGTTTGGGTTTCCTACGGTTCGAGCCGCAGCGGGCGCTGGTGATTGGCGATTGGACGGGGCAATTGGCAGCGGCATTAACCGCGCGCGGGGTAGAGGTCGTGACCGCCGATCCGGCGGGCCTGCATGGCGCGATGGTGCTCGATGAAGAGCGGCCCTATCCTGTCGCCGGCTTCGATTTTATCGCCTCGCTCGGGACGCTCGATACGGTCAACGACCTGCCTGGTGCGCTGATCCACCTGCGGGGCGCGCTGGCGCCCGGGGGGCTGATGATCGCAAAATTCATGGGCGCGGGGTCATTGCCACAATTGCGCGCGATCCTGATGGCGGCCGACGGCGACCGCCCTGCGGCCCGGATGCACCCGATGGTCGATGTGCGCGCGGGCGGGCAGTTGCTACAACGCGCCGGTTTCGCTGATCCGGTGGTTGATGGGCATGGCGTTGATGTGCGGTTCCGCTCGCTGGCCGGGTTGGTTGGCGATGTGCGGGCGCAAGGATGCGGCGCAGTGCTGACCCATGCCGGACCTGCGCTGGGCAAGGCAGCGATGGTGCGGGCATTGGCCGCGTTCGACGCCGCCGCCGATGACGATGGGCGCGTGATCGAGCGGTTTGAGATTGTGACGTTGAGTGGGTGGCGTAAGGGGTAGGCGATGGCGCCTACCCCTCAATCCCCTTAGGCCAATGCCGCCTGGGCCGCGGCCAACCGTGCAATCGGCACACGATATGGCGAGGCCGACACATAATCCAACCCGGTCTTTTCACAAAACGCGATCGAGGCCGGATCGCCACCATGCTCACCGCAAATGCCGAGCTTGATGGTGGGCCGCGTCGCGCGACCGCGCTCGGCCGCCAATGCCACCAATTGCCCGACACCCTCGATATCGAGGCTGACAAACGGATCGCGGGCATAGATGCCAAGTTCCACGTAGGTCGACAGGAAGCGCGCCGCATCGTCACGCGACACGCCCAGCGTCGTTTGCGTCAGGTCATTGGTGCCAAATGAGAAGAACGTCGCCTCTTCGGCAATGTCGCCCGCCATCAGGGCAGCGCGCGGCAATTCGATCATCGTGCCAACCAGATAGTCGAGCGTCCGGCCCTTTTCGGCAAACACCGCTGCGGCCGTCCGGTCAACCAACTGCTTGAGGATCGCTAATTCCTTGCGCGTGCCGACCAGCGGGATCATCACTTCGGGCACGACGACCTCGCCGCTGGCAATGGCGACGTCGCAGGCCGCCTCAAAGATCGCGCGGGCCTGCATTTCATAGATTTCAGGGTACGTAATGCCGAGACGGCACCCGCGATGGCCCAGCATCGGGTTGAATTCATGCAATTCGCCAGCCCGGCGCTTCAGATGGTCGATGCCAATGCCGATGGCCTCCGACAATTCGGCAAACTCCGCGTCGCTATGCGGCAGGAATTCGTGCAGTGGCGGATCGAGCAAGCGGATCGTCACCGGCAATCCGGTCATAATCTCGAAAATCGCATGGAAATCGGCGCGCTGTTCGGGCAGCAATTTGGCCAGAGCCCCACGGCGGCCGGCCTCATCATCGGCCAGGATCATCTGACGCACCGCCGAAATGCGGCCAGCGTCAAAGAACATATGTTCGGTACGGCACAGGCCAATGCCCTCTGCCCCGAACTGTCGCGCGACGCGGCAATCGTCAGGGGTTTCGGCATTGGTGCGCACCTTCATGCGCCGATGCTTGTCTGCCCAGCCCATCAGGACGCCGAAATCGCCGACCAATTCGGCCTCGATCGTCGGAACAGCGCCGGCCATGATCTCGCCGGTCGTGCCGTCGAGCGTGATGATGTCACCTTCCTTCAAATCGCGGTTGCCGATTTTCAACGTGCGGGTCGCGATGTTGATCGACACGCTCGACGCGCCCGATACGCAAGGGCGGCCCATGCCACGCGCCACGACGGCGGCGTGGCTGGTCATGCCGCCGCGCGCGGTCAGGATGCCCTTGGCCGCGTGCATGCCGTGGATGTCTTCGGGGCTGGTTTCGACACGCACGAGGATGACCGAATCGCCGCGATCCGCTCGGTTTTGCGCCGTTTCGGCATCCAGCACGATCGCGCCAGAGGCCGCGCCCGGCGATGCTGGCAACCCCTTGCCCAGATGATCGCGCGGCGCCTTGGGATCGAGCGTCGGGTGTAACAATTGGTCGAGCGCCATCGGGTCCACGCGGCAAATCGCCGTCGCCTCGTCGATCAGGCCTTCGCCAGCCATATCCACCGCCATCTTCAGCGCGGCCTTGGCCGTCCGTTTGCCGCTGCGGGTTTGGAGCATGAACAATTTGCCGCGCTCAACCGTGAACTCGATGTCCTGCATGTCGCGATAATGCTTTTCGAGCAGGTCGAACACCGCTACCAATTCGCCGTAGGCGTCGGGCATCGCCTCTTCCATCGACGGCAATTTCGCCCCTGCGGCCTCGCGGGCGCGCAGCGTCAGATATTGCGGCGTGCGGATGCCGGCGACGACGTCCTCGCCCTGCGCATTGACCAGCCATTCGCCGTAATAGGCGCGCTCGCCGGTCGCCGGATCGCGGGTGAAGGCAACGCCGGTGGCAGAGGTGTCGCCCATGTTGCCGAACACCATCGCCTGTACGGTGACGGCCGTGCCCCAATCGCCGGGGATGTCGTTCAACCGGCGATAGACCTTGGCCCGCTCGCTTTCCCAGCTGTCGAACACCGCGCCGATGGCGCCCCACAATTGTTCGTGAACATCCTGCGGGAATGGGCGTCCCAATTCCGCCTCAACGATGGCCTTGTACTGCCCCACCAGCTTTTGCCAGTGTTCAGCTTCCATCTCAACATCGGCGTAGAAGCCATTGTCTTCCTTGATGGTTTCCAGCGCATCCTCGAACAGGTGGTGGTCAATCCCCAGCACCACGTCGGAATACATCTGGATAAACCGCCGATATGAATCCCACGCGAAACGGTCGTTGCCCGACCCCTTGGCCAAGCCCACCACCGTCGCATCGTTCAACCCGAGGTTGAGCACCGTATCCATCATGCCCGGCATCGACACCCTCGCGCCAGACCGTACCGACACCAGCAAAGGATTGGCCGTGTCGCCCAACTTGCGCGCGGTGGTCGCCTCGACATGCGCGAGGCCAGCGGCAACGCCGGCCCGCAGATCGGCATCGAAGCACTTGCCCGATGCGTTATACGTAGCGCACACTTCTGTAGAAATGGTCAATCCGGGCGGCACCGGCAGGCCGATAGCGGCCATTTCGGCCAGATTGGCGCCCTTGCCACCAACGATGGTTTTATCGCGTGAGCGGGGGTCCTGCGTGACGGACCCGCCACCAAAATGGAATACGTATGCGCTCATGAGTGTCA
>CAIOKP010000272.1 GCA_903858875.1 uncultured Sphingomonadales bacterium
AAACGGGATGAAATGCACGACTGAGACGGTGCAAATCTACGCCGAGGGCTACGCCGCCGGCCGCGCCTTTGAGGCCAAGATGCACGCGCAGGGGGTTTGCCATGAGTGCTAAAATCGCTCAGAATGCTGCGGATCAATCGAATATCTCGATACTAGGCCGCGCGCGCGCGGGTGGTGCCAGCGCCAATGGCTGACCCGCATGACGGCCTTGATCTTGTGGTGCCGTCCCACGGCGGCGGCCTGATGGGGCGCTTTGGTCCAGGCAACGGCTTTGCTCGCAAAGGCACGTCCATGCGCGCCGTGCGCAAGCAGCTGCGAGAACAAGCGATCACTGATTGCCCGCACGCCTACAACAAGTGCCGGGAGCTGATGGACAGCCAGGATGATCGGGTGGCGATGGTTGCGGTCAAGGAGTTTTTTGATCGGTTCCTCGGGCGCGCGGGTGACACCGGCTGGGCGCATGATGAATCCGGCGCCACCGTCAACATCGATCACTTGAACGAAGAAGATCGCGCGCGGCTGTTTGCGGCGCTGGACACTGTGAAGGCACTGACGGGAGAGCGAAATGAGTGAATTGGATATCGGGTTTTCCGGCCAGAATGCGCGATTTGATGGCCCGGTTAATCGAGTGCTGCGATGGCTGCGGCCCGCGGTGTGGACGCGGATAGCGATCGACACGCGCGCGATGGTGCCCTGGGGGGCGGGGGCATGACCGTAATCTGCATGAACAGCGGCCTATACCCCATCATTCTGCGGGCTTTAAGCGGCAGCAGGCACGGGTCTCTGGACACCCTGACGCGCCAGCAGATGCAGGATGTCGCCATGATCGCCGCTCACGCTGTGGGCGGGGATGATGCCCGCATGAAACCTATTGCGGTCTATTTTCCAGCAAACGGCGATAGCAAAGTGATCTACACACCAGAACAGTTGGCATATTGGCAACCTCGTGCCGGCACCTCGGTTTGGGGTGGGAGCCTAATGATGTGCGATGCGAACGGGGTTTTGCCATGACGCCATCCATGTTGGCCTGTCGACTCTTATGCCTCGCCGCGATCATCGCTTTCGTCATCATGCGATGGAAAGCCGAGCCGCGCGCCATCGGCTTTCTTTTGGGGGCCATGCTGATGGCGTTTATTATCGGGGCGCAGGAAGTCATGGAGATGCACCAATGAGCGCCCTACCTGCCGACCCCGAGCCCGACTTCGGCACCACCGGCCCGGCTATGCTGGCTCGGCAGTCCCGCAAGCAGGTCATCGGCGCGGTATCGGTCTCCACGGTTGCGCCCGGCCGCGTGATCGAGGTCAAGCGCATGGGCGATTGCCGCGTGATCGACCGGATGCGGGACGCCTCGCAACTGTCCGAGCGGCAATACGACGCGGCCACGATCCTGCACACCCTCTGGACGCTGGCCGGGCTGAATCCGCAGGTCACCGCCACGATGCGCACAGTGCGCGATGTGGTCGATCCCCCGCCGGATGACGGATGCCGGTCGATGCGGCACAATCCGATTGTGCTGGCGGAAGACGAGACCTACCGCGATAAGCACCGGGCGGTGATGCGCATGCTACCCGCCATCACGGCCGGGAAGCTCGATGCGCTGATGATGGACCAGCATCCCGGCGTGAGGTGGCTGGCGACGGTGCAAGAGGGGCTGGGGTTTCTGGCGGATGAGTGGGGGATGGAGGTGGAGCGGTGAAGGTTCAGAAAATGATGCCTATTCCGGCCGGAGCACTTGTGACGGTGACGAGTGGCGCATACAGCGATTACAATATAACGGGAACTTTTCGTTCGACGCAAATAATTGACGTTGAAGCGGAAATGAAAGCGCATCACGAAAATACCCCGCCCCCGCCAAAGGTGTATGGTAACTATCGATATTTTGCAGGGGGTAATCTTTTAGCTGACTGGGTTAGGCGTGGCCTTTTGGAGCCAATTGATACCTACGAGATTCATTGGCCGGATCACTACGAGGGCCGCGGGAACTGCATCACGTCCTATGAGGCTAAGGATTGGAAAGAATGGGGTTGACCATGAACGCGATGTTTTGGCTTGGCGCGGATGGGGATTTCGATATCCATTTTGCCAAATTCAATAACTTAATGCGCGACACGCTGATTGAGCGGCTTTTTGGTCTGGGTCCGTTTACGCCGGATTATTGTCGTCCGGTTATGTGGCGCCTTATGCGCATCGTCGGGCATCTGAATCCAGAGATAGACGAAAGCAAAATCGGCACGACCGTGATTACGCTGGACTATCCCATGACAGCGGCCGAGGCTCTGGCTATGGAAGAAATACGGCCGATTGGTTGGCGGTATGTGTTCCGATACCGGCACCCAAGTGCCGATGACAGCGACGCCAACGCGCCCCGAGACCCTGAAACCGACGCGGCAGAGGTAAAGCGGTGATCAATAATAGTTTGAGCGCGTTGGTATGGTTGCCCCCTATTGGCCTGATCTTGGGGTTCGGGCTGCCATATATGTTGTATAAATGGCCGTCGGGTCGGGAACCTAAGTGGCACACCAAGGCTAAGGGCGGCATGAATCCCCATCCAGACCCTAATTATGTTCCGCCGAGGCCCGCTGCATTCAAGTCAAGCATTCTCCCGCGAACCAATTTGAACATTCCTATGCCTGCCGGCGCCAAGCCGCCTCGGGCGCCATGTGATAAATGCGGCACTTCGTCGGGTGAGACCCCCTCGGCCCCGCGCATGGTGGTTAGCCCGGCTATGGTGGAAGTCGTTTACGAATGGCTGGAGGAGTGCGGGTTTTTGGACCAGGCGCACCACTCTCCGATTCAGGTGACCGATCTCCTGGAGCGTCTGTGGCTGGCGAGCATCCAAAGCACAAACCGCATTAACAAACTTTAACGTGACACGCCGCGCGCCGATAGGCAACCAATTTGCCGGGGCCAGAGGTATGCCTAGCGCCTGCCCGCCCTAACCCCCGGATCAGCCATGGACCTCTCGCGCATTGCGGACACCCGCGCCGCGCTGGTCCGGCGCGACTTTGGCCTGTTCTGCCAGCACGCGCTGGCACCCCAAGGGTTCCGACCGGCCGCCCACCACCGCCTGCTGATCGCCAAGCTCCAGGAGGTCGCGGAGGGTAAGATTCGGCGGCTGATGGTCTGCATGCCGCCGGGCAGCGCCAAGTCATCGTTCGTTAGCCAGCTTTTCCCGGCATGGTATCCCGCTTTCAAACGCGACCAGGACCGCCGCAGGGGATGGATTCGCGAGCGCCGCGCCTGCATGGTTACGGCCTCGCACACGTCCGATCTTGCCGAGTCGATGGCCCGCAAAACCATGGCGATCGTGCGGGACAATGCTGCCGCGCTCGGTTATGGCCTGGCGTCAGAGAGCGTCAAGGGCTGGGAAACGACCTGCGGCGACGAATTTAAGCCAGCGGGTGTGGCCGGGCCAATCACGGGTCGCCGCGCTGAAATCGCGCTGATCGATGACCCGGTAAAAGATCGGAAAACCGCCGACTCCACGGTTGAGCGTGAGACGGCGTGGAACTGGTATACGTCCACGCTGCTGACCCGCATGAAGCCAGGCGGCGCGGTTGT
>CAIOKP010000273.1 GCA_903858875.1 uncultured Sphingomonadales bacterium
AGCCGATCGTTACGATCCCCATGTGGGCAACCGACGAATAAGCGATCAGCTTCTTCATGTCAGACTGCACCAGCGCGACCAGCGAGGTGTACACCACCGCAATCATCGACAATGCAAAGATCAGCGGAGCGAAATAGGCAGATGCTTCCGGAAACATCGGCAAGCTGAAACGCAGGAAGCCGTAACCGCCCATCTTCAACAGCACGCCGGCCAGAATGATCGAACCTGCCGTCGGTGCCTGAACGTGCGCGTCAGGCAACCAGGTGTGGACTGGCCACATCGGCATCTTCACCGCAAAGCTCGCAAAGAAGGCCAGCCACAACAGATACTGCGCCTTCACCGGGAAGTTGTAGGCCATCAAAGTCGGCACATCGGTCGTGCCCGCCTGATTGGCCATCCACAGCATCGCGATCAGCATCAGAACCGAGCCAAACAGCGTGTAGAGGAAGAACTTGTAGCTGGCGTAGATACGATCAACACCGCCCCATATACCGATGATCAGATACATCGGAATCAGGCCTGCCTCGAACATGATATAGAACAGGAACAGATCCTGCGCCGTAAACACGCCAATCATCAGCGTTTCCATGAACAGAAACGCAGCCATATATTCTGGCACACGCTTTTCAATCACGTGCCAGCTGGCACCGATACAAATCGGCATCAGGAATACGGAAAGTTCAATCAGCACCAACGCAATGCCATCGATGCCCAGCGCCCAGCTAAAGCCGGAAAACACCGAGGCATGTTCGACGAATTGCCACTGCGGCCCGCCGATTTGATACTGCGACCACAGCAACAAGCCGAGCGCAAGATCAATCAACGTCGCCACAAGAGCGAGCGTACGCGCCGCGCTGGCCGACACCATAAGACAGCCGATGGCTGCCACAGCGGGCACCGCCAGCATCAGCGAAAGGATGGGAAAACCGGTCATTGCCATATAGCCTTGTCGCTGTGTCGCCCTATCGCACCAAAACCCAGCTCACCGCCGCCACAAGCCCGACGAGCATCCACAGCGCATAGCTGGTCAGCAGGCCGGACTGGACACGGCGAGCAAAGCCGGAGCCCTGCACTACCACCCAGGCCGCACCATTCGGGCCGAAACGGTCGATAAAGCCGATGTCGCCCAACTTCCAGAAGGCCCGACCCAACGCGAAGGCGGGACGAACGAACAGGAAGTCATAGAGCTCGTCGAAATACCACTTGTTGTAAAAGAAGGTGTGCAGCGGACGGATGACCGCCACAAACCGCGCCGGGAAGTCGGGGTTCACGATATAAGCATAGATCGCGACCACAAAGCCGGTCATCATCACCGCGAACGGTGCCCATTTCACCCACAACGGCACACTGTGCATGTGGTGAATGAGATGCTCCGAGAACACCAAACTGCCCTTCCAGAACGAGCCATCGCCCGCCGAAACAAAGGCATGGCTGAAGGCAAAGCCAGCAAACACCGCGCCAATGCTGAGCAGTACCAGCGGCAGCAACATCACCCACGGGCTTTCATGCGGGTGATACCCGCCCGTGCCGTCGTCATGCGCCGCGTCATGGCCGTGATCATGAGCATGGTGATCATGGCCGTGTTCACCGTGGCCGTGCGCATCATGGATCGCATGCTGGATATGCTCAGACTGCGACCAACGGGCCTTACCATAGAAAGTCAGGAACATCAGGCGCCACGAATAGAAGCTGGTCAACAGCGCTGCTGTAATGCCCATGAAGAAGGCAAAATGGCCAACACCAGTGCCGCTGCCATAAGCGGCCTCAAGGATTGAATCCTTTGAGTAGAAGCCGGCAAAGCCGAAGACATCGACAATGCCAACGCCGGTAATAGCCAGCGTACCCAGCAGCATCGCAATAAAGGTCACCGGAATCTTCTTCGCGAGGTTACCATAGTACCGCATGTCCTGTTCATGGTGCATCGCATGGATGACCGAACCGGCGCACAGGAACAACAGTGCCTTGAAGAAAGCGTGCGTGAACAGATGGAACATCGCGGAACCATAGGCCCCGACCCCCGCTGCGAAGAACATATAGCCCAGCTGCGAACAGGTCGAATACGCGATGACGCGCTTGATGTCCCACTGAGTGGTACCGATGGTCGCCGCAAAGAAACACGTCGCAGCGCCGACAATCGTCACAAATTCCAAAGCCACAGGGCTTGCCTGAAACATTGGCGACAGACGGCAAACCATGAAAACACCCGCGGTCACCATGGTTGCGGCGTGGATCAAAGCCGACACCGGGGTCGGGCCTTCCATCGCGTCAGGCAACCAAGTGTGAAGACCCAACTGGGCTGACTTGCCCATCGCGCCGATGAACAACAAGATGCACAGCACCGTCATCGTATCAAAGCGATGGCCAAGGAACCCGATGGTCGAACCGGTCATGTGCGGCGCAGCGGACAAGATCTCGGGGATCGACACTGTGCCAAACACCAGAAACGTGCCGAAGATACCGAGCATGAAGCCCAAGTCACCGACGCGGTTCACTACGAACGCCTTGATGGCAGCCGCGCCGGCGCTGGGCTTGCGGAACCAGAAGCCGATCAACAGATATGAGGCGAGGCCCACACCTTCCCAACCGAAGAACATCTGCACCAGATTGTTCGCGGTCACCAGCATCAGCATCGCAAAAGTGAACAGCGACAGGTAAGCAAAGAAGCGCGGCTGATCCGGCTCCTCGCTCATGTAGCCCCAGCTATAGAGGTGGACCAG
>CAIOKP010000274.1 GCA_903858875.1 uncultured Sphingomonadales bacterium
TCCACACCTCCCCCTTCCATCTGATTCCGCCCTCTTCCGTCAGCAGATACTCGCGGCGCTTCATGCTGTCCTGGGTCCGCATGCCCTTCGCGGGCTTGGCCTGCTCATCGCGGTAGAGCCACGGCACGAAAAGGGCGTAGCGCAGCCGGGTGTGCAGGACCGAGGTGCCGGGGAAGAAGCGATCGGCGTAACGCTGGTGGACGATCAGGAAGCCGATCTCGTCGCGGACACCTTTCTGGTCCGCGTTCATGAATTTCCGTGCCTCGCGCATTGCGTCCGGCGATAGATACGTCATCCCGAAGGAAGCCAAGCTCCACCCCTAACAGCCGAATCACCGAATGAATGAAGGAGAAATCTGCGTGAAACCAACGCATTCTTCTCGAGCTTTCTTCCGTTCGCGCTCCACGTTAACCCGATAAACCCAAATTCTGATACACAAGCAACAGTAATCTGTCTGCTTACAATGTCCGCGCAATATGTGGAGGTAAGGGTATCTCGGTCGTCATTCTCCGTTCGCACGCGCCTAGCATTCGGCATTGCGCCTGCATGAAGAGTTCGATGTGCCTTGCGCGAACCCAACACGCTGTACCTCCGCTTTGAAAAAGACCTGCCACTCGGCCTATTGTTTGGGAATGGTGGTAATGTCCCAGTCCCGGTCATTCATAACTCGAACTGGCCCGCTGAAAACTCATGCCGCTCGAGCGAGGGAAATGCGCCCAGCACGGACAACCGTTCGCCTTGATGCCGAAAGTGCCATGTTCTTTGAATCACAGGCCCGGCATTCTCGAAAGCCTGCGGATCGAACACGACGATATTGCAGCTCCGCCCCTCGGCGCGCGCGGACAGTGTCCGGATCAATGCCGTGCCTACAAACCGGGCCTCGGTGGCCAAAGCCTGGCAGGCAGTGTAGTCGTCTGGGGCCGTCCATTCCGCCTCCCGCTCCGCGAACGGTTTCTGCGTCAGGTCCAAGGCCCGATCTGTTGCCACCCGCACATGGAAGCTGGTGTATTCGACCGTTGTGGTCGGCGGGGTGAAGCCCGGTGAGCGACTGAAGAAGCGCAGCGACCAATAGGCCGTCTCGGCGATGGCGGTCGCCTCGGCCTCGGCGGCGTAGAAAATACCAGGGCGCTCGTCGGCGCGGCGGAAACGACTGGCGCGATTGTGGCCATAGCGAAAGGGCGTTGCGAGCAGGAAGTGCAGGTGCCGCGCGCTTTCGGGCACAGTCGGCTTCACTTCCGCCGCCAGCTCTTCCAGCAGGGCCAGTGTCGCGCCGTCGCTGGCAAGGCGGTTGGTCGAGATACGGTGTTGCCCTTCGACCAGGCGCCAGACCTTGCCGCGATAGGGCCGATGTTCAGACGCGAGCGCGGTAGAAGTCCACATAATCACACAGTTCGATCAGGCCGCGGATCGTGTCGAGTTTGTCGATCGGCTTGGCGCCAAGGTCGAGATTGGGGGTGGCGAGCCAACTCCTGACGGCGACATCGTCGCTGCCCAGCAGGGCATCGAGGCTTCGGAACAGGCGAAGGAGGAACTGGCCGGCCTCGAAGGATTTGGATGCTGGATCGAGTTCGGTGGCGCCGCGTTTCAGGCGCGAAACCGTAGGGGCCGAGATACCCAGTATCACGCCGAGCTTGGCATTGTTCAGCGACCAGAATTCAGCAATGCGGACGATGGCGGCGCTCAAAGCAGTGGCTCGATCCGGTTTTGGGCTGGCTAGTGCAGGCATGGCGGCATCCTTTCATATGAAGGATATATGCCATAAACATTCAAATGACCAGAGGGTGCGGGGCTTGCCCGGTACCCAATATGGCCCAATTTTGGTCGGTTCATTACCGATGAGCCGCGACCAATTGGATCATGCCATTTCACAGGCCCAGCTCCAAAGTTTTCTCCGGCAGATTCTCCAGATTTGCTGCCAAGATGCGCTCGAGCCTTGCGATCTTCATGTCCTCCGGCATGCCGATTGTACCTTTCAAAATTCGTTGCTCGTCCTGTTCGACCTGCGCGACAGTCTTGATCTCTCTGCCAGGGACGGCTTGGCACGCGTTTTCTGGCAGATGAACTGTTGCAGGATCTTTGAGGATATCGAGCGCGGATACCTTGGCGGCGCTGTTGCGCATGGTTGCCCGCTCGATGCGATAGGCGCTGTCGATGACCAGGCGCGGCTGATCGGCTATGCGGGTGAGCGCAACAGCAAGGGTGCGTGATGAGGCCAGCATTTTCTCGCTGCTGTCCATAACGACGATGCCGTGGCGGGTGGTCACACCCTGCGCCGCATAGGCGTTAAGGGCATAGGCCAGATCGAGGCGGCGCAAGGCCGGGTCGTCCAGTGGCAGTGTCAGCTTGCGGTCGTGGCCCATCACGATGGTGATGGCTTTGGCATCAAGCGCCTCGACTTTGCCGACCTGCGCATTGAGAACGCCCAGCGCATGGTTGTTGCTGCTGAAGCGGATGCGGTCGCCCTGATGCACGGTAATCTGGCGTTCTTCATGCAAGCCGACGGCATCCTCGCCAAGATTGCGTGCCAACCGGCCGGGGGTGAAAGCGGATCGGCCACGATCGGTGTCGAAAATGACTTTGTCGCCTTCCACACCGACAATTCGGCCCAACGTGCCCTTGGCCAGGCCCTGTCGTGGCATGGCGGTGCGGATCTCGATGATCCGCCCGGCCTGATAGGGTCGCAGATGACGCATTTCCTCACGGCTGAGATTAACGCGATCGAGGATCGAGATCGTGTGGCCTTTTGCGCCGATTTCGCCACGCGCCTTCAACACGGCCTGCGCTTCGCTGTTCGCCTCGGCGCGCAATGCCCGGCCCGAAGTCAAGAGCAAGGTCTGCTCGCGATCTTCTCGCGGCAACGCTGCCCAGATGGCCACGGCGTGGGCCGCGAGTTCGCCCTTGGGCACTTCATGGATAAACGGATTGAGCAGGCCGACCGCAGCGCGCATGTCGCCTCGATAGAGTACGGGGGCGAGCTGCTTCATGATCCCCGATTGCGCGCGCACGTTCGCCGTCAATTCGGCGGTGGCAAGACCTTGCCGCTGCAAGTCCTCGAAGGGTTTACCGGCCTCGACCGCGCCATATTGCCGTGTGTCGCCCACCAGCGCGAGGCGGGCGACCTCGGCGCGATGGGCGAGGACCATAAGGTCGGCAGCTTGTTTGGAACTGAGCGTTGAGGCTTCGTCCACGATCACGACTGCGCCCTTCAATTCGGCCAGCGATCGCTCCTGCAGGGCTGGCGCGCCATCCTCCTTGAGCAAGGCCTTGTGCCGCCCGAGGAA
>CAIOKP010000275.1 GCA_903858875.1 uncultured Sphingomonadales bacterium
CTTTGCGAATGCACCTCCCGCGCGTAATTGGCGATGATATCCACGCGTTCGAGGCACACCGCCTTGATCGCGGTCTGCCACGGCCAGATGCTGAGCGGGTAATAGGACAGCGGGGTAAAATCGGCGTTCAGCACCAATGCCGGACAATCCGCCAGATTGCGGGAGGGGTCATCCCCTGCGCTGCGGAACCGGGCCGCGCGCTCGATCAGCTCTGCCTTGAGCATGACCTCTTTTGGCAGGCGGTAATGACGGTTTGGCGACAAGTCATGGGAGCAAGAAAACACCCACGCGGGCACAAGGTCAAGGGGGCTTGCATCGCGGCGGCATCCGCAGGACAACGGCGGCCGATGCCGCTACCCCGCCCCCGCACCCGGTTTGCCCCCAGCCCCAATGGGTTACTGCACCTTGGCCATGCCTTTGCGGCGGTGGTGGCGCATGATCTGGCACGCACGGGCGGCGGCGAATTTCTGCTGCGGATCGAGGATATCGACGGCACGCGCAGCCGGCCTGAACTGGTGGCTGAAATTTTGGCCGATCTGGCATGGTTGGAGCTGGGTTGGGATGGCGCGGTGGTGCGCCAATCGGATCGGTTGGCCAGCTATGCGGCGGCGGCGGAGCGGTTGCGGGCGATCGGCTTGTTGTACCCCTGCCATTGCACCCGCGCGGATATTGTGGCGGCCGGCGCGGCGCAGGGGCCGGATGGACTGATCTATCCCGGCACGTGTCGCGGGCGTGATGTCGATCCGATGGGCGCGGCATGGCGGCTTGATATGGCGCGGGCGGTGGCTTTGGCGGGGGCGTTGATGTGGGATGACGCCATCGCCGGGCCACAGATCGCCACGCCCGAGATCTTTGGCGATGTCGTATTGGTGCGCAAGGAGGCGCCGGCGTCCTATCACCTCGCCGCCACGCTGGACGATGCTGCGGATGGCATCACGCTGGTGACGCGCGGCACGGACCTGTTCGCGGCCAGCCATCTGCACCGCTTGTTACAGGCCCTGCTCGATCTGCCGGTGCCGCGTTGGCACCACCACCCGTTGTTGGTCGAACCCGACGGGCGCAAATTGGCCAAACGTCGCGGATCGCCAGCCCTGGCCGACCGCCGCCGCGCGGGCCAGGATGGGCTGGCCTTGGCCGATGCCCTTCGGGCCCATCGCTTCCCCACTGGTCTTTCGCTGGGGTCAGGCGTAGTCTGGGCCAAATAAAAACATCTGCGGGAGACGCATGTCATGTCGAAAATCATTCTGGTGCCGGTGATCCTCATCGCGATGGGCTTTGTAGTGGTCAGCCTCGTGCGCGGCATCGCCGCCTTTTTGCAATCCACCAAACTCGACCTCGAAAGCGACAAGACGTCTGGCCCGACCGCGATGCAGTTGCGCCAGAACGACATGATGTTCGCCCGGATCAAGTATCAGGCACTGGCGGTGATCGTCGTCGTGGTGCTACTGGCGGCCAGCAGATAGCGCCGCGGGGACAGATATTTTGGTCAAGCTGAACAGGATTTACACCCGCACGGGCGATGATGGCACCACGGGTCTGGTCGATGGATCGCGGGTGGCCAAATATGCCGCGCGAATGGCGGCAATCGGCAGCGTCGATGAGGCGAACAGCGCGATCGGCCTTGCGGTGATAGCGCTGGCCGCGGGGTCGCCGCATGCCGCGGCCCTTGGCCGGATTCAAAACGACATGTTCGACCTGGGCGCGGATCTGGCGACGCCGGGCGAGGATTTTTCGCCGGGGCCGATGGCGCTGCGCATCCTGCCCGATCAAGTGGTGTGGATCGAGCGTGCCATCGATGCGATCAATGATGATCTCGCCCCGCTGACCAGCTTCATCCTGCCCGGCGGCAATGAGGCGTCGGCCCGCACCCATGTGGCCCGCGCCGCCGTGCGCCGGGCCGAACGCGACGCGGTGGCGCTGGCGGCGGTGGAACCGGTGAACCCGGCGGCGCTGGCCTATATCAACCGGTTGTCGGACTATCTGTTCGTGCTGGCGCGCGCGCTGAATGCGAATGGCGCGGGTGATGTGCTATGGGTGCCGGGCGCGAGCCGGAATGGCGTTTAATCAACAAGCGAGGCAAGACCAATGACGCAGACCGTGGGTGTAATCGGGGCCGGCCAGATGGGCGCGGGCATTGCCCAGACGGCGGCACAATTCGGGCACCCGGTCTTGCTGGCCGATATCAGCCTGACGGTGGCCGAGGCCGCCAAGGCAAAGATCGGCAAGGGCCTCGACCGGCTGGTGTCAAAGGACAAGATCACCGCCGCCGACGCCGCCGCAACGCTGGCGCGCATCACGCCGGTCGCCGACTATGCCCTGATGGCCGAGGCCGGCTTTATCATCGAGGCGGCGACCGAGCGGGAGGATATCAAGGCCAAGATCTTTGAGTCCGCCGCCAAGGTACTGGCACCGCAAGCGATTCTGGCCAGCAATACCAGTTCGATCCCGATCACCCGCATGGCCCGCGGCGCATCCGATCCGGCACGGTTTATCGGGCTGCATTTCTTCAATCCCGTGCCGGTGATGCAATTGATCGAGATTATCCCCGGCCTTGCCACCAGCGCCGACACGCTGGCGCGCACCCGCGCCTTTGCGACGGGCCTTGGCAAAACGGTGGTGGTCAGTCAGGACGAGCCGGGCTTTATCGTCAACCGCGTGCTGATGCCGATCTTGAACGAGGCGGTGTTCACGCTGGGTAATGGCACGGCGACGATGGAGGATATCGACACCGCGTGCCGGCTGGGCCTCAACCACCCGATGGGGCCGTTGGAACTGGCCGATTTCATCGGGCTGGATACCTGCCTCGAAATCACCAAAATTCTGCTGAATTCGACCGGCGACAGCAAATATCGCCCGGCCCCGTTATTGGCCAAATATGTCGAGGCGGGCTGGCTGGGGCGCAAAACCGGACGCGGATTTTATGATTATTCGGGCGAGGCCCCGGTCCCGACGCGGTAAAGCCTAGCGCGACCACGGCGATTTGGCGGGGTCGGTGGGGGCGGGGGCCGCGCCGCCGCCGATCGCCTGCATCAGCGATGCCGCATCCGCCGCTGAAGTATCCGCGCCCGAGGCTTCCTGCCCCTCCTTGGCCGCCGGAATCCAGCAATAGGCCGAAATCATAACGCCAATTGCCCAGGCCAAGGCTTTCCATCGGCTGGCAAAAACGGTGGTGATGCGGGGGCCAAAGAACATGCAGGTGTTTATAACGGGGTGACGGTTAAAAAATCCTCCGCCCCCGCAGTCCGTTTTAGTCCGCCGCCCGTTTTAACGCATAGAGCAGATCGAGCGCCTCACGCGGCGACAGCGCATCAATGTCGAGCGCGGCCAATTGTTCACGCAACGGGTCGCCCTGCGGCGCCGCCACTTCTGCCGATGCGGCAAACAGCGGCAAATCACCCAGCCCGGCGGCAATGCCCCCCGTCTCCGCCCGGCCCTTTTCCAGCTTGGCCAGCACCGCCTTGGCCCGCGCCACCACCGGCGCCGGCACACCCGCCAACCGCGCAACCGCAAGGCCATAGGAGCTTTCCGCCGCGCCGGTGGTCACCTCGTGCAACAACACCAGATCGCCCTTCCATTCGCGCGCGCGGACATGGTGCAACGACAAGGCCTCACACGTCGCGGCCAATCGC
This sequence comes from uncultured Sphingomonadales bacterium, assembly GCA_903858875.1. GTDB lineage: Bacteria > Pseudomonadota > Alphaproteobacteria > Sphingomonadales > Sphingomonadaceae > Novosphingobium. Next base: position 3,630 of record CAIOKP010000275.1, read on the forward strand.
GCCAGTTCGTGGTAATGCGTCGCAAACAGGCACCGACAGCGATTGGCCCCATGTACCGCCTCCGCCACCGCCCAGGCCAGCGCCAGGCCATCATAGGTCGATGTGCCGCGCCCGACCTCGTCTAGGATGACAAAACTGCGCACCGTTGCCTGTTGCAGGATGGCCGCGGTTTCGACCATTTCGACCATGAAGGTCGACCGCCCGCGCGCCAGATTGTCCGACGCGCCCACCCGGCTGAACAAGCGATCGACAAGGCCGATGGTCGCGGACGCCGCAGGCACAAAACCGCCTGCCTGCGCCAGCACCACGATCAGCGCATTCTGGCGCAAAAACGTCGATTTACCGCCCATATTCGGGCCACCGACCAGCCACAGCCGGTCAAACATAGTGAGCGAGCAATCATTGGCAACAAACCGCTCGCCCTTGGCCGCCAGCGCGGTTTCGACCACCGGATGGCGCCCGCCGATGATGGCCAATTCCGCCTTGTCGCTGATCGCCGGGCGGCACCAGCCGCCTTCGGCGGCGCGTTCGGCCTGGCCCGCGGCAACGTCGATCCGTGCGAGGGCGGCGGCGGTTTCGGCAATCGCGTTGCGCGCGGCGATGGTCGCGGCGATCAATTCCTCGAAATGCGCCTCCTCCGCCACCAGCGCGCGCCCGCCCGCCTCGGCAATCCGGCTCGCTTCCTCGTGCAGCGCCAGCGCGTTGAAACGCATCGCGCCAGCCATCGTCTGACGATGGGTAAAGCCTGAATCGGCGGCCATCAACTGATCGCCAAACCGCGCGGGCACCTCGATGAAATAGCCCAGCACGCCGTTATGCTTGATTTTCAGCCCGGCAATCGCTGTGTCATCGCGATATTTCGCCTCCAGCGCGGCGATCGCCGATCGGGCATCGCGCGAAATGCTGCGCAGCGCGTCGAGATCTGCGTCATAGCTTTCGGCAATGAAGCCGCCCTGCCCGCGCTCGGTCGGCGGGGCGGCGACCAGCGCGCGGGTCAGCCAGTCGATCAACGCGTCATGCCCGACAAGGCGCGGCGCCAAATCCTGCAACAAAGCCGGCAAGTCCGCCCGCCGCGCCACGGTGTCGGCCAGCCGCGCCGCGCCCTGCAGGCCATCGCGGATCTGCCCCAGATCGCGCGGCGATCCACGGCCCGCCACAACCCGGCCCAGCGCCCGGCCAATATCCGGCATCGCCCGCAACCCGGCGCGCAAATCCTCGCGCAGCAGTGCATCATCATGCAACCACGCGACCAGCGCCAGCCGCGCCTCAATCGCCGCGCGGTCGAGCAAGGGCGCCGACAGATCCTCGGCCAATTGCCGCGCGCCGGCGCCCGTGACACAGCGATCCACCGCCTCGATCAAGCTGCCGCGCCTGCCGCCCGTGACCGATTGCAGGATTTCCAGACTGGTCCGCGTCGCCTCATCCATCGCCAGATGCGCATCGCCCGTGCGAGCCACCGGCGGCAGCAACAGCGGCAATTTGCCCTGCCCCACATGGTCGAGATAGGCGATCAGCCCGCATGCCGCCGCCAACATCGGCCGGCTGAACGTGCCAAAGCCGTCGAGCGTCGCCACGCCGTGAATGCCGGTCAGCCGCGCTTCACCGCCGTCGCTGGAAAACTCGTGGCCGCCGCGCGGGATTGCGTCCAACGGGGCCATGTCCCACGCATCGGGAGCGACCAATTCGCTGGCGCCCAGCCGGGCCAGCGCCGCGCCCATTCGGTCTGGCGCGCATTCCTCCATCTCCATCCGGCCGGTCGAAATGTCGATGGCCGCAATGCCAATGGCGCCGCGCATCTCGCATACCGCCGCCAGCACATTGGCCCGGCGCGGTTCGAGCAGCGCTTCCCAGTCAGCGTGCCGGCCGTCACAAACCGCACGATATCGCGCGCAACCAACGTCTTGCCGCCGCGCTTTTTGGCCTGTTCGGGCGTTTCGACCTGTTCGGCTATGGCAACCCGGCACCCGGCCTTGATCAACCGCGCCAGATACCCTTCGGCCGCATGGACCGGCACGCCGCACATCGGGATCGGCTGCCCACCATGTTCGCCCCGGCTGGTCAGCGCGATATCGAGGATCTGCGCTGCGGCTTTGGCGTCGTCGAAAAACAGTTCGAAAAAATCGCCCATTCGGTAAAACAACAGGCAATCGCCAGCCTTGGCCTTCAGCGCGAGATATTGCACCATCATCGGCGTGACGGGCGTCGAGGTTACGGTTTCGGTCATCGCGGCATGGGTTAGCCGTAGAATCGATCGCATGGAATGCCACAATCCCAAGCTTTCCCCTATCGCGGCGCGATCAGTTTGGTTACGGCAGCAACAAACTGAGGAGAATAGGGTGTCCGACGAAAGCAACGTCCGTTTTACCGAGCGCGAGGCGCTGTTTTATCACAACACCATTCGCCCCGGTAAAATCGAGATCATCGCATCAAAGCCCATGGCGACGCAGCGCGACCTGTCGCTGGCCTATTCGCCCGGCGTTGCGGTGCCGGTCCAGGCGATCGCGGACAATCCCGCCTGCGCCTATGATTACACCGCCAAGGGCAACCTCGTCGCGGTCATCTCGAACGGCACGGCCATTTTGGGCATGGGCAACCTCGGCGCGCTGGCGTCAAAGCCGGTGATGGAAGGCAAGGCGGTGCTGTTCAAGCGGTTTGCCGATGTCGACGCCATCGATATCGAACTCGATTCCGAAGACCCCGATGCGCTGATCGCGGCGATCGCCTTGATGGAACCATCGTTTGGCGGCATCAACCTTGAGGATATCAAGGCGCCGGAATGTTTCGTGATCGAACAGGCGTTGCGCGAACGCATGAAGATCCCGGTCATGCACGATGATCAGCATGGCACCGCGATCATCGCTGCGGCCGGGTTGATCAACGCCTGCTTGCTGACCAACCGCGCGTTGAAGGACATCAAGGTCGTGGTCAATGGCGCGGGCGCTGCGGCGCTGGCCTGCACCGCTTTGATGAAATCGATGGGCGTGCGCCATGACCATGTGATCGTCTGCGACCGCGATGGCCCGATCTATCAGGGTCGGGAAAAGGGTATCAACCAGTGGCAAAGCGCCCATGCCGTGCCGACCGAGGCGCGCTCGCTGGAAGCCGCGCTGGTGGGTGCGGATGTGTTCCTCGGCCTGTCGGCGGCTGGTGCCTTGCCCGCGGAATATGTGAAGAAGATGGCGCCTGAGCCCATCATCTTTGCGATGGCCAATCCCGTGCCGGAAATCACCCCGCCCGAGGCCAAGGCCGTCAGACCCGACGCCATCGTCGCCACCGGCCGGTCGGATTACCCCAATCAGGTCAACAATGTGCTCGGCTTCCCGTTCATTTTTCGCGGCGCGCTGGATGTGCGCGCCACCGCGATCAATGAGGAAATGAAGATCGCCGCCGCCCACGCCATTGCCGAACTGGCGCGCGAACAGGTGCCCGAGGAAGTGGCGATGGCCTATGGCCGCAACCACACCTTTGGCCGCGATTACATTATCCCCGCGCCATTCGACCCGCGCCTGATGGAAGTCGTGCCCGCCGCCGTTGCCAGGGCCGCGATGGCCACCGGCGTTGCGCAACAGCCGATCGATGATTTCGACGCCTATCGCCTCGCGCTCAAGGGCCGGTTGAACCCGACCACTTCGGCGTTGACGCAGGTCTATGCCACAGTGCGCGAAAACCCCAAGCGCGTCATCTTTGCCGAGGCCGAGAACGAAGTCGTGCTGCGCGCCGCGATCCAGTTTCAGGATTTTGGCTATGGCACGCCGGTGCTGGTCGGGCGGACCACGGCGGTGCGGGACAAGCTGGTCGAGCTGGGCGTCGGCAATCCTGACCGCTATGAAATCCACAATTCGGTCATATCGCCGCACCTCGATGCGATGGTGGCGATGTTGTACGAACGGCTGCAACGCCGCGGCTTTCTGGAACGCGACGTGCGCCGCATGGTCAATCAGGATCGCAACGTCTTTGCCTCGGCGCTGCTAAAGCTGGGCGTGGGCGATGCGATGGTGACGGGCATCACCCGCCCCTTTGCCCAGACCATGAAGGAAGTGCACCAGGTCCTGGACGCCAAGCCGGGCCACCTGCCCTTTGGCATCCACCTGATGGTCGGCAAGCACACCACCGTGTTCATGGCCGATACCACGATCAACGAACGGCCCAGTGCCGATAAATTGGCCGTGATCGCCAAGGAAACCGCCGCCGTCGCTCGCCGCCTGGGCCACGAACCGCGCGTTGCCTTTCTGTCCTATTCGACGTTCGGCAACCCGACCGGCAAGTGGCTGGAGCCGATCCGCGATGCCATCGCCATCCTCGACGCCGAAAAGCCGAATTTCGAATATGAAGGCGAAATGGCGCCAGAGGCGGCGCTCAACCCGACGGTGATGAAGCTCTATCCCTTCAGCCGCCTGACCGCGCCAGCCAACATTCTGATCATGCCCGGCCTGCAATCGGCCAACGTGTCGGCCAAACTGCTGCGCGAATTGGGTGGTAATGCGACGATTGGGCCGATGCTGATCGGTATGGAAAAACCGGTGCAGATCGTGCCGATGACCTCGATCGCGCCTGATGTGTTGACGCTGGCCATTTTGGCGGCGTCGGGCGTTGTCGGCTAAGGCTTGAACGATTACAATGCGAGGGGCCAAAATCGTTGGCGCGCCAAGCGCGGCCAACCAGACAGCCCCTCGCACCATCCGATGAGGGCCAAAATGACAGGGAATGCCGCTCAATTGGCGATATTCCCTTATGATTCATGTATTTGGCTTATATTGGAGCGGGTAGCGGGAATCGAACCCGCATAGCCAGCTTGGAAGGCTGGTGCTTTACCACTAAGCTATACCCGCACGCTGGCGTCGCAACGTCGAGAAGCGCGCTTGCCACGATGGCACGCCCTTCGTCAAGACCGCGCTAACGTCGGATCAATGTCCGGCAAAATCCATGATCGCGCTTACAACGACATTTTGGTCGCGCAATTTGGTTGCGCCACCCAGATCAGGCAGATCGATCACAAACAAGGCGTGGCCCACTTCTGCCCCGGCCCGGCGCAACAATTGCACGGCGGCCAACGCCGTGCCGCCCGTGGCGATCAGGTCGTCGAGGATAACAACGCGTTGCCCCGGCGCCACCGCATCCGGATCGACCTCCAAAGTGTCAGTGCCATATTCCAACGCATAATCGATCGCCAACACCGGCACCGGCAATTTGCCCGGCTTGCGAACAGGAATAAATGGCAGGCCCAGCTGGGCAGCCACCGCAGCGCCAAAGATAAAGCCGCGCGCTTCCATCCCGGCGATGGCCTGCGCGCCCACGGCTTCGGCCTGCTGCGCCAACCGGGCGACCGTCGCGGCAAAGCCAGCGCCATGGCCGATCAGCGTCGTGATATCGCGGAACAGGATCCCTGGCTTGGGGAAATCCGGCACCGAGCGCACCAATGTTTTCAATTCATCGGAGGTCATGCCGCCTATCTCTCAATACAAGAGCGCCCCCTGCATCGCCTGATGCAGGGGGCGCTCATTCGCACCGGGTTCGCCTAAGCGTCTCAGTGCTTTTTGTCAGCCCACACCGTGCGGTAGGCCATATAGGCCAGCACCGAGGCGAACAGCAGGAAGCCCAGGACCGGCCAACCCGTCTGCTTGCGCTTGTCAAGCTTGGGTTCCGCCGTCCAGGTCAGGAACGCGGCAACGTCCTGCGCCATCTGGTCGACGGTCGCCTTGGTCCCGTCCTTGTACGTCACCTGTC
>CAIOKP010000276.1 GCA_903858875.1 uncultured Sphingomonadales bacterium
TGCATTCGCAAAGCTGGTCGATGCCGTTGCCATCGGTCATCGCGTTGCGGCAATATGTGCGGCCGAATGAATTTCCCGCCTTCACTCGCTTCAACGTGTTTCTGCGCGACCGCTTTTCCTGCCAATATTGCGGCAGCCCGCAGCATTTGACGTTTGACCATGTGGTGCCCCGGCGGTTGGGCGGGCGGACGAGTTGGGAAAATATCGTTGCGGCCTGTTCGCCGTGCAATTTGAAAAAGGGTGGGCGGACGCCGGCTCAGGCGAAGATGCCGCTGCTGGTCCCGCCGATCCGCCCGACCAGTTGGCATTTGCAGGAACGCGGTCGGGCGTTTCCGCCCAACTATTTGCACGAAACCTGGCGCGACTGGCTATATTGGGACATCGAGCTGGAGGCGTAAAGCCCCTTGCCGCGGCGTGCGGGAGGCGGCATTCCGGTGCCATGTCCGAAGCCACCGCCACTTTCACCATCCACGCCCCCATGTTGGGCAAGGTCGTCCCGTTCCGCGCTGCGGATGAACCCAGCGCGATTGCCAAGGCGCCGACTGCGGGGCCGGTTGCGGTCGGGCCCATGGGGCTGGCGGGCGACGAACAGGCCGACCGCAAGCATCATGGCGGGGTGGACAAGGCGATCCACCATTACGCCTTTGACCATTACCCGGCATGGCGGACGGCGCTGGGCGACCACCCGTTGTTGGCCGCGCCCGGCGGGTTTGGCGAGAATATCAGCACGCTCGGGCTGACCGAGGCGAATGTCTGGTTGGGTGACCGGTTCCGGCTGGGCACCGCGCTGATCGAGGTCAGCCATGGGCGTCAGCCGTGCTGGAAACTGGGGCACAGGTTTGGCTATGCGCCGCTGGCCGCCGATATTGTGCGCAATGGGCGCTGTGGCTGGTATTACCGGGTGATCGAGGCGGGCGTGGTGCAGGCGGGCGACGCGCTGACGCGGGTCGAGCGGGGGATGGCCGATTGGCCGATTGAGCGCCTGTTCCGCGTGCTGATCGGTGGCGGGCACAAGGCGGACCGCGCGGTGCTGGGCGATCTGGCGGCGATGCCGGTGTTGGCCGAGGCGTGGCGACAGCGGGCGACCGAATTGCAGCGCTGATCTAGCGTTTGCCCGACAGCGCCTTTTGCCGACGGCGTTGCACCGAACTGCCCAACCCAATCGCCTCGCGATATTTGGCGACCGTGCGGCGGGCGAGGTCAAATCCACGCGTGTTCAGCAAATCGACCAGCGCGTCGTCGGACAGGATCGCCTTGCTATCCTCGGCCTCGATCAATTGCCGGATCGCGGCCTTGACCGCCTCGGCCGACACCGCGCCTTCGCCATCGGACGAGGCGACGCCCGACGTAAAGAAGTATTTGAGTTCGAACGTGCCGCGCTCGCACAGTAGATATTTGTTCGACGTCACCCGGCTGACGGTTGATTCGTGCAAGGACACCGTCTCGGCCACCGTGCGCAATGTCAGCGGTTTTAGCTGGCTGACCCCGTGGCGGAAAAAGCCGTCCTGTTGGCGCACGATCTCGCTTGCGACCTTGAGGATAGTCTTTTGCCGCTGGTCCAGCGCCTTGACCAGCCAATTGGCATCGGCGAGCCGTTCCGACAGCCAGCCCTTGTCGCCCCGGTCGCCACACGCGCCGCGCATTTCGACATAATAGCTGCGATTGACGATCAGCCGCGGCAAGGTCGCCTGATTGAGCGCCACATTCCACCCGCCATCGGCGCGCGAGGTGATCAGGATGTCGGGCACCACCGGTTCGGTCACCGACGTGCCGAATTGCAGGCCGGGCTTTGGGTCATAGCCGCGCAATTCGGCCAGCATATCGGCAAAATCCTCGTCATCGACGCCGCACATGCGTTTAAGCCGGGCCAATTCGCCGCGCGCCACCATATCGAGATTTTCGATCAACCGCGCCATCGCCGGGTCATGGCGATCGGCTTCCTTGGCCTGCAACGCGATGCATTCGGACAGCGTCCGCGCGCCCACTCCGGTCGGATCGAGCGTCTGGACCAGCGCCAAGGCCGCCTCTGCCTCGACCAAAGGGACTTGCAAATCGTTGCACACCTCGCGCAGCGGGATCGGCAGATAGCCGGCCTCGTCGAGCTGATCGATCAGGAAGCGGCCGATGAACGCTTGACGCGGATCGCGGGTTACCGCCCCGATCTGGGCATGCAAATGCGCTGCCAGCGTTTCGCCGCCGCTGCCCTGTTCGTCGATGCCGGGGGCCTCGCCGCTGCCCGAGACGCGGGCTTCGCCGTCATAGGGGCCTTCGAAGGCGACCTCGGCCATCGCCGGGGTGTCGCCGCTGTCCCCGGTATCGCGGTCCATGTCGAGCGTGCCTGTATCGATGTCGAGCGGGCGATCTTCGGCGGCGCGGCCTTCCCCGATCAATTGATCGACGGGCGAGGATTCCAGCGTGGTGCGGCGGTGGTCGGCATCGATCGTTTCGACAGGTGCCGGGGCAAGCTCGCCAATGTCGAGCAAGGGGTTGGCCTCCAGCGCATCACCGATGAAGGTCTCGATTTCCAGATTGGACAGCGCCAGCAGCTTGATCGCCTGTTGCAATTGTGGCGTCATCACCAGCGATTGCGATTGGCGCAGGTCCAGGCGTGGCCCCAGTCCCATCCGCTATGCCGTCCGGCCGCCCGGCTGCATCACAGCGTAAAGCCCTCGCCCAAATAGAGCCGGCGGACGTTTTCATCGGCCACCAGCGCCTCCGGGCTGCCGGCGAACAGCACTTGGCCGCCATAGATGATGCAGGCCTTGTCGCAGATTTCCAGCGTTTCACGCACGTTATGGTCGGTGATCAGCACGCCAATGCCGCGCGCCCGCAGGTCCGTGACCAGATGGCGAATATCGGCAATCGACAGCGGGTCGATCCCGGCAAATGGTTCGTCGAGCAGCATGATCGACGGCTTTGCCGCCAGCGCGCGCGCGATTTCGGCGCGGCGACGTTCGCCGCCGGACAGCGCCATCGCGGCGCTGGTCCGCAACCGGGCCAGGCCGAATTCATCGAGCAGCCGTTCGAGTTCTGACGCGCGCACATCGACATCCGGCTCGACCAGTTCGAGCACGCATGAGATGTTCTGTTCCACCGTCAACCCGCGAAAGATCGACGTTTCCTGTGGCAGATAGCCCAGGCCCAAGATCGCCCGGCGGTACATCGGCAGCGTGGTAATATCGATCCCGTCGAGCAGAATGCGGCCCGAATCGGGACGAACCAGCCCCATAATAGAGTAAAAACACGTGGTCTTGCCCGCGCCATTGGGGCCGAGCAGGCCCATGACCTCGCCCTTCGCCACATCAAGCGAGATGTCGGTCAACACCGCCCGCTTGTCATAGCTTTTGGCGATGGACACAACTTGCAGCCCGCTGAACGTATCAGTGGCTGGCCCACCAATGGCGGCGGCGGCGGCGGAAAGGGTCACGGTTTCGGTCATTTCCCTATCGTTTTAGGCGGGCCTAGCGCGATGGGCAAGCACTCTGCGGCGAACTGGCAGGTTTCATGCATGGTGTGGTTATTGGGCAATAACCGGCTGTTTGCCCGGGATGGACGCTGGCGCCCGGATAATGGCGCGCGAATCAACGCTTGATAGGCTTGCCCTTTGGTGATCTACTCATACCAATAATAAAATAGGGAGAGGGCCAATGGCCAAGGCATGGCATGATTTCAATGCCGATCCGGTTCGCCGGACGCCGCTGCCTCGTGCCCGTGGGCAACAGGGGAACGCGGTGCTCGATTGGCGCAAGCGGATGAGCGACCATATCGCTTACGCGCTGCTCGTTTACACCGGGCTGCAAATTTTCGTGACCATTGCTGCGCTGCGACAGGAAAGCAGTTCGTTGCTGCCCTATCTGGCGTTGGTGATGTTGGTGGTGGGGATCATTCCGGCCTGCCGCCATTTCGAACGGCGGTGGACGCGGCTGGATGATGCGGCGGCGGCCGATCCGGGACGTGCCGCCGCGTTCCGGCGTGATCGAGCGACGGTTTGGGCGATGGCGATTGGGCTGCCTTTTGCGGTCACGGGCCTGTTTCACCTGCTTGCGCTGATCTTCGCCTGATCATTGCCCTTCGCTGGGTGGGTGTATAGAGCACGCCCTACCATGCCGCACGGACCTCCGTGTGGCTAAAAGGGAGCACACCGCGCCACCATGCTGAGTTCTGCCCAGGCACAGGAAAGGGCTATGGCCCTGGTCGATCGCGCCCGTCGTGCCGGCGCCGATGCGGCCGATGCCGTCTATATCGCCGATGCGTCGGAAAGCGTCTCGGTACGGTTGGGCAAGCTGGAGGATGTCGAGCGGTCGGAAAGCGAACATATCGGGCTGCGGGTGTTCATCGGGCATCGGTCGGCAACGATTGGCTCGTCCGACCTGTCGGATGCGGCGCTGGGTGAATTGGCCGCCCGCGCGATCGCCATGGCCACCAACGCGCCAGACGACCCCTACGCCGGACTGGCGCCAGAGGACCGCCTGTTGCGAGGCGCGCCCGTCGATCTCGACCTGTCCGATCCCACAGAGCCCCGCCCGCAGGACCTGCGCGCGATGGCCGAGGCCGCCGAAGACGCCGCCCGCGCTGTCGCCGGGGTGACCAACAGCGAGGGGGCGGGCGCCTCGTCCGGCGCGGCGGTGATGGCGCTGGCGACCAGCCATGGTTTTGCCGCTGGCTATGCCGGCACCAGTCGGTCGATCAGCGCCAGCGTGCTGGCCGGCGAAGGTGGCGCGATGCAGCACGATTATGCCGGGCGGATGGCCCGCCATTCCGCTGATCTGATCACGCCGGCCGAAATCGGCCAGCAGGCCGGCGATCGCGCTGTCGCCCGGTTGAACCCCGGTCGAATGAAGAGCGGCGCCATGCCGGTGGTGTTCGACCCCCGCGTGGGCGGCTCGTTCCTTGGCCATCTGGCTGGCGCGATTTCGGGCATGGCGATCGCCCGCCGCGCCAGCTTCGTGCTGGGCCGCGAGGACGAGCAATTGTTTGATTCGCAAGTGGTCATTACCGACGATCCGTTACGCCCGCGCGGGCTGCGGTCGCGGCCGTTTGATGGCGAGGGCCTGCCTACCGCGCCGCGCGATCTGGTCAAGGATGGCCGGATCACCGGCTGGCTGATGGATAGCGCCTCGGCGCGGCAACTGGGCCTGCAACCCACCGGCCATGCCGCCCGCGGCGCCAGTGGCGCCCCCGGCGCCACGCCCAGCAACCTGCATCTGGCCGCAGGCACCCTGTCGGTCGCCGAACTGATTGCGGACATCGCGGATGGTGTGTTGATTACCGAACTGATCGGCCATGGCGTCAATGGGGTGACCGGCGATTACAGCCGGGGCGCGTCCGGCTTTCGCATCATCGGCGGGGAAATCGCCGGGCCGGTGGCGGAATTTACCGTGGCGGGCAGTCTGGTCGACATGTTCAAGGGGCTGACCCCGGCCAGCGATCTGGAATGGCATCGCTCGATCAATGTGCCGACGATTCGTATTGATGGGATGATGGTCGCCGGGGATTGAGGTCAAGGTGCGAGGGGCGCCGCCCCCCTCGCCTCTTTCCCTTCAAACAAAAAGGGGCAGGAAATCCCGCCCCTTTTCATCCTTTGTAACCCGCTGGGGTTTACTTTTCGGCGTGATAGCGATCAATCGCTTCCAGCACGATCCGGCGGGCATCGGCGGCATTGCCCCAATGGCCAACGCGCACCCACTTTTCGGCTTCCAGATCCTTGTAGTGGGTGAAGAAGTGCTCGACCTGTTGCGCGATGATGTCGGGCAGATCTTCCTTTTCCATGACGTTGGCATAGTAAGGAAACGTCTTGTCGTCGGGCACGCACAGCAGCTTTTCATCGCCGCCGGCTTCGTCTTCCAGATTGAGCACGGCGATCGGGCGGCACCGCACGACCGAACCGGGCACGAAAGGCGAGCGGGCGACGACCAGCGCGTCCAGCGGATCGCCATCGGGCGACAGCGTGTGGGGCACAAAGCCATAGTTGGCGGGATAGCGCATCGGCGTGTGAAGAATGCGGTCGACGAACAGCGCGCCAGACGCCTTGTCGAATTCATACTTCACGGGCTCGCCGCCCGAGGGAACCTCGATGATGACGTTCAGATTGTCAGGCGGGCTCTTGCCGACTGGGATTTTGCTGATGTCCATGGCACCGTCGTCTTTGCGTTGTGGCGGTGCCAGCCCAATGCCGGCCCGCGCGGGGAACTGTGATGCCTGCGGCCCTAGCGGCGGCCCTCCTGTATTGCAACCGCAACGCGGTATTACGACCTAGACGCAAAGGAATAGTGTCTAGCTGCCCGCCGTGACATTGATGGTAAAGGCCAGCACGATCAGATTGTAGAAAAACGCGGCAATACCATGCACCGTCGCGATGCGGCGAATATCGCCCCGCGTGATTTCCACGTCGGATGTGGCAAAGGCCATGCCGATGGTCGTTGAAAAATAGATGAAATCCCAAAAGTCCGGGCAATGGGCATCGGTTTCGACCGCCCCCCTGCGTACCGGGAAATTGAGCCCGCTTTGCGCCCCGTCGCGATAGAACATATGTGCATAATGCAGCGCATAGACAAGGTTGGAAAACAGCCAGGCTAACACCAGACTGGCCAGAATCATCACCATCGCCCACCCCTTGGCCGCGCCCGTCGCGGTGCGGGCATAGGGCACGTCGACCGCCAGCGCGGTAACGATCACCACCATCACGAGGCTGGTAATCACCAGAACGCCCAGGCGATTGGTATCATTGGCCTGGGCATGGGCGCGCATCTGGGCCGGTGTGTGATCACGCGACAGCGGCCATAGCGAGGCAATGAATACCAGCGCGGCCAAGTCAAAGCCGCCCAGCACCGCCTCGCCCCAACGCTGGGTAAGGATGCCCAGCGTTGGGACGGCCACTGCCAAAATCGCCAGAAAGGCCAGGAAGCGGGGTGGCAGGGCCCAGTGCATGACGCGCCGGTAGGTTCCGCTATGACCCGTCATCGTGGCTTACTTGGCCCCGGCGCGGCGCGGGCTGAGCAACAGGTCGAGGCCCGCTGGCGCCTTGCCCTCGCTCGCCTTTTCCAGCCACGGATAGCGCAGGCCCTCGTGGTATTCGATCGCCACAGTCTGCACCTTGTCCCCGCGCTGGGTGATCAGCGTGATCGGCTTGTCATTGCCCTTGGCGGCGGTGATCGCGGCCTTCATCGTGTCGGCGTCATAGGCGGTGCCGTTGATGGCCAAAATCTTGGTCCCCGTCACCAGGCCGGCGTTGAACGCCGCGCTGTCCCAGCGGGTCGAGGCGATGCGGCCGTCCTTGTCGATCACCACGCCGATCGAATGGACCAGGCTCAGCACTTTTGCCACGCCAAAGCGGCCCTTGTCATAGATGTTCGGCGTGTCCTTCCACACCAATTTGTAGCCGGCCTTTTCGATCCCGGCGAGCGGCGCGGGCTGGTCCGGCTGGTTCATGTGGGTGTCGAGGAAACGCGACCAGTCATAGGGATAAACGCCGTTCAACGTCGCAGCGACCTCGTTGAAATCATAGGTCACCTCGCCCCAATCGCCGTTTTTCTGCCCAAAGAACGCCTTGGCGAAATCGTCGATACCCTTGGTTCCATGGGTTCCGGCGCGGATGATCTGGTCCACTTCCAGCCACATCAGCGCGCCTTCGGTGTAGTAATCCTCGTTGCGGTTCAGGCTGGCATAGGGCTTGGGCCGGCGCGACGAGATGATCGGGTCAAAGGTTGTATCCTCGACACTGCGCCAGCCACGCCCCGGCCATTGCGTGAACAGGCCGGCGATGCTGGCAAATTCGCCCAGCACCATGTCCTTTGCCTGCACCCCCGACCGCGCGGCCAGCACATAGCCCCAGAACTGCGTCTGCCCCTCATACACCCACAGCAGGTTGTTGCGCATCGGCTGGCGGAAATCGGGCGTCCACAGGATCGAGGAGCGGCGGAACTTGCCATCCCAGCTATGGCTGAATTCATGCGGGATGACATTGTGGTCCCAATCCATGTCCTTCCACTCGGTCCACGCCTTGGGCAGCATGGAATTTTCGCTCGACCGGTGGTGTTCGAGACCGATGCCGCCCAGCTTGTCCGACAGCGCCAGCAGAAAGTCGTAATGGTCGAAATGCTGCGCGCCAAAGGCGAGCAATGCCTCATCGCTCAACGCGCGATAGGCGGCGAGGTTTTCCGGCTTGATGTCGAGCAATTCGGCCTTGTCCGCCACGACATCCATCGCGACATTGTGGCCAAGGTCGAACCGTTTGAAATTGGCCCCGGCAAAGATCGGCGAATCGACCAGCGCCTCGTAATCAATCTGGGACCATGTCACGCGATCGCCGGTCTGCTGCTTGCCATCCAGCGCGGTCGCGACCGCCCAGCCGGTGGGGAAGGTGACGGTCGGCTTAACCTTGATCTGGCGGATGTAATGCCCGGCGGGGTACAGGCTCATCCGGTCCCATTGCAGGTTGAGCATCTCGGGCGTCATCGAAATGCGGCCCTCGCTGCCCTGCAACGGCGAGGTGTGGATGAATTTGGCGACCACTTGGCGAGCGCCGGCGGGCAAATCGAGGTGGAAGGCGTAAACCTCGACCGAATCGCGCCACCATTTGATCGGCTGGCCATCGACATAAAATTTCACATCGACCAATTCGTCGATCGTGCCGCCCGTCGAATGGTGGCCGGGGATCCATTGCGGCAATTGCAGGATCAGGCTGGTGGTGCCCGCCGCGACCGGGACCGTTTCGGTCACGCGATAGGTCCCACGTTGCAGGTCCGTCGCGTCGATATCAAGGCTGATCGTGCCGCCAGGATAGGGCGTATCTACCGCATCGGGCACACCATGCGGCACCGGCACGGCGGTGGGCGCCGACCGTTGGGCGAGGGCGGGGGTAGCGCTCATAACGGCGAACGGCAGGGCGGCGGCGATAAGCGCGGCAGAGGCCCGAAGCGAATGCATGTGCAAGGGTTTTGTCATGACGCATTCATGGCGCGAAGCGCGGCCCCTCGCAACATGTCTGTTTTGCCGCAATATGACGGAGTTGGCTGACGTGAGTGGCAGGGGGCTTCACCTGCGGCCCGGCTGGGGCTAACAGGCGCCCCATGAGCAAGCCCGACACAACTAGCCGCGCCGAAATTGGCCGTATCGAAACGCCGCAGGCCATTCGCGGCACGCAGGACATCTTTGGCGCCGAAGCCGAAGCTTTCGTCCGCGTCGTCGAAACCTTTGAACGGATGCGCAAATTGTACCGTTTCCGCCGGGTCGAAATGCCGGTTTTCGAAAAAACGACGGTTTTTTCGCGCAGCTTGGGCGAGACGACGGATGTCGTGTCAAAGGAGATGTATTCCTTTGACGACCGCGGCGGCGAATCGCTGACCCTGCGCCCGGAA
>CAIOKP010000277.1 GCA_903858875.1 uncultured Sphingomonadales bacterium
CGCTTGGCGACCTCACCCGACAGCATGGCGCCGACGGTGCGGTTGACGTTGATGACGCGGCGTTCGATCCGCACTGGCTTGGCATCGGACAGCGCGTCGGCAGCGGCCGCGATCAGGTCGTTGTCGAGCGCGGCTTCGAGGCCGTGGTCCTGCGTGCCGGTCCAATTCAGCGAAGGGCTGGTGCCGGCGGGCACTTGATGCAACAGACGCGACAGGTCGATCCCGCGGGCCTTCCACTGGTTGATCGCCTTCTTCATATTGAGGCGATCGACGCGCCCAACCATCTCGGCCAGCGTTTTGAAGCCCATTTCGGCCATGATCGCCCGCAATTCTTCGGCAACGAAGAAGAAGTAGTTGATCACATGTTCCGGCTGGCCATTGAAGCGCGCGCGCAGCACCGGGTCCTGCGTCGCCACGCCAACGGGGCAAGTGTTGAGATGGCACTTGCGCATCATGATGCAGCCTGCCGCAATCAACGGCGCGGTTGCAAAGCCGAACTCATCCGCACCCAGCAACGCGCCAATCGCCACGTCGCGCCCGGTACGCAGGCCGCCATCGACCTGCACCGCAATCCGGCTGCGCAAATTGTTGAGCAACAGCGTCTGCTGCGTTTCGGCCAGACCGATTTCCCATGGGGACCCCGCGTGGGTCAGCGACGTCAACGGCGAGGCACCCGTGCCGCCCTCATAGCCCGAGATCGTCACATGGTCGGCCTTGCACTTTGAAACGCCGGCGGCAACCGTGCCCACGCCGACTTCCGACACGAGCTTGACCGAGACGCGCGCGCCCTGATTCACGTTCTTCAGATCGTGAATCAGCTGCGCCAGATCTTCGATCGAATAGATGTCGTGGTGCGGCGGCGGCGAAATCAGGCCGACGCCCGGCGTCGAATGGCGAGTCTTGCCGATGGTCTTGTCGACCTTGTCACCGGGCAATTGCCCACCTTCGCCCGGCTTTGCCCCCTGCGCCATCTTGATCTGGATGTCGTCGGCATTGACCAGATATTCCGTCGTCACGCCAAAGCGGCCGGAGGCCACCTGCTTGATCGACGAACGCATTGAATCGCCATTGGCCATCGCCGTAAAGCGCGCCGGATCTTCGCCGCCTTCGCCGGTGTTCGACTTGGCGCCGAGCCGGTTCATGGCGACGGCCAGTGTAGGGTGCGCTTCCCAGCTGATCGAGCCATAGCTCATCGCGCCGGTGGCGAACCGCTTGACGATTTCGGACGCCGGCTCAACCTCGCTGATGTCGAGCGGATGCTCCGCTTTCTTCAGCTCCATCAGCCCGCGGATGGTCAACATCCGTTCGGCCTGATCGTTGATGGTCTGGGCAAATTCCTTGTACTTTTCAGGCAGATTGCCGCGAACCGCATGTTGCAGGCTGGCGATGTTGGAGGGTGTCCACGCATGGTCTTCGCCGCGCAGGCGATAGCCATACATGCCGCCGACATCGAGCATGTTCGCATAGATCGGATTGTCGCCATAGGCCGCCGCGTGACGACGCACGGTTTCTTCGGCGATTTCGGCGATGCCGACGCCTTCGATCGTCGTCGCGGTGCCGGTGAAATACTTTTCCACGAATGCGCTCGACAGGCCGATGGCGTCAAAGATTTGCGCGCCGCAATAGGACTGATAGGTCGAGATGCCCATCTTGGACATGACCTTCAGGATGCCCTTGCCGACCGCCTTGATGTAGTTTTTCTTCACCGTCTTGGCGTCGAGTGCCAGCCCCTTGCGAACGCGGACATCTTCCAGCGTTTCAAAGGCCACGTAGGGATTGATCGCCTCGGCGCCATAGCCAGCCAGCGCACAGAAGTGGTGCACTTCGCGCGCTTCGCCGGTTTCAACGACGAGGCCTGCCTGCATCCGCAAGCCCTGACGCACCAGGTGATGATGCACCGCCGCCGTCGCCAGCAAGGCCGGCATCGGGATACGGTCGGGCCCCTGCGCCCGGTCGGACAGGATCAGGATGTTGTGATCGGCCAGCACCGCTTCGGTCGCGGCCCAGCACATTTCCTTGATCGCCTGTTCCAGCCCGGCGGCGCCGTTGGACGCGTCCCAGGTGGTGTCGATTGTCGCGGTGCGGAATGCGCCGTCCAACGCGGCTTCCACGCTGCGGATCTTGGCCACATCCTCGTTGGTCAGGATCGGCTGATCGATTTCCAACCGCTTGTGCAAGCCGGCTTCCTTGCCGAGCAAGTTCGGGCGCGGCCCGATCATGCTGACGAGGCTCATCACCAATTCTTCGCGGATCGGATCGATCGGCGGGTTGGTGACCTGCGCAAAATTCTGCTTGAAATAGTCGTACAGCAGGCGTGAGCGCGCCGACAGCACGGCGATCGGCGTATCGGTGCCCATCGACCCCAGCGGATCGTCGCCCTTTTCGCCCATCGGTTCGAGGAAGCGCGAGATGTCTTCCTGCGTATAGCCAAACGCCTGCTGGCGATCGAGCAACGTGGTGGTCTCGATCGGCAGTTGCGCCAATTCCGGCTCGACAACCTCAAGTTCCTTGAGGTTGTACTGCGCCGTGTTCAGCCATTCCTGATACGGTTCTGCGCCAGCGAGGCTGGCCTTGATTTCCTCATCCTCGATGATCCGGCCCTGTTCAAAGTCGATCAGCAACATGCGGCCGGGCTGCAACCGCCACTTGCGCACGATGTTCTCTTCCTTGATCGGCAGCACGCCGCTTTCCGACGCCATCACGACGATATCATCATCGGTGACGAGGAAACGCGCCGGACGCAGGCCATTACGGTCGAGTGTCGCGCCAATCTGGCGGCCATCGGTGAATGCCACGGCGGCGGGGCCATCCCATGGCTCCATCAACGCGGCGTGATATTCGTAGAACGCGCGGCGTTCCGCGCTCATCAACGGGTTGCCGGCCCACGCCTCGGGGATCAGCATCATCACCGCATGGGCCAGCGGATAACCGCCCGCCACCAGCAGTTCGAGCGCATTGTCGAGGCTGGCCGTGTCCGACTGGCCGTGCGGGATCAACGGCCACATCTTGTCGAGATCAGGGCCGAGCAATTCCGACTGCATGGTGCGGCGGCGCGCATTCATCCAGTTCACATTGCCGCGCACCGTGTTGATTTCGCCATTGTGGGCGATGAACCGATAGGGGTGCGCCAATTTCCAGCTGGGGAAGGTGTTGGTCGAAAACCGCTGGTGCACAAGGCCCAGTGCCGACACGCACAGCGGGTTACGCAAATCGTCGTAGAACGAGCCGACCTGCGTCGCCAGCAGCAGCCCCTTGTACACGATGGTCCGGCTCGAAAAGCTCGGCATGTACAGTTCGGTCAGGCCAGGCAGGCCGTGCTTTTCAGCCAGTGCCGACAGAGGGTTTTGCGTCTGCTTGCGAATCGCCAGGATCTTGCGCTCGAACGCGTCCTGATCGGGCGTGCCTTCGCCGCGCGCGATGATGCATTGGCGCACGACCGGCATCGAATCGATGACCGCCTTGCCCAAACCGTCGAGGCTGACCGGGACTTCGCGCCAGCCAAGGACGGTCTGGCCTTCCTTGGCGATGAATTTTTCAAACGTCCCGACGACGAAATTGCGGGCAGCCTCGTCCTGCGGCAGGAAGCACATAGCGACCGCATAGTCGCCCGGTTGCGGCAAGGTGACACCGGCGCCATTGGCCCAATCGCGCAATAGCGCGTCGGGTAACTGGATCAGAATACCCGCGCC
Source organism: uncultured Sphingomonadales bacterium (assembly GCA_903858875.1). Taxonomy (GTDB): domain Bacteria; phylum Pseudomonadota; class Alphaproteobacteria; order Sphingomonadales; family Sphingomonadaceae; genus Novosphingobium. The sequence continues at coordinate 3,690 of CAIOKP010000277.1, forward strand.
ATCCCCCAGCAAGGGGTCAGCGCCCACCGCGCCGCGGTGGTCAATATTTTTAAGAATTTCCAACGCCTGGGCGATAATCGCGTGGCTTTTATTCCCCTTGATATGGGCAACAAAACCAACGCCGCACGCATCGTGCTCGTTACGCGAATCGTAGAGGCCCTGGGGCTCTGGAAATCCCATCGACTATCAATCCTGCATCACTCGAAACTGCCGGCTGGCGGCAGGTTCGCACCTGAACCTGTGGTTTGAAACGATCCTCCCGCCCGCAAGCGCGGCCGAGGTTACGTAGCATTTCCCATGACGGCAGAACGCGGCTTTTGCAACCGCGAATGGCCTTTGGGGTCAAGTTTGACCCATGCAGGTGGCAAGGAATAGCAATTCGGTGACAGGTATACGATGGTTTTCATGCGCGATTGTGGGTGTCGCGCGAAACTATTTAACTTCGCGTAACCCCGCCAAGGCGGCGCGAAGCGCCTCGCTGGTGCTGTTTGGCGCGGTTGCGGGGCCCGTATCCGGACTGTTTGGTGATCCGGCATTGTCGGTCGCAGGGCGCGAATACCCCGCGACCAGATGCGCGGTGGCGGCGTGATGGCGCTGCATCGCGATAGCCAGCCGTTCGATCAATTCGATATGCGACAGCGATTCGAGCGGCGCACGGGCAATGTGATCGGCGGCGCTAGGCCCGTTGACCGGGGGGGTGGGAAAGCCCGCGCTGAGAGGGAGTGGTTTGGGCGCGCGTCCTTCGGGGGCGACTGCCAAAGGGGCGGGTGTCGGAACGGGCGTCGAAACGACCGGCACAACGACCGGCCCAACGGTGGCTGGCGCGGCATCCACCTGATCGCGGCGCACGGGCAAGGCGCGCGCGGTCAACGGGCTGTCAAACCCGTCGGCACCCAATTCTTCATGCGCCCAGATCGGACGACGTGCCGGGGTGTCGGAATAGGCCGGGTGCGGATTGGCGGCTGGGCGCCTTGCCGGACGTTCGGCCTTGCTGGGCGCGATCAAGCGCACCGCCAACCAGCCCAGAAAACCGCCGAATGCGCCAAATAGCGCCGCCAACAAAAGCCGCGCCGTCATGCCCAGCGGCGGGGTCGCCATCGGCAGGATCAGGTCGATTTGGCTAGACAGCACCAGGTGTTCGATCAATGCGCCGCGCACTGCCAGAGTCGACAGCGCGAATGTCGCGGCGAACCAGGTCGGCACAAGGGTAGCGATCAGCGGATGGGCGAAAATCGCCTGCCAGCCATGCGCTGTGATAGTCTGTTTCCTTGCCAAAATCACTGACCCCAAGTCTGGATTTATTGCCCGCGAATCGTTGCCTTAAGTGACCGCGATCATCGGGTTAACCACCTTATGCGGTGACAGGATTTGGTAAACATCGAGATAACGACGGGCATTGCCGGCCCAGTCATGGGCGTTGCACACATGATCGCGGCCGGCGGCAAGGCGGGTTGGCCAGCTCGACCGGTCGGACAACAAGCCGGCCAAGGACCCCGCGCAGGCCGCCGGATCATCGGGCGCAAATAGCGTGCCGGTGACGCCATCGGTCATCAATTCGCGGTGCCCGCCGACATCGGATGCGGCGACCAACTTGCCCTGTGCCATCGCTTCCAGCGGTTTCAATGGGGTGACCAGATCGGTCAACCGACTCTTTTTGCGCGGGTAGGCCATGATGTCGCATAGCGCGTAATAGCGTTCGACTTCGGAATGCGGCACCCGGCCCATAAAGCGGATCGCCGCGCTCGCCGGGGATGCCGCCGCACGTTCGCGCAAGGTGGCCTCCATCGGGCCGCCGCCGACCAGCAATAGCCGGGCATCGGGATGCACCGCGTTAAGCGCGGGCATGGCGTCGATCAGGTCGTCGATGCCTTCGTAATCGTAAAAACTGCCGATGAAGCCGATGACCGGGCCATCGCCGAGGCCCAGTTCCGCCGCCAGTTCCGGATCGCGCGGCACGGGCGTGCCGAACATCGCCATATCGACGCCATTGGGCATGATGGTGATGTGCGCGGGATCATTGCCGCGCGTGATCAGGTCCCGCTTCAGCCCTTCGCAGATCGTGACCACCGCGCTGGCCCCCGCGATTACGTGGTTTTCCAGCGTGTGGGTCAGGCGATACTTGATGTCGCCGGCGCGGCCCGTGCCATTGCCGACGGCGGCGTCTTCCCAAAAGGCGCGGATTTCATAGACCAGCGGCAGGCCCCGCCGCCGCGCCACCCGCAATGCCGCCATGCCACATAGCGCGGGCGAATGGGCATGCAGGATGTCGGGTTGCCATTCATCGCACACCTGCTCGATTGCTTCGGCGAAGCGGGCGATCTCACGCCATTCGCGCAGGCCCACCGGCCCGGTCGCCTCGCCCCGCGTGCGATAAAAGGTCAGCCCTTCGGCCGCCTCTGTATCGGGGCCGGCGGCGTAATGGCGCAGGCCGGTTACGCCGCGCACCTCGATACCCAGACCCTGCTGGGCCTTGAGAATCGCGCGTGTGCGAAAGGTGTAGCCACTATGTAGTGGCAACGAATGGTCGAGGACGTGCAGCACCCGTGTCATGGTCATTTCCCTAGGCGACAAAGGCTTAACGTCCCGTCAACCGCTGGTTGCTAGACAGGGGGCAAGATGCTGGCCTGCGCCCCGATTCCATCGGCGGTGCCATGAGGCGCGGAGAGCGTGAGACATGATTGATTATTTCGCGATCGGACTGACCCATGCGCTGCTGGTGCTGGTTGCGCTGCGGCTGGTGATGCGCGGCGATCTCGACCGGGATCCGGTGGCGGGCGACGCCGATGTGGCCGCTGCCGCGTCCGCTGGTCGCGCTGAACCGCCGGTGCGGGCTGACAAGGGGGTGCGTCGTGCTTGATATTTTCCTCGCGCTGTTTGTTGCCACCATCCTGTTGCTGGGATTGCGGCGCCCGTTTATCTGGGTGCTGGCCTATCTCTATGTCGATATTGTCGCGCCGCAGAAAATCTCGCTCGCGCTGCTGAACAATATCCAGCTGTCGCTGATCGTCTTTTTGCTGGCGGTGGTCGGCTGGCTGTTTTTCGACAATAAGCAGGGCACAAAGGTCAGCTCGCGTCAGCTGCTGATGGTCGCCTTGCTGGTCTATTGCGGCATCTCGACGCAAAGCGCGGCCTTTCCCATCCAGGCCGCCGATAAATGGACATGGGTGTGGAAATCGTTGGTTTTCGCCGTCTTTCTGCCGCTCACGTTGCGGACGCGGTTGCGGATCGAGGCGGCGGCGCTGGTGATGGTGCTGTCGGCTGGCGCGCTGATTATCGATGGCGCGCTCAAGACGCTGACCGGCGGCGGCGGCTATGGCGCGCTCAAGTTTTTCATCAACGACAATACGGGCCTGTATGAAGGGTCGACGCTGGCCTGTGTGTCGATCGCGATCATCCCGCTGGCGCTGTGGCTGGCCAAGGATGGCACGATCTTTCCGGCGGACAAGCGGACGCGGTTGTTTGCCTATGCGCTGGGCTTTGCCGCGCTGCTGATCCCGGTCGGGACCGAGGCGCGCACCGGCCTGTTGTGTGCTGGCCTATTGGCAGTGTTGATGATGCGCAGCGTCAAGTATCGCTGGCTGTATGTCGGGATGCTCGCGCTTGCGGCCGTCGCGGTGCAGCCCCTGTTGCCCAGCAGCTTTTCAAGCCGGATGGGTACGATCCAGAACAACGAGGCGGACCAGTCGGCATCGACCCGCATCGAAGTCTGGAAGTGGACACTGGGCTATGCGGCAGAGCATCCGTTTGGCGGCGGCTTTGATTCGTTCCGTGGCAACCGGTTGTTGGTCAAAACCTCCGATGACAATGGCAACGGCAATACCGTGCAAACCTCGTCGACGGTGGATCAGGGGCGCGCTTTCCACTCGGCTTATTTCGAGATGCTGGGTGAACAGGGCTGGCCGGGCCTGTTGATGTGGCTGGCCTTGCAGATCAGCGGCATTGTGCAACTGGAATCGGTGCGCCGCCGCCTGCGCAAGAGCAAGGACCCGCGCGACAAGCGTGATTCCGATCTCGCGCTTGCCTTGCAGCAAGGGCACTTTGTCTACCTGCTGGGCGCCGCCTTTGTGGGGATCGCCTATCAGCCGTTCATCTACATGCTGATCGGCCTGCAAATCGCGCTGGTGCAACAGGTGCGCCGCCGGACCGACACCAGCATCGCCGTCCCGGTCCGCCGCATGGTGGTGCCGGGTGCCGGCCCCGCCGAAGCCGGCGCGCTCTGACGGGAGGCACCGGCCTGCGGGCTTTTCGGGGGCGACACAGTTGACGGCGACGATAGACGACAGAACGGCGGGCGGCGTGCCACAACTGGCCGCGCTGACCGGGATGCGGGGGCTGGCCGCTTGGTTTGTCGTGCTGTTTCACACACGGATCACGCTGGTCGGCACATTACCCGATTGGCTGTTGCGGCTGGCCGAAAAGGGCTATCTGGCGGTTGACCTGTTTTTCATCCTGTCGGGCTTTGTGTTGTGGCACACCTATGGGGACCGGTTACATGGCACGGGCCTTGCCGGGGCGTGGCGGTTTTGGGGCAGGCGGATCGCGCGGATCTGGCCGTTGCACGCGGTGGTCCTGACGGTGTTTGTGGCTTTGGCGCTGGTGCTGGCGATCACTGGCCGCGACACCGGCATGTATCCTTGGGCGGAGCTGCCCTTTCATTATCTGCTGGTCCAGAATTGGGGTTTTACCCCGGTGCTGTCGTGGAATGATCCCGCTTGGTCGATCAGTTGCGAGATGGGGGCCTATGTGCTGTTCCCCGCCGTCGCGGCGGTCGCTCCGTGGAGCCAGATGCGCACGGGCGTGCTCGTCGTCGTGGGGGCGCTTTTGCTCGGCGCGGTCTGGTTCTATTTCGCGGTGCAGGGCAGCCGGACGCTGGGCTTTGAAATTCCGCGACTGGGGTTGGCGCGCTGTTTGCTCGAATTCTGGCTCGGCAATGTGCTGCGTTTGCTATGGGGCCGCTGGCGGCACATTCCCAATGTTGCGACCGGCGCATGGGCGGCGATGATCTGCTTGCTCGAAGGCGGTGTTGTCCTGCACCTGCCTGAAACGTCATTCATTCCGGGCTGCTTTGCGGCGCTGATCTTTGCGCTGTCGCTGGATACCGGGAAACCGGCCCGGGTGCTGGGCGGGCGAGTGCTGAACTACCTCGGGGAAATCAGCTATTCGACCTATCTGGTCCATTATCTGCTGTTTGTGCTGTTCAAGCTGGCGTTCATTCACGGCAAACTGGCGCTCGGCGCGGGGCAATTGGCGGCGTTCACGGGGATCGTGTTTGTGGCGTCGGTGGTGCTGTACCACGGCGTTGAAAAGCCGGCGCAGGGGTGGCTTAACGGGTTGGCGGCGCGGCGGTGGCGGGGCAGCGGGGTTGCCGGGGTCGAGGGATAGGGGCGAGGGGCATTTACCCTCGCCCCTATCTTTTTACTTAACCGCCTTCATGGCCTGCTTGGCCTTGGGTGCCACCGCATCGCGACTGTGCAGCGCCATCCATTCCTCGACCACCGGGGCGATGGTATTGCGCCATTTCGACCCGTTGAAGATGCCGTAATGGCCGACCCCCTCGGCCATCAGATAGCGCTTGTGCGTCTCAGGCAGATTATGCGCCAGCGTCAGCGCGGCGCGCGTCTGGCCGATGCCAGAGATATCGTCCCGCTCGCCCTCGACCGCCAACAGCGCGGTATCGGTAATGGCACCAAGGTCGATCGGCTGGCCACGATGGACGAATTCGCCCTTGGGCAGCGAATGCTTTTGGAACACATGTTCGATGGTCTGGAGATAGAAATCAGCCGTCATGTCGCAGACGCTGCGATATTCCTCATAGAACGCCTTCGACCCATCGGCGCTTTCGCCGTCGCCTTCGACCAGATGGCGGAACATCTGCCAATGGCTTTGCATGTGGGATTGCAGATTCATCGACATGAATCCGGCCAGTTGCAAAAAGCCCGGATACACTTTGCGCCCCGCGCCGGGGTAATGCAGTGGCACGGTGGCGATCACATGGTTTTCAAACCAGCTGAGTGGGCGGGTGACTGCCAGATCGTTGACGCCGGTTGGCGCCTCACGCGTGTCGACCGGCCCGCCCATCATGGTCAGCGTTGCGGGGCGGCACGGATGCTTGGCCGCACCCATCACGGCGGTCGCGGCATAGGCGGGCACGCTCGGTTGGCACACGGCCAACATATGCGTGCCGGGGCCGACATATTCGAGATAGCCGATGAGGTAGTCGATATAATCATCCAGATCGAAGCGCCCGGCGTCCAGCGGCACCATCCGCGCGTCAGCCCAATCGGTGACATAGACCACCGCATTTTCGATCAACCGCTTTACCGTGCCGCGTAACAAAGTAGCATAATGTCCGCTCATCGGCGCGACCACCAGCATCCGGGGCGCATCATCGGGCAGGCCAGCGCGGCTGAACCGCAGGAGGTTGCCGAAGGGGCGGCGCAGCACGATCGATTCGGTCACAGCATGCGGCGTACCATCCACCGTCACCGTGCCGATGCCAAAGTCCGGCTTACCGCGCGCAACCGATGCGTGGGCGAACACTTCCAGCCCGGCGGCCATCACCTGGCCACCGCCCAGCATGGCGAGCGGATTCGACGGGTTCGACATCACCTCGGACATTACTGATGCCCAAGCGCTGGCACCTGACATAAGGCTGCGCTGCATTTCATAGGCGTTGTAGAGCATTCTGATTCCCCTGCGCGATGCGTGCCGTGCAGCATCGTCTGCTATAGGCGCCATATTGTATGTATTCCGCTCATGTTGCAATGCGGCATTGGTGATCCATAGGCAATATTGCGGGTTCGGGCGGTATTGATCGGTTTCAAAGGGAATAAAAATCCTCTAGGACCGGCGGCTATGCCGGCCACACAAGCAGATGCCCCATCGCCCAGCCCCGAATCGCCCGAATCCACCGCGGTCGAGGCAGACGCCACGCCGCGTCAAAGCAAGAGCCTCGGGCCGTTGCGGATGGTGTGGAGCGCGGCGGCGGCCTATCCGGCGCGGGTGACAATGGCCGGTGTTGCATTGATGATCACATCTGCGACCACTGCCAGCGTACCTTGGGGTTTTCGTCAGGTCGTCGACAAGGGCTTTGCCCGCGGCAGCGACCCTGCGACAATCAACCATTGGTTTGAAACCCTGCTGGGCATGGTGACCGTATTGGCCATCGGCACCGCGATCCGGTTTTACAATGTGTCGTGGCTGGGCGAACGGGTGGTCGCCGATATTCGGCTGTCGGTGCAAAAAAACCTGTTGCGCCAACCGCCAAGCTTTTTTGAAGAAAACAGCCCCAAGGAAATTTCGAGTCGCATGACGGCGGATACCGGCCTGATCGAACAGGTTGTGGGCACGACCGTTTCGGTGGCATTGCGCAATTTGATCACGGCGGTCGTCGGCATCGTCATCCTGTTTTTCCTCGCGCCCAAGCTGACGGCTGGACTGGTTCTGGCGATCCCGGTGGTGGTGTTGCCGATCGTCTGGTTCGGGCGGCGGTTGCGCAAGGAATCGCGGACCAGCCAGGATCGGGTCGCCGATATCGGCGCGATGATTTCCGAAGTGTTGAGCGCGGCGCGGATCGTGCAGGCGTTCAACCAGGAATCGCGCGAGGCCGACCGTTTTGCCGGCGCGGTGGAGCGCAGCTTTGCGACGGCGTTGCGGCGGATCACCATCCGTTCGGCGATGACCAGTGTGGTGACATTGTTGGTGATGGGGTCGCTCGTGCTGTTGATGTGGCGCGGCGCGATGGGCGTGGCCAGCGGCGAGATCAGCGGCGGCGTTATTGCGCAATTCGTGCTGACCGGCGCCTTGGTTGCGGGCGCGTTCGGGTCGTTGACCGAGGTCTATGGCGATCTGGTGCGCGCCGCCGGTGCCGCCAGCCGTCTGGCAGAATTATTGAGCGAACGGCCGGCAATCGCGCCGCCCGCCAAGCCGACCGCGCTGCCGGTACCGGCGCGCGGCCAGGTCAGCTTTGAAAACGTTACCTTCCGCTATCCCAGTCGCCCCGAAGTGGCGGCGCTCGCCGGGTTTGATCTGAAGGTCGAGCCGGGTGAGACGGTCGCGATTGTTGGTCCATCGGGGGCGGGCAAATCGACCATTTTCCAGTTGGCCGAACGGTTTTACGATCCGCAGGGTGGTACATTGAAGCTCGACGGGGTGCCGTTGACGAGCGCCGACCCGGCCGAGATCCGGGCGCGCATGGCGCTGGTGCCGCAAGAAGGCGTGCTGTTCGCTGCCAGCGCGCGCGACAATCTGCGCTATGGCCATTGGGCCGCTACCGACGATCAGATCTGGGAAGCGGCGCGCGGCGCCAATGCCGAAACCTTTTTGCGTGAATTGCCGCAGGGGCTCGACACGTTCCTTGGCGAAAATGGCGCCCGCCTGTCGGGTGGCCAGCGCCAACGTATCGCGATCGCCCGCGCTATCTTGCGCAACGCCCCGATCCTGCTGTTGGACGAGGCCACCAGCGCGCTGGATGCCGAGAGCGAGCGGTTGGTGCAGGATGCGCTCGACAAGCTGATGGCGGGCCGCACGACGCTGGTGATCGCGCATCGCCTCGCCACCGTGCGGCAGGCCGACCGCATCGTCGTGATGGAAGCAGGCCGCATTGTCGAGATCGGCAACCATGACGAACTGACCCGCGCCGGCGGTCTCTATGCCCGCCTCGCCAGCCTGCAATTCGACGAAAAGCGCTTCGCCGCAGAATCGTAACGTCCGAATTCTAGAGCGCGAATCCTGACGCCACTCTGTTCCCCCGACCAAGGATCCTTTTTGCCATGTCGTTGCTGCTTACCGCCATCCTGCTTGGCATTGTCGAAGGTTTGACCGAATTCCTGCCGGTGTCGTCCACCGGCCACCTGATTTTGGCCACCAAGCTGTTCGGCTATGATGACCACCAATGGGCGGTGTTCAACATCGTGATCCAGTTGGGGGCGATTCTGGCCGTGGTCGTGCTCTATTGGCGCACGTTCTGGGCGGTGGGTCAGGGCCTGCTGCGCGGTGACAAGACAGCGATCCGGTTTGTGGTCAATGTGTTGGTCGCGTTTTTGCCAGCGGTGGTGCTGGGGCTGATCTTCAAAAAGAAGATCGACGTCCTGCTCGAAAGCCCGATGGTTGTGGCGTGGGCGCTGCTGGTGGGCGGTGTGGCGATTCTGGCGATTGAACGGGTTGCCAAGCCGGGGGAATATGTCGGCATCGGCCAATTGCCGATCCACAAGGCGCTGGGCGTCGGTTTCATGCAGTGTCTGGCGATGATCCCTGGTGTGTCGCGGTCTGGTGCGACGATCATGGGCGCGATGTGCATGGGCATCAACCGCTCGACGGCGGCGGAATTCAGCTTCTTCCTCGCCATTCCGACCATGGCCGGCGCGACCGTGCTGCAATTGTTCAGCCACCGGCATGAATTGGCGGCGGGCACCGCGGGCGTTGGCATGACCGAAATCGCGGTGGGCTTTGTGGTCGCCTTTGTGGTGGCGCTAGCCGTGATCAAGGGGTTTGTGACCTATATCAGCCGCCATGGTTTCACGCCTTTTGCGATGTATCGCATCATTGCGGGTGTCGCCGCGATTTACGCATTGTCACATATGGGTTGAGGCCTGTACGGCCATTTTCGGCCACGAGGCGATCCTTTATCGGGACCAGTCGTGGCCGATGCCCCCTTTGCGGGGTGGGGTAACGGGCGTAGCATCGATATGCGGGGGGAGGAGAATCGGAAAGGATTCGCTGTGACCCTGTTTGTCATCTTTATTATTGGTGGTGTGCTTGGGCTACTGACTGGTGCGGTTTTGCGCCGGGTTGGATTGGTGGCGCGCCTGACCGACGTTGGCTTTGGCATGGTGGGCGCGTTTGTTGCGGGCGCCATGGCGTCGGGCGCGTTGGTCGAAGGGCTGAGCCGGGTGGCCTTGGTCGCTGCGGCGGTGGCGGCGGTGGTGCTGGTCGCCTGCGCGCATGTGGCCTCGGCTCTGTTGCGCCCGGTTCATGCCAAATACCGCGGTCGATAGGGGGTTCTGGCGCAATTTCGCGCTGGCCTAGCCCGCTTGCCGCTTGACTCTGTCGCCTAGCTGTCGCAATGGCCCGGTCCTTGAAGGGCGGCGCCCAAAAGCGCCGCTCTGTCTGTTTGTGATTCTGGCCTGGTTTGGCGCACCGCTTTTGGGCGCCCGATGGCCGGGTTCGTTGGGAATTTTAGGAAAGCGTCATGGCAAAGTCAGCAACCATCAAGATCCGGCTGGTTTCGACCGCTGATACCGGCTTCTTCTATGTGACCAAGAAGAACCCGCGCAATACGACCGAAAAGTTCAGCTTCAAGAAGTATGACCCCGTCGTGCGCAAGCATGTCGAGTTCAAGGAAGCCAAGATCAAGTAAGGTTCACCCCCGGTTCAACGCAGCCTTGGCATCCGCCCGGCCATGAACCGAATGATGAACTTTCTCGCGAATCGTCCGACCTTGCGCCGTGGCGCGTCGTGTCTGGCTCTGGGGCTGCTGGTCGTTGGACCGGCGGCCCTTTCGCTATGTCCGCCCGTGGCCCGCGCCGCGCCGGCGGAACCCGCCGCTGATCTTGGCCATGCCATTGCCGCCTTGCGCGGTATTGCCACGCTGCGCGCCGATTTCGTGCAGCGCAGCGAAGCCGCCGGTCAGCAAGTGACCGGCGTGCTATCGCTAAAGCGCGGCGGTAAAATCCGGTTTCAGTATCAGCGTGGCTATCCGGTGCTGATCGTGTCGGATGGCCGGGCGTTGACCATCATCGATTCCGAGGTCAACCAGATCCAGCGCTGGCCGATCGGCAATAGCCCGCTGGGCGCGCTGCTCGATCCGGCCAAGGATGTCAGCCGCTATGGCACGCTGCTGCCCACGATCAGCCCCGGTGTCGTCACCATCCGCGTCGAGGATCGCAGTCACCCCGAATATGGCGTGATGACGCTGACATTCGTTCGCAAGGCGTCGGCGCCCGGCGGGCTGGAACTGGAAGGGTGGCAGACGCAGGACGCCCAAAACCGGCGCACCGCGATTCGCCTGACCAACCAGCAATATGGCGGGGCCCTGTCGGAGGATTTATTCCGTTTTACCGACCCGCGTGCCCGGCCGCACAAATAGACACGAAATCAGCCCGATCCGGCACAAGGAGAGAGTCGCGCACCACCCTTACGATTTCCTGCCCGTGACAATCTGCGACAATGCTGGCTGGCTTGTTCATAGGGGAGCAAGGCTAAGGCGCGTATATCAAGCATCGACAGGACGGACGACGAGCGGGTTTCCCCCCTGTTGCCCGCGCCTCACGATAGTTCCGCCCTGTCTTGCGTGACGAACGCATCATGGACCCTCGCTCCCCCCAAGCCCCCGGGGAGCGGGGGTTTTGTGATTATGGACGATGCAAAGGCGGGAATGGCTTTGCCAATCGGGCGCTCGCCCCGTAAAGCCTTTACCCATGATCTCTATTGCCACCTGGAACATCAATTCGGTGCGGCTGCGTATGCCGCTGGTCGCTCGCTATCTGACGGAACATGCGCCGGATGTCCTGTGTTTGCAGGAAATCAAGACGGTCGCCGAACTGTTCCCGGCGGAGGCCTTTGCCGAACTCGGCTATACCTATCAGGCGGTTCACGGGCAAAAGGGCTATCACGGTGTGGCCACGGTCAGCCGGCTCCCGATGCATGAAGTGTCGCGCTATGACTGGCAGGCCAATGGTGAGGCACGCCATGTGGGCGTCCAGCTGGACGGCTGCGGCGTGACCATCGAGAACGTCTATATCCCCGCGGGCGGCGACGAACCGGATCGCGATGTGAACCCCAAATTCGGCCAGAAGCTCGATTTCTTTGCCCGGATGACCGATTGGGCGGCCAAGATCGACCGCCCGACGCTCATCCTCGGCGATTTCAATGTCGCCCCGCTCGAAAGCGATGTGTGGAGCCACAAGGCGCTGCTCAAGGTGGTCAGTCATACCCCGCTGGAGGTTGAGACGCTGGGGCGGTTTCAGGACGCGCATGGCTGGGTCGACATCGGGCGCCAGATGATCCCCGCGCCCGAGCGGTATTATTCCTGGTGGTCGTACCGCGCGAAGGACTGGCGTGACAATGACAAAGGGCGGCGGCTGGATCACGTCTGGGGGTCGCCAGAGGTCGCGGCGCAGGCGCGTGGGCACCGTATCCTTGAGGATGCGCGCAATTGGGAAAAATGTTCCGACCACGTGCCGATCATCACAGAGTTTGATCTCTGATGTCCGGGCCGCGTCGGGTGGCGTTGGCGCTGGACGCGCTGCGCCATGGCTGGGCGGTGCGGGTGGGTGAGGCGTTTACGCTGGTCGCGGCGGAAACCGGCTTTGGGCCGGATGTGACGTCTGGCCATATGCTGATTTCAGCGGCCCGGGCCGCAACGTTGAAACTCGCCAATCAACGCGCGGCGGCAGAGCCCGAGGCGCCGGTCCTGATTCGGGGGGCGGAACCCTTTGATCTGGCATTGGCGCAGGCGATGGCGGATCCGGCGCTCGATCTGGCCCACCCGATGAAGGGGCCGTTTCTTGCCGAAGCGATAGCCGATCCGCTGTCGGCGGTGGCGGCGATGGAATTGGCGCGGTTGGCCGGGGTATTACCGGCATTTCTGGTCGATCCGACCGGCGTGTCCGAGGCGCAGGCTGTGTCGGCGGCGGATTTGGCGGCGTGGAAGGACCCGCGCCACCTGACTATCGCGTCGCGGTCGCGGCTGCCGGTCGCGGCGTGCGATGCGGCGGACATCGTCGCCTTTCGCGCGCGCGATGATTTGCGCGAACATGTGGCGCTGGTGCTGGGGCGGCAGGATGCCGGGCGGATACCGCTGGTGCGGCTGCATTCCGAATGCCTGACGGGTGATGTGCTGGGTAGCCTCAAATGCGATTGTGGGCCGCAATTGGATGCCGCTCTGGCCGCGATGGCGGACGAGGCGCGGCAGGGCGGCTGGGGCGTGTTGCTATACCTGCGGCAGGAAGGGCGCGGCATCGGCCTCATCAACAAGCTGCGCGCCTATCAGTTGCAGGATCAGGGCTTTGACACCGTCGATGCCAATCAACGGCTCGGCCTGCCCAATGAAGCGCGGGATTTCCCGGTGGCGGCGCGGATGTTGGGCCTGCTGGGCGTGGGGGCGATCCGGTTGATGACCAACAATCCGGCCAAGGTTGACGCCTTGCGCGGGGTGGGCGTCGATGTGGTCGAACGGGTGCCGCATGTCTTGCCGGCCAATGTGCATAATGCGCAGTATTTGGCCACCAAGCGGGATCGGTCGGGGCATTTCTTGTGAAGGGGTAAGGGGCGAGGGGGCCGCCCCTACCGCCGTTGAAATCGCACAATCCCATCGCCGAACTGGTTCGCCCCGACGACGATCCGGTCGCCGGACCAATCCGCTACAAACACCGGCCCGCGCGCGGCACCCGGCGCCAATCGCGCGACATTGCCCTCGATGGTCAAGCCATCCGATTTGTGGTCGCGGCTTTCGGCGGCGACGGCGATCAGCGCGCTGCCGTTTTCCTTGGCGCGGCCTTGAATGAACAGGTTGCCGGCGATCCGCCCAGTCGATCCGGCGGGCAGGTCGATCATGTAATTGGTGCGGCGCCCGGCGGTATCGTCAAAACTGTTGTCGCGCACATCGACATGGCCGGCGCGGACTTTCAGGTAATGGCCGCCATCGCCTGCTTCAAACCGGTTGTTGGTGACGGTGACACGGTCGTAAAAATTGATGTAGATCGAATGGGCGCAGGAAATGCCCCGGTCGCAGCGACCCAGATGGGTGAACGTCGAATGGTCGATAGCGATGACGCCATGCGGATCATTGGCGGTCAGGATGCCTTCGTCGCTGTCCTTGAACCAGCTTTGCGTGACGATCAGGTTGCCCTTTTCGAGGCGGATGCCGGCGCCATTGCCGTCGTCGGCGCGGAAATTGGCGAAGATTATGCCATCGACCTTGGCCGACCGTCCGCGCAGGACCAGCGCTGCCTTGCCCTCGCACATCCGGCCGTCGAGGATCGTCTTGCCCGGCACCGCGGCGACAAAGGTGACGTTGCCGGCGACTTGCGCCGCGCAATCCTTCCAGCGTCCGGCATCAAAGCGGATCGTCGCCGTCTTGTCGCCGATCGCGAACAGGACGTCCTGCAACCGGTCGAATTTCTGGCCGGTTTCGACGATAGTGTAGGGCTTGCCTTGCTGATAGGCGCCTTGGGCAAAGGCCGCTGCGGGCAGCGCCAGCGCGGCGAGAAGAAGCGTGCGACGGATCATGCGTTAAACCCCTATCAGGGCCGCGTTAACATCCGCCCAACGCGCTTGGCGAACTCGATCACCGCCACCCAGCCCCGCGCCCGCCGGCAATTGTCGCAATTGCCACAAGTCAGCGCCGCTCGATCACCGAAATAGCGCAGCAATTCGGCCCGCCGGCACCCCCCTGTGCCAATTAACCGCGCCATGGCCATCGCGCGCTGCGTCTCGACCGCGATCCGGGCCGGATCGACTCCGGCCAACCGATGCCGCGCCTTGGCCATGTCGCCCTTGGTCCACAGCATCATCGCCAGCGCGGGCGCGCCATCGCGGCCCGCGCGGCCGGTTTCCTGATAATAGGCCTCGACTGACCGCGGCGGTCCGACATGGGCGATGAAGCGCACGTCGGGCTTGTCCACCCCCATGCCGAACGCGATTGTCGCGACCATTACCGTGTCGCGGCTGGTGAAAAAGGCGCTCTGGTTGGCCTGACGTTGTTCGGGCCACAGGCCGGCGTGATAGGGCAGCACCCGCCGCCCGGTCATGCTCAGCGCGTCGGACAGGCGTTCGACCTCGGCGCGGGTGCGCGCATAGATGATCCCGGCGCCCGGCTGTTCGCGCAGCAGGCGGGTCAATTGCGCCACCGCATCGCCGCGCCGGGCCATCGCATAATGGATGTTGGGCCGATCAAAACCATCCAGCACCAGCCCATCGGCGGCAATCCCAAAATGGTCGCAGATGTCGGCGCGCGTATGCACATCCGCCGTCGCGGTCAGCGCGAGGCGCGGCGCGGCATGGGCGTCGAGCAACGGACCCAGTGCGCGGTAATCGGGGCGGAAATCATGCCCCCATTCAGACACGCAATGCGCTTCATCAATCGCGAACAGCGCCACCGGCACCTCCGCCAGCATTTCGGCAAATTCGGCCCGCGCCGCGCGTTCGGGCGCGACATACAGCAGGTCGAGTTGGCCCGCCTGCAGCCGGGCGATGGTTTCGGCCTTGTCATCATCGGCGCTGGTCAGCGTTGCGGCGCGCAATCCGTGGGCGCGGGCGGCCCGCATCTGGTCATGCATCAACGCGATCAGCGGCGATATCACGATGGCGGTCCCCGGCATCATCACGGCGGGCAATTGATAGGTCAGCGATTTGCCAGCGCCGGTCGGCATGACGGCGAGGCAGGACTGCCCCGCCAGCACCCGGGCGACCACTCGCGCCTGCACCCCGCGAAAATCCGCATGGCCGAACTGATCGCGCAAGATCGCCCGTGCGGTGTTGATCATGCGCTAGCCATGGTCGCGAATGGCGCGCAAAAACGCTTCGCCATAGGCCTCCAGCTTGCGTCCGCCGACGCCATTGACGCGGCCCAGCGCGTCCAGCGTGGCGGGCCGGGCGGCGGCCATATCGCGCAAGGTGGCGTCGTGGAAGATGACATAGGGTGGCACGCCAGCCTCCTTCGCCAAATCGCGCCGGGTCGAGCGCAGCGCCTCGAACAGCGGATCGCCGACCGGGTTGAGCGCCTGCGATGTGCCACGGTCCTTGCGCCCCGGCTTTTCCTTTGCGGTGGGTTGGGCGATCAGCACCGCGGCCTCGCCCTTCAGGATGTCGCGCGCGTCGCCCGCCAGCGCGAGGCCGCCATGCTCGGTCGCCTCCAGCGCGCCGCGGGCCTGCAACGCGCGCGCGAGGGGGCGTAGCAGCGGCGCTTCCTCGGCGGTCATGATGCCGAACACCGACAGGCTGGCATGGCCGCGCGTGGTGACCTTCTCGTCATCCTGTCCCAACATCACGCTGGTGACATAACCAAGGCCATAGCGTTGTCCGGTGCGATAGACGGCGGAGAGCAGTTTGCGGGCGAGATCGGTGACGTCGATCACCCCCGGTGGATTGAGGCAATTGTCGCAATTGCCGCAAGAGGCGGGCGCGTCCTCGCCAAAATGGCGGCGCAGCAGGGCGCGGCGGCACCCTACCGTTTCAACCAGCGTCGCCATCGCGTTCAACCGGGTCAGTTCGCCGGGGCGGCGCGCCTCCTCGACCTCGTCCAGCCTTTGCCGCGCGCGGACGAAATCCTCCGCCCCCCACAGCATCATCGCCACCGCCGGGTCGCCATCGCGGCCGGCGCGGCCGGTTTCCTGATAATAGGCCTCGATCGATTTGGGCAGGCCGGCATGGGCGACAAAGCGCACGTCCGGCTTGTCGATGCCCATGCCAAACGCGATGGTGGCGACCATCACCATATCCTCGGACGCGACAAAGGCGGCCTGATTGGCTGCGCGCGTTTCGGACGAAAGGCCGGCGTGATAGGGCAAGACGCGGCGGCCCGATGCGGCGAGACTATCGGCCATGCGCTCGACCCCGGCGCGGGTTTGGGCATAGACGATGCCGGGGCCGGGAGTGTCGGCCATCAACCGCTTGATCTGCGCCAGCGGGGTGTCGCGCGCGGCGATGCGGTATTGAATATTGGGCCGGTCAAAGCCCGAAACGATCAGCCCATCCTCGCCAATGCCGAGCTGCGCCAGAATGTCCTGCCGCGTATGCGCATCCGCCGTTGCGGTCAGCGCGAGGCGTGGCACGTCTGGGAACAGGTCCATCATCGGGCGCAGCAGGCGGTAATCCGGCCGGAAATCATGCCCCCATTGCGAGACGCAATGCGCCTCATCAATCGCGAACAGGGTGATCCGCGCCTGGGACAGCAATTCGCGGAAATGCGCCTGACTGGCGCGTTCGGGCGCAACATACAGCAGGTCGAGCTCGCCATTGCGCAGCGCGGCCATGGTCTGTTGCTGGTTGGTATCGGCGCTGGTCAGGCTGGCGGCGCGGATGCCGTTGGCGCTGGCCGAGCGCAATTGGTCGTGCATCAGCGCGATCAGCGGGCTGACCACCACACAGGTGCCGTCCATCATCACGGCGGGCAATTGATAGGTCAGCGATTTACCCGCGCCGGTCGGCATCACCGCGAGCGTCGATTGTCCCGTCAGCACCCGGTCCACCACCTGTTCCTGCACTCCGCGAAACGCGGTGAAGCCAAAGGTACGGTGCAGCGCATCAAGCGAGGTTTGGGGGGCAGTGGTCACGGCCGGGCTTATGACAGAGGGGGCCAGGTTATGGAAGGTTTAGCAGCAGCGGGCCAGCGCGCCCCCTCGGACCTTGCCCCCCCTCAATCCAGATTAGGCCGCAACCATCGCTCCGCCACGGCCAGATCAATGTCCCGGCGTCGGGCGTAATCCTCGACCTGATCGCGGCCGATCCGCGCGACGCCGAAATATTGGCTGTCGGGGTGGGCGAAATAAAACCCGCTGACTGCCGCGGTGGGCAACATCGCCTGCGATTCGGTGAGGGTGATGCCGGTGTTCTCGGTGGCCGACAGCAGGTCGAACAGGATGGGTTTCAGGCTGTGATCCGGGCAGGCGGGATAGCCGGGCGCGGGGCGAATACCGCGATATTGTTCGCGGACGAGTGCCGCGTTGGTCAATTGTTCGCCCGGTGCATAGGCCCACAGCGTGGTGCGTACATGCTGGTGCAGCCGTTCGGCAAAGGCCTCGGCAAAGCGGTCGGCCAGCGCTTTCAGCAGGATGTCGTTATAGTCGTCGTGGTCGGCCTTGAACCGGGCGAGATGTGGCTCGATCCCGTGGATGCCGACGGCAAAGCCGCCGATCCAGTCGTCCTGCGGCGCGATGAAATCGGCGAGGCAGAAGTTGGCGCGGCCTTTTCCATTTGACCCACGGCTCTTGGCGAATTGTTGGCGTAAAAAGGGCAGGCGGGTGCCGTCGGCCAGCAATATATCGTCGCCGTCCCGGTGCGCTGGCCAAAAACCGGCGACGCCGCGCGCGGTCAGCCATTTCTCGTCAATGATCCGCTGCACCATTGCCTGGGCATCGGCGAACAGGGCACGTGCCGATTCGCCAACCACGTCATCCTCGAGGATGGCCGGATACACCCCGGCCAATTCCCAAGCGCGGAAGAATGGCGTCCAGTCGATAAATTCGGCGAGATCGGCCAGATCCCACGCGTCGAACCGGTGAATGCCGGGCTGTGCCGGGGCTGGGGCCTTTGCCGCGACGTCGATGACAAACGCGTTGGCGCGGGCATCGGCGAGCGAGAGCAACGGGCTCTGGCCCTTGCCTTCGCGCGCGGTGCGGACAGCCTGATATTCGGCTGCCGTCGCCGCGATAAACGCGTCGGCCTGTGTGTCGGACAGCAATTGGCTGGCCACCCCCACCGCGCGGCTGGCGTCGAGCACGTGGATCACCGGGCCATCATAGGCCGGCTCGATGCGCAGGGCGGTATGCACCTTGCTGGTGGTCGCGCCGCCGATCAGCAGCGGGATGGTGAATCCCGCCCGCTGCATTTCCTCGGCCACGGTGACCATTTCATCGAGGCTGGGGGTGATCAGGCCCGACAGGCCGATGATGTCGACGTCTTCGGCCTTGGCAACCTCGAGGATTTTTACCCATGGCACCATGACGCCAAGGTCGATCACCTCATAGCCGTTGCATTGCAGCACGACGCCGACGATGTTCTTGCCGATATCATGCACATCGCCCTTGACCGTGGCCATGATGATGCGGCCCTTTGGCCGGGCGCCGGCTTCCTTCAAGGCCTCGATATAAGGGATGAGGTGGGCGACCGCCTTTTTCATCACGCGGGCGGATTTCACCACTTGCGGCAGGAACATCTGGCCTGATCCGAACAGGTCGCCGACGCGGTTCATGCCGGCCATCAATGGCCCCTCGATCACTTCGATCGGGCGGCCGCCGCGCGCGGCCACTGCAAGCCGCGCTTCCTCGGTATCCTCGACGATATGCGCGTCGATGCCCTTGACCAGCGCGTGTTCGAGGCGGCGGGTGACGTCATAGGATCGCCATTCCTCGGCGGCCTTTTCGGCGGCTTTGTCCTGGCCCTTATAGCTTTCGGCGATGGCGATCAGCCGTTCCGTCGCGGTTTCAAAGCCGCAATCGGCGGGGATCGGCCGCATCAGGATCACATCCTCGCACGCATCGCGCAAGGCCGGGTCGATCTGGGCATAGATGTCGATCTGTCCGGCGTTGACGATCGCCATGTCCATTCCCGCCGCGATGGCGTGATAGAGGAACACGGAGTGCATTGCCCGGCGCACCGGCTCATTGCCGCGAAACGAGAAGGACAGGTTCGACAGCCCGCCGCTGATGTGGACATGCGGGCAGGCGGCCTTGATCTCGCTGCACGCCTCGATGAAGTCGAGGGCATAGCGATCATGTTCCTCGATGCCGGTGGCAACGGCAAAGATGTTGGGATCGAAGATGATGTCCTCGGGTGGGAAACCCATCTCGGTCAACAGTTTGTAGGCGCGCGAACAGATCGCGACCTTGCGCGCCTTGGTGTCGGCCTGACCCGTTTCGTCAAAGGCCATGACGACCACGGCCGCGCCGTAATCCATACATTTGCGCGCTTGGGCGAGGAAAGCGGCCTCGCCTTCCTTCATGCTGATCGAGTTGACGATCGGCTTGCCGGACACGCATTTGAGGCCGGCCTCGATCACGTCCCATTTCGACGAATCGATCATCGTCGGCACGCGGGCAATGTCAGGTTCCGCCGCCAGCAATTTGAGGTAGGTCGTCATGGCGTGGACCGCGTCGAGCAGCCCCTCGTCCATGTTGATGTCGATAATCTGCGCGCCGTTCTCGACCTGTTGGCGCGCGACTTCGACCGCGCGGGGGTAATCGCCCGCCAGGATCAGCTTTTTGAACGCGGCGCTGCCGGTGACATTGGTACGCTCGCCCACATTGACGAAGCGCGACGAGGAGGAAGGGGTCATGGTCATTCCGGTCTGGCTCAATTGGCCATGATAAAAGGTTCAAGGCCGGCAAGGCGCGTCACATGCGCCAGCACGGGCAGCTTGCGCGGTGGCAGGCCAGCCACCGCGCGGGCAATCGCGGCAATATGCGCCGGGGTCGATCCGCAACAGCCGCCCAAGATATTGACCTGCCCCGCATCGGCCCATTCCTTGACCAGCGCGGCGGTGGTGGCAGGCAATTCGTCATATTCGCCCAATTCGTTGGGCAGGCCCGCGTTGGGATAGACCATGATCAGCGTATCGGCGATCTCGGCCAGAACTTTGACATGGGGGCGCAATTGCTGCGCGCCGAACGAGCAATTCAGCCCGATGGTGATCGGCCGCGCATGACGCACCGCGTGCCAGAACGCCTCGACCGTATGGCCCGACAGATTGCGGCCTGACAGGTCGGTCAGCGTCATCGACATCATGATCGGAATTTCACGCCCCAGCGCCTGTTCGACCTGGCGCACCGCCATGATCCCGGCCTTGGCGTTCAGCGTGTCGAACACCGTCTCGATCAGAATGAAATCGACGCCGCCCTCAATCAGCGCGGTGATCTGTTCGGCATAGACATCGACCAGCGTGTCCCAATCGACCTCGCGATAGCCGGGGTCGTTGACGTCGGGCGATAGCGACAGCGTCTTGTTGGTCGGCCCGATGGCGCCGGCGACGAAGCGCGGGCGGCCGTCCTTGGCGGTGAATTCATCCGCCACGCGGCGCGCCAGTTTGGCCGATTCGACGTTGATCTCGCGCACCAGATGTTCGGCGGCATAGTCGGCCTGGCTGATGCGGTTGGCCGAAAACGTGTTGGTTTCGGCAATGTCGGCCCCGGCTGCGAAATAGGCGCGGTGGATCGATTCGGGCACTTCGGGCTTGGTCAGCGCGAGGATGTCATTATTGCCCTTTTGATCGCGGGCCAGACCCAGCGACCCTGCATAATCCGCCTCGGTCAACTTGTGGTTCTGGATCTCGGTGCCAAAGGCGCCGTCGGTGATCAGGATACGCTGCGCCGCCTGTGCAAATAGTGCGACGCGGGCCGCGGACGGGGTAATCTGGGTCATGCGGCTTTCTCCGCCAAGACGACGCCGTTCGGACGCAAGCCCAGCAAATGGCAAATGGCGTAGGACAATTCCGCCCGGTTGAGCGTATAGAAGTGGAAATCGCGCACTCCGCCTGCATAAAGCCGGCGACAGAATTCGGCCGCGACGGTCGCGGCGACCAACTGGCGCGAGGCGGGGTGGGTATCCAGCCCTTGGAACAGGCCGGCCATCCACGCCGGGATCGCCGCGCCACAGGC